>JAJECF010000029.1 GCA_022822125.1 Alphaproteobacteria bacterium
GCGCGCCAGAGCGCCTGCGCCTCGGGCGGCTCCGGGTCGGCGGCCATGACGAGGGCGCCGTCGCCGGCGGGAGCGGGTCCGCCCGTGCCGATCCAGTCATTGTCGTCCGCCACCGAAGGCCGCCAGGGAAGCAGTATGGCGGGCGGCGGGGCGATATCGATGCTGGCCTCGCGCGCCCGGCTCCAGTCCGCAAAGGCGGGCCGCGGGTCGGGATCGTGCGCCATGGCGCGGTAGATGGCGAGCCGGGCGGCGTCGCGCATCCTCTTCAGGAAGTCGTTCTCGACCGCTTCCTTGCGCGCCGGCAGGACGAGTTCGAGGTCGGGGCAGTCCCTTGTGTCGGCCCGCACGGTCCAGACATGGCCGCGGACGGTCTCGACCGCCGGCAGGCCGACCGGCAGGGTGAGGCCGAAGAAGTTGAGGTCGGGATCGTTGTAGCGGTAATGGCGGTCGCGGAAGACGCCGAAGAGGAGCCCGCGCCAGCCCTCGCTGCGGACCGCGCCGTCGAGGAAGGCCCGGCGCGGGAGCTCGCCGCCCGGGGCTTCCGGCCCGCCCTCCGCGCCGTCCCCGAATACTACCGGCAGCGGATAATGCCGGGCGGCATGCGCCGCGGCGCTGCGGATGGCCACCGGCGCTTCGGCGGTGAGGAAGGAAATCGCCGTGCCCTCCGGAAAAGGTGCATGCGGGTCGGCATGGACTTCGGCTTCGGCCTCTCCCAGGAAATGCTCCGGCGCGAGCTCGACCCGCCAGCCCGGCAGGGCGCCGGGTTCGGGCCTGTGCGGGCGCGAGGACACGATGCAGCCATGGCGCGCGAGGCTGGCGAAGCCGAACCCGGCGGCATCCTCGCGGCGCACAAGGTCGTCGGACCAGCCGTTCTCGCCGAAGCTCAGCAGCACGGCCGGATCGGCGATGCCCCTGCCGTCATCTGTAATGGTGACGGTGCGGAGGGTCTCGCCGGCGCCGTCGGGCGGCCCGGCGGACGGCGTGACGGCAATGCGGATATGGGCGGCGCCCGCCCTGCGGCTGTTCTGCAGGGTCTCGGCAAAGATGTCGGCGAGTGTTGCGGCATAGATGCGGGTGACGCGCTTTACGGCGCTCTCATGGATGCGCGCGCGGATAACGGTCGGCGGGGCGGCGGGGCTCATGCGGGGCCCTCCACGATCGGGACATGGGAAAAGGCAACGCCCCGCCCCCGGCTGGGTGGCCGGGGCAGGCTCCCGGCTGGGTGGGCGCCGGAAGCGGGGCGTTGCCGTGGTTATGGAGCGGGCGTCAGTGGACGCTTCGGAGGAACTCGGGGATCTCCGTTGCATCCGGCGCATGGCCGTTGGCCCGGCCCGGCTCGGGTCCGACATGGGCGAAGACGACGCGCGGCTTGCCATCGGCGGTCGGCACGCGGTTGACGGCGTCGATGGCGGCGGCGAGATCCTCGGGCAAGGCGCCGACGCCGGCCTCCGCCTCGCTATCTTCGGCCTCCCCGGCGGCGCTGCCGGCAGGGTCGCCCGTTTCGCTGCCATCGGCGGAAGCCGGCGCGGCGGCCCGCTCCTCCGTCTGGCTGTCCGGAGCGGACTCTCCACCGGCCGCGCCGCTTTCCTCGCCGTGCTTGCGGGCGGCCAGGGCCCGGCGCGCCTTCTCGTCCGGCGACTCGATGCTCTCGACGACCGACGTCCGGCGCGGCGGATCGACCGTCCCGGCCTCTGGCGCATCCCCGGTGTCCTCCGCGGGCGCCCCGGTCGAGGCTTCGCCGCCATTACCCGCATCGGCCCCGGTCGAGGCCTCCGCAGCGGCCTCGACGACACGCCCGCTATCGAAGGCGCGGAAGCCGGGCGGCGTCCAGGCGAGCGCGGCGGCGTGCATCGGCGCGCTCAGGCCCATCGGCGTCTCGCCCGCCGCGAAGGCCGCTTCCATCGCCTCGGCGAGCGCGGGCTTCCTCGACTTCGCGCGCATCGACGCCCAGGCGGCCCCGAGCACGACACGGGCGATATCCAGCAGGCGCGCCTTCGGCAGGCGCGACCACAGCAGGGCCGCTGTCGGGCGCACATGCCTGGCGAAGTCGATATCGAGACGCGCCACCGTGGCCTCGATCTCGGGCCGCGCCTCGGCCTCGAAGGCGAGTTGCGGTTTCACCGTGCGCGCGACGCAGGCGGCGAACAGCCCCTGCTTCTCCGCCTGCGGCAGGGCCGAGAGCGCGGCGAAGGACGCGCCGTCATCCTCGATCTCCAGCCAGTCGAGCGCGAGCCCGGAGAGATCCGCCAGCATGGCCTCGCCCGGCGACCGGTCCGCGAAGTCGTGGTCATTCGCGCGGATCGTCGGCCGGTCGGGGGTTTCCCTGACCGCGATGTCGAGGGCGTGGTCGCAGTAGCCCCGCGCGAACAGCGAACGGCCCATCTGGAACAGCATGAGGTCGAAGGCGGCCTCGAAGTCCCCGGAGAGTTCGGCCTTGACGAGCGCCGTGCGGACATGGCGCAGGTCGTCGGCGAGCCCGATGCCGACGCCCGCCTGCTTGCGCGCCTCGGCCGCCGGATCGCGCGGCGGCGCCATGGGAGCCGAGACGGGCGTTCCGGCTGCGTCCCGGGGATGAGCCGCCGGGCCGCCGCCGGCTGTCGGCGCGGCGGTCTGCGCCTCGTCGGGCTTCGGCATGTCCTCGGGGCGCACGAGGCCCTGGACGACCAGCAGCGCGCCGTCCTCGCCGATGGTGACGAGACAGCCGGCCCTCGCGAAATCCTCGCGCCGGAAGGTCGCGCGCGCCTCGATGGCGCCCCGGATCTCTTCGAGGCGGGTCACGACGGATTCACCCTCGGCGACCAGTTCGTCGGTCCAGTCTTCCTCATCGAGATTGACCAGCTCGTCGTGGCGGGTCTCCAGCGTTTCGATCTCGGCCCGTTCCTCCTCGGTCGGCGTGCCGGGCTGCGGCGCGATTTGTCCGTATCGGGCGGTGTCGCTCCACTGCGCCTCGATCACCGGCCGCGCCCAGCGCCAGCGGGTCGCGAGCTCGTCGGCCGCGCTGCGCAGCTTCGCCATGGCGAGCGTCTCCAGCAGCGCCGGGTCCTCGAAAAAGACGCCGCTGTCGTCGTCGGGGGCGAACAGGTCGCGCATGACCGCGCCACCGGAGGCCTCATAGGCCTCGACCCCGACGAAGCGGGCCATGGACGCGGTTCCCGGCACGCGCTCCTCGGTCAGCAGGCGCTTCACCTGCCAGGCGGACGGGCGGTAGCCCTGCGCGGAGACCCGTTCCCAGGCGGCCTTCTGGCGCTCGCGGTCGGCGGTGACGGCGAAGGCCTTCAGCACTTCGAGGTCGATCTCGCCCGCCCGGTAGGCCTCCAGCAGTTCGGGCGCGGCATTGCCGAGGCGCAGGCGCTGCTCGACGATGCGCTCGGAGGCGCCGAAGCGCGCCGCGATCGCGGCAACCGGCTGGCCGGCCCGGACGAGATCGGAGAAAGCGACCACCTGGTCGGCGGGGTGCATGGCGATGCGGATGACGTTCTCGGCAAGCGAGAGCTCGGCGGGCTCAGCATCACCGGACCTGACCTGGCAGGACACCGGATGGTCGGCATCGAAGACGCCGTCCTCGACCAGCGCCTGCATGGCCTTGAGGCGGCGCCCGCCGGCGACCACGGCGTAGCGCTCGGCGCCATCTTCAGACGGGTCATCGGGGCGGACGACCAGGTTCTCCAGCAGGCCGAGGGCAGCGATCGAGGCCTTGAGCGAAGCGTCGGCCTGGGCGTCGGGCGGGGTCTTGCGGACATTCTCGGGCGCGAGGCTGAGCCGGGAGAGCGGAATGTCCCGGATGAGCGGTTCCGTCCTGGGGGCGATGAAGTTCATGCGAATCTCCCTGGAAGGGTGTATCGGTGCGGCGCCGGTCGACCCTCTCCGGCCGTCCCGCGCCCGACCCCGCCCCGCCGCCCTCCGCCTCCGGGCGGCGTAGCCCGACAGTCGCTGGCGGTGAAGACGGGCGGACGGTGCGGTGCAGCGATATCGGGAACGGCGGAAGAAGGCGCGCGCCCGGAAGCGCGGCGGACGGCGGCGCTACGCGCCGGGCGCGCCGGACGGGGATCGGGTTCCTGCCGCGGTCACCGGGGCGGCGGACGGCTCCGAATCGGGAACGTCCGATGTGGCGCACAGGCCCGCAGGCCGACCGGGTGCGGGAATGCCGTCACAGCCGTGCTGGACGGCGGCGACCGGGCAGTTCAAACGGTTAGCGAAGGGTGGTGCGGCGATCCCGGAACCGGAGAACGTGCGGCGATGCTCAGGGCGCAGCCGGGCCTGCCGTCCAGGGATCGACCACGGTAATGCCGCAGTGCGCGAAGTCCCTGGCGTTCCGGGTCGCCACCGCCGCATCCCTCGCGCGGGCAATGGCGGCGATCTGGCAATCGGCCTCCAGGATCGGACGGCCCAGGGACCGGCGCGCGGCGGCGATCGCGGCATAGGCCCTGGCCGCGGCGCTGTCGAAGGGCAGCACCCGTCCGGCGAAATCCTCGCCGATCACCGCGTCGATCTCGGCCGTGAGACGGTCGCGGCGCCGGCCCGCAGGCAGGATGGCCGCGCCTGCGCGCAACTCCGCCTCGCTCACGGCGGTGAGATGAAGCCCGGCCGAATCCTGCCCGGAAAACCACGTCATGACCGCGGGTTCGGGCGCAAGCCGCATCAGCTCGGAGACGACATTGGTGTCCAGGACGATCATGGCCGCCCACTCATCCGAACTCGGGCGGCGGACGCATCGGGCCGCGCTCGGGCAGTTCGAGCTCTACGCCGCCCAGCGCGGCGAAGCGGGCATGGATGGCCCGGCCCAGGTCCCTGGGCGGCAGCGCCTCGCCGACCGAGCGGCCCAGGATGTCGCGGGCCTCCTCCTCCATCGAGCGGCCGTTCTCGGCGGCGCGCACGCGCAGGCGGCGCTTCACCCCGTCGTCCAGGTTCCTGATGGTGAGGCTGGCCATGGACGTCCTCCGTTCACAGGGTTGATACGACGTTAAGCATTGCTTGCATTGCGGTCAATCTCATCGATCCGGTCGCCCGCCGCGTCGAGATGGTCGGCGGCCTTGCGAAGACCACCCGCCGCATCGCGCAGGCAGCGGGCGCTGACCGGGGCATCGGGATACAGGTCGGGATCGGCGGTCCATGCGATCCAGAAGGCGAGCTTCGCCAGGGTTTCGAGCGCCTGCCTGAGCACGGCGGCGGCGGCGCCGTGAATGCCCCAGGTCCCGGTCATGGTGCGGCGTGCCAGGCAGGGTCCATGTCGATGCGTTCTCCCCAGGGCTCGCGGTTCCAGGCGCGGGGCGGGCCGGCATGATTGACCCAGATCACTGGAAAGTCCGGCTCCGTCTCGGGGTAGCTGGAGCACTCCATGTCGGTGAAGTAGAGGCAGACGGCGGGCCGGACGCCCTGCTCGTCCAGCCATGCGAAGCCCGGCCGGAAGTCGGTGCCGCCACGCCCCTTGATCGCGATCTCGTCGGGAAGCCCGTCGGGCGCATACTCGGCGGCGTCCTGCACCGCCGCGTCGACCTGGAGCAGGACGATGCGCCTGGGCCGGATCTCGCTGGCGACCTCGCGCAGCTCCGCCCAGAACTCCGCCAGGGTGGCCGCCGGCAGCGAGCCCGAGGTGTCGATGATGACGGCGATGGCGTCCATGCCGTCGGAACGGATCGAGGGGAGGTAAAGGCCGGAGTCGATGAAGCGCCGGTTGGGAACGCTCCAGCTGTAGTCGCTCTTCACGGCGTCCGTCATGTAGCGCCGGAGCAGCGAGCGCCAGTCGAGCGTGCTCGCATGGGCTCCGCGCACGGTCTCCTCGACGCCGCCCGGCGCCTTGCCTTCGGCCTTCGCGAGACTGAGCGCCTGGTGCATGGCTTCGTCCCAGGCCTGTTCCTCGGCAGTGATTTCGCCCGGCGAAGGTGCGGAATCGACGCCACCGTCGCCACCGGCCGGCGCGTCCATGACCTCGCCGGTGCCCGACGGATCGCAGCTTGCGGGGGCGCCGTTGCCGTTGTTGCCGGCGCCGTCATCGTTCGACGTTTCCGGCGAACCGTCGCCGTCCCCGTCATCACCGCCCGGAGGATCCGGCGCATCGCCGGTATCCCCGACATCACCGTCACCGTCGCTCTCATCTTCGGACGGCGCCGGTCCCGCATCGGCGCCGGCGTCTCCACCGCCGGACGGCGGGTTACCGGCATCGCTGGACCCGCCGCCCTCCGGTTCCGGCTCCGGCAGGCGGTCATAGGCTTCCTCGACACTGATCCCCTCCCAGGCCTCGGCCCCGGACGGCAGGGTGAAGCCGGCGTCCCGCAGCAGGCCGTGGGTGACGAGCTGCGAGGCGCGCTGCCAGCGTTCCGGGTCGCGCTCGCCCCGCCGCGTGTGGTGCTTGAGCGCACAGGCCAGCACCACGCGCGCGATGGCGGTCTCGATGAGGTGGGCGTCGGTCTCCGCGATCCATTGCGGCGAATAGCGGATCTCGCGCCCATCACTCGCCAGCGTCTTGCGGCCGGCGTCCGCGCGAACCGGCAGGCGGAGCGCCAGGCTGCCGAAGAAGGGCTGCTCCCTCAGCAGCGCGGTGACGCAGCCGCTGACGCGCCCGGCCGATTCCGAGCGCAGGCGCGCCGCCATCACGCGGCCTCCCGCATCGGCTCGGGTGCAGACTCCGCCGCCGGCGCGAAATACCCCGCGAACGTCTCCGCCAGCGCATCCGCGTCGCGCTTCACCCGCGCACGGGCGACCGGATCGAAGCTCCTGGACGGCCGAAGCGCGTCCGGCTCGACGGCGGCGATCTTCTCCTTCACCTGCTGGCAGAGCTTCGCGAGTGCATCATCGCCGAAGATGTTGAGCCGCGGCACGATATCCACAAGGTCGCGGATATTGCCGATCATCGAGTCCCGGAACACCAGCGGCTTGCCCTCACCGTCCTCCCGGAGACGGTCCGAGACCCGCTCGACGGCCTCGCCCAGGCGCCGGTAGAGATCGCCCACCGCATCGTGCAGCCGCTCCTCGATCTGGCTCTCGATGTCGCGCTTCACGCGGTCGGTGTCGTCGGAAGCGAGCTTCGCCATGAAGTGGTCGGCGTCGGGCACCGGGATAATCCGGTAGCGCAGGCCGAACCTGCCCTGCAGATCTTCCTTCGACGGATAGTCCTCGATGCGGAACAGCTTGCCGAGGTCGAGCCGGGCCTTGTCGATATTGTCGTCATAGTCCTCGATGAACCGGGCGCGCTCGCGCACCATCCGCTCCCTGAGCGTGTCGATCAGCGTCGTGTAGCGCTCATAGTTGGCGACGGTGAGCAGACGGCTCCCCTGGTCGTCCCAGGGCAGCGTGTTGGCGTAGTGGGTCGTTCTGGCCGCGCTCATGGTGGCGGTGAGCGCGGCGAAGGCAGCCTTGGGCAGCAGGCACTTGTTGTAGCGCCCGGCGGTGACGCTCGCCTCGTGATGGACGGCGACATGGGTCGAGGCCTGGCGGTCGTGCTGCCGGCCCGACCAGGCGGCGATGCGCAAGGACACCAGCATGGCGTCGTGGCTGAGATTCATGGGCATGTGCTCCCGTGTGAACGGCTATTGCGTGCGGGCGGCGGCCCAGCGGATGAAGGCGGGCGAGCGCTGGAGGTCGGGATCGCGGCGGATGCAGGAGCCGACCAGGAACTCGCCGACCTCCCGGCGCAGGCGCTGGGCGTAGGTGACGATCGAGGCCAGCGTGATGTCGTCGGCCATGCGGTAGAGCGCGCCGCAGAGCGCGATGAGCGCGCTGGCATTGTCCGGCACGATCGCGTTATCGGGATCGTCGAGCACGGCCCGGGGATGGGGCAGCTCGCGCCAGACCTTGAGGAAGGCCGAGAACTCGACCGCCGCCGCCTCGCCCACGGTGCCCCGGAAGACGGCGCGCTCCACCGCCGGATCGAAAGTGCCGCGCTCATTGACGATATTGGAGACGATCTCCCAGGTCCTGGGGCAGCAGAACGCCTTCTCCTTCGACTGCGGATCGAAATCGTGCAGCAGGTCCGGGCGCATCCGGATGTAGAACAGCACCTCGGGCGCGATGCCGTTTGCCGCCCCCCAGACGAGCCAGTCATCCGCATCCACCTTGATCTCCAGGTGGACGAAGCGCGACGCGAGCGGCGTCGGCATCCGGTGGACCACGCCCCGGTCGCTCTCGCGGTTGCCGCAGGCGATCAGCGAGGCGCCCTCCGGCAGCTCGTACTCGCCCACCTTGCGGTCGAGCACCAGTTGGTAGAGCGCGGCCTGCACCATCGGGACCGCCGAGGGCAGTTCCTCCAGATTGATGAGCCAGCGGCCCGGATCGTCCGTCGGCGGCAGGAAGGCCGGCGGCGCCCAGCGTGTGCGGCCGTCGGTGTCGCGCCAGGGGATGCCGCGCAGGTCGACCGGGTCGAGCAGCAGCGCGCGCACATCGATATAGCGGCGCGAGCCCTCGGCTGCGGTCTGCTGCGCGATGGCGCTCTTGGCGGCGCCGGGCGGACCCCAGACCACAACCGGCTGGCGGGCCTCGACCAGCAGCGCCAGGGTGGCGGCGAGTTCGCTCGGGCGGAGCGTATAGTCGGCGGATATCGTGTCGGGCATCGGCAGGCTCCGGAAGGATGGCGAGGCGGCCCGGACACCCTCCCGGCATCCGGACCTCGCAAGCCGCCAGCCCCCCTCCGCTCCTCGCGGCGCAGTGCGCGCCGCCGGCGCCGGGAGCGGGCTGTCACCGTGGAACCGGGCGTCCGGCCGGGGACCCGCCGAGGCTCAGCCGCTGCGCAGCGACAGCAGGATTTCCCGGTACGGCTGCCGCACGAGGCGCCAGCCGCCTGCACAGGGCTCGATCCTGGACGCCGTCCTGCGCCGAGGCGTCGAATTCGGCCAGTGCCGCAAGCGCGGCCTTCCGGTCGCCATGCGCCGGGATCGCCGCCTCCAGCCGGTCCGCCACCGCCAGCCACCATGTGGCGATCTCGCCCACGCCCACCGGCGCATGGGGCGGCTTGCCGAACGCCGCGGCCCCGTCGCCCGCGAACATCCGCACGCCATGGGCATTGCCCCACAACTCCGGATGCCGCTCCGCCCAGCCCCTCAGCGCCGGCGCGTTCATGAACCCCAGGTCCCGCGCCAGCGCATGGCTGCCCTCGTAATACATCACGGGCGTCACCGAGCCCTCCGGCCTCATCGCCATCAGGGTCTCGCCGGGGTCCCGGCAGAAGGTCTCGTCGTGGCCCCAAAGAATCGCGGCATGGTCCATCAGGCGGCCGAGCGCATACCAGCCGCCGTGGCAGGCCACAGTGCGACAATCGCTGCGGTGAACGATGCCCCGGTCCATGACGGCGTCGCAGTGTCCGCCATGCGCCTCCACGGCGCGCTCGATCCGTGACATGGCGAGACGGATCGCATCGGGAGAGGGATGAAGGATCTGCATGGGTTACGGTCCTCGCATGACGGTGGGGGCCGCGCGCCGGATCGCGGCATCCGGGTTCGGCCCGAGCGCCGCGCCGGCCTCCGCCTCCTGGCGGCGATGACCGGCGCGGGCGGCGGCGATGCGGGTCTGCCGGTACCGCACAATGCCGAAGCTCGGCGGGTGCGTTTGCCGGGCCAGAACCCTGCCGGTCTTCGCCTCGTAGCAGCGCACGGCCTCGGCGAAATCCGCGCCGGGGCGATCCCGTTCGGGTCCCTGCATGCGCCAGAGATACTGCTGACCGGACAGCATCATGAAGGTGTCGAGACGGTCCTTGGGACCGCGTTCGGCGAGAATGCGGGCAGCGCGTTCGGTGGGGTCGGGGCGCAGGGTCATGCCAGCCTCCTTCACACGGGACCTGCCCGCCCCGCGCCGGCCTCCGCCTCCCGGCGGCGCATGACCGGCATGGGCGGCGGCGAGGCTGGCTTTGCGAGGTTGGTCCGTGACTACCGGGTCCGGCGCAAGGGCCGCTTGCCGCCAATACAGGCGGAATGGCGGCCGGATGCGGTTGTCGGACGATCCCTTGGCGAGACACTCCACCGCTCCCGTCCCGGCGCTGTTGGCAGCCGTCCGTTTCAGCGAGCCGATGCCTGCTCCAAAGACGAGGGCGGTCGCGAACCGACCGCCCTCGCAGCCGGCCCTATGGCGGCCGGCCTGGTGGGCTCCGAACGGGTTCGCCGCCATCCCCACCGCCGCGCTCGATCCGCCCCTCGCGACGGCGTCTCCCGCGGTCCCCGCGCTTGTCGGGTCCGGGTCCCCATCCGGGCCGGCCTCCGCTCCCAGCGCAGCGGACGAACCGGCCTTGCGGCGCTGGCCGCCGACCCCCGCGCTAGTCGGCGGCCTCCAGCGCCGTCTCCTCGCAAATCTCACGGAACCGCTCCCGAAGCTCCCCCCGGTAGGTCCTCAGATAGCGGTCGACCCCGGCATTGCGCAGCAGCGACCGGATATAGGAGGCAGCCAGCACAAGATTGAGGTGATCGGCAGCGAACGTCTCCTCGATCCGTTCGACCTCTTCCCGGAGGTTCGCCAGTTCCCGCTCGATCTGGGCCATCTCCTCCGGAGAAACCCTTCTGCGCGACCCGGGCTTGCCAGGCTTGACCAACTGGTCCGGCGCACTCGTCGCAACCAGGGTCCTTGCATAAGCGACGGAAAAGTTGTCGACCCCGATCATCGTCATGGCGATTTCGTGCTGCCGGAGGGGCTTGACCTTCTTGAGCGCCTGGAACGTGTTGAACGGACAGGCTTTGTCCTTGAGCAGCGCCGCCACCTCGGGACAGATACCGTTCAGCAGGTCCCGCCTGGTGCGGATGCTCGCAATATTGACGTTCAGGGCCTGCGCTATTCTCTGCTCTGAGACGCCGCGCGCGATAACCTCCAGGATCATCCGGTGCTCCTGGACCGGCGTCAGCGGATTGACCTCCCGATTGTAGGTGAGGGCCTCGTCGTCGAGGGAGACCAGACAGGTCGCTTCGGCAACCCCCATGTCCTTCAGGACATCGATCCTGGCATGGCCGTCAAGCAGCAGATACTTGCCTTTCAGGCCTCGCCGCCGCGCCACGATGGGAGGCAGCCGGACCCCGATTTCGCGAATGGAGGCGGATATCTGCTGGAACTTGCGGGTCTTGCGAACAGTGTCGTCAACGGGCGTCAACGGAAGAATATCTGCGATCGCAACCGTTACGCTCCCGGGCTCGAAGCCCATGGTCACCTTGCCCGCCACGTCACGGGCCCTCCTGCGCTTCGACCAGGCGAGCCAGCGGGGCGGGCATGGTCTGCACCCCTTCCGCGCGCAGCAGGGTGAGGAAATGGTCTTCGGACACGAGCAGGCGCAGGCCGTTCACGAGCGTCTGCAGCCGGTCCGCGGCCCGGTCCGCGCTCTCGATCAGCTGTGTGTGGGTCTTCACCGCCTCCTTGAGGGCGCGCGCGACCGCGTCGGCCGTCTTCCCGGCCGCTCTTCGACCGCCGCGCGCCGGCTTATGCCCCTTGCCGTAACGTTGGCGATGCTGGAGCACACGTCTTGCGCCCGGCATTTGCCCGAGCGCCAGCTCCCCCTTCTCGTAAGCCTCCACAAGCACGTCCTGCGCGCGCCCGTCATCCGCCTCGGAAATGGCGACGGCGACCCCCAGGGGTATCCTTCCCTGTTCGACAGCGATCAGCAGCCGCTCCTCCCCGACCTTGAGGAGACGCTGGATCCTTTGGACATGGGTTGGCGAATAACCGATCTTGGCGCCGATTTCCCGGATCGAGTAACCCCGCCCCGCGAGATCGCCGACCGCCCGAAACAGGGCTCCGGGGCGCGGCGATGTCCGGGCGATATTCTCGACAAGGCTCTCGATGAGGCTCTCCTGTTCCGACAGGTCGACGACGATCGCCGGAATTTCCGTCTGTCCAAGCGCGAGGAAGGCCTCCATCCGGCCCTGTCCATAGACCAGGTTGTACGCAGGCTCGCCGTCGGCGCCTGCGGTGCGGCTGACCTTGATGGGCTGCTTCAGGCCGAGTTTCCCGATGCTCTCGACGATCCCCGCGAACTTCCCGGCGTCCCGCGCCCGGGGATTGAGTACGGCGATACGAGCGATCGGGATCGTCTCGATCGCGATCGTGTTGTCGGTGCTGTCGGTGTCGATCATCTTGCGATCTCCGCAATCGGGGCCCGTTCGGCCATGGCGAAAAAGCGGTCCAGCGTCTCGAACCGGAACACGTCCAGCATCGGGCTGTTCTTCTCGGCGAGCCCGATGCGGTCGGTGTCGAGTATCGGGAACGGCAGGATGTAGTAATCGAGCACCGACCCGTTGGCGCCGTCCATGCGAAGGGCCACGGTCAGGTCGGGCGCGAGCCCGGTGTCGAGGCGGATCTTCCAGCGCCGGGAACCGGCTTTAGTATGGCGGCAACGGGCGACGACGATCGAGGCGGTGAACTCGCCGTTCACGGTCAACAGGTCCGTCTCCGGATCCTGCGTGACCGCGCCGCCGAGCGTCTTGATGGCGGCAATCGCTGCGGCGACCTCCCTGGCGTGAACCGAGCGCAGCCTCCGGTTGATCTCGACATAGCGGTAGTCCCGGTCGGGCGTGAAACCGACAAGGGCATAGGCCCGCACCAGGCTGCCGAAACGTGAGGCATAGCAGCCGCTCGACGGCATGTTCCCGGCTTCGTCGATGACGAAGCCCGAGAGATAGCCCTTGCGCTTGAAGAGATGCTGCAGCCGGTCCAGCATTTCCTGGTCGGAGAACCGGCGGCTGCGCTCGCGAATCGTCTCCCGGGCGGCGGCAAACTGCTTTTCGTCGACGATTGCCTCGAACGCGCCGTCCGCCCGGACCCATTCCTCCGGCGGGTTGGTCCTGTGCTTTCCCTTCAGCTTGCAGGAATGCCGGTTGTAGACATTGTGGCCGATATATTTCTCGTTGGTCAGCACCTGGCGCACGGTGCCGCGGGTCCACGGCCGACCGAGATCCGTCACGATGCCCTTCTCGTTGAGCAGCGCGGCGATCTCGCCTTCGTGCCGGCCAGCGACGAACTGGCGGTACATCCACCGGACGGTCTCGACTTCCTTGTCCGGGCCGGGCACCAGGATCACGCGGTCGGTCTGGAGGCTCTTGTATTCGCCGCGGTCGAGAACGCCCTGGGGCTCCCGGTCCCGGTCGATGCGCATGCGGCGCAGCCCGTAACCCGCCATGCCCCCCTGGCGGAAGCCGAGACCGATAAGCCGGCACTGTCCCGCGAAGACCTTGTTCGAGAGCTCACGGCTGTATTCGGCAGCCATGGAGCGCTTGAATGCCTTGAAGACAGCCGCCATGGGGCTGCCGTCATTGGCGAACTGTTCCTTGCAGTAGTGGACCTCGACGTCGGCTTCCCGGCAGGCATATTCGATGGACGCGCTCTGGTCAGGGTTCTGGAAGCGTCCCCAGCGGCTGATGTCGTAGACCAGGATCGTGTCGAACCCGGACGCCTCGCTCTGCGCATCGGCCAGCATTTGCCGCATGCCGGGCCGGTTCTCGTATCGCAGGCCGCTCCTCGCCTCGTCGGAATAGGTCGCCACGATCTCCATGCCGTGCTCGGCGGCGTAGCGCTCAATGGCCGCCATCTGGTTCTCGGGCGAATATTGCTGGAGCCCGGTCGACATCCGGACATAGGCGACGGCGCGGCGGCGCGCCGGTTCGGGGCGCGGGCCGGGTCTCGTCTTCCTGTCGATTTTCACCGTTTTCTCATCCTGTACAAGTGTCGGCCGAACAGCTGCCCGAATGCCGTCGCGAGCACGGCGTCCGTGCCGCCGCACGCAGGCCCGCAGCCGGCCCTCGAATGCCCCGCGTCGATACGCCGGTCCCGATCTCGCCGGGCGCGGCATTGAAGGCGGTCCGGGAAGGCTGTTCGCCCGTCCGGATGCCGGTCGAACTCCGGCGGCGGCCGGGATCGACAAGCGTGCCGAAATCGCCGCCGCCGCTTTCGATATCGCGAAACATCTGCCGGAGCGCGGAGCGCCTGTCGGTCCGCAGGCCGCCGCCCCACTCGTCGCAACGGAGCCCCATGAATGGCATGGCGCAGGCGCGCGCATGCCGGATGACCGCTTCGAGCTGTTTACGAAGCGTATCCTCTTCGAATTCCGTCGCCGGGCGCAGACAGCCCGCGGCAGGGCGCTTCGGGGACGGTTCACCCGCAGGCGCGACGGCCTCCGGGTTCGGATGAACGGCCACTGGGTTCTCTCCCCATGTGTGTCCGGCCCCGCCGCAGCGGCGGCGCGGGCGCGGTGCGGTATCTGATCGAGGAGAGAATTTCGGAGGACGCGACCCCCGTCCACCACCCAAAAGTAACCTTTGGGGGCCAAAAGGTAACCTTAAAGTAACCTCCTGCCGATTCGGGCGGCGGAATCGAGGCGTTGGAAAAATGCGGCCGCTGCGCGCCCGGCACGTTTCGTCTCCAGCGTCCCCAAGCTCCGTTCCCGGCGGAATCCGTCTTCTTTCGCAAAAGCTGGCCCCGACAATGAAGGCCGTTGCGGACCCGCGCGGGCGAAGGTCTCACAGGGGGAATACGGATGGGCAAAGTCGACCGGGCCTTCGGCATCGAGCTCCGGCGCAAAAGAAAACGCCGCGGGTTCTCGCAAGACAGTCTGGGAGCCGAGTTGAATGTCGCGGAAAAGACCGTGGGCAAATGGGAACGCGGCGAAGCGCAGCCCTCTCCATCGAACAGGCTCGCGCTCGAAAGGCTCGGCCTGATCGACCCATGGCAGGTCCGCAATGCCTTGTCGGAGGAACTCGACGACCGCGTCCGGCAGACTTTCGGATGCGCGGTTTCCGACCTGCCGGCCGGGACCCCGGACGTCCGTAACGAACCGGAATGCATACTGATCGCGTATTTCCGCCGGCTTCCAAGCCGGCTGCAATGGTCCGTCCTGGATATCGTCAGTTCAATGATACCGCCGGCCATGCAGGATGAATGAAGAAGCGGAAGACTATTGCTGCTGTCCGATGCATCGAACCGCCGAACGGCGCCGCCGGGTGGCTCGACCGGAACGCGGCGGCGAGAAGGGGGCTCCGCAATCCCTGTCCCCGGAGGAGAACGGCCGGATCGTGTGCTCCCCAGGACTTCCGGGAGCTGCATGAACTCATGGACGGCGGCGGGCATGAGCCGGTAGCCCCGTTCCGGACATTCCCGGGCACCGGGTGGACGATAGTCCCGAAGGCCCTCCATCCGGCAGTTGCGATTTCCGACCCGGGCATCCGATGGCGTCCCGGCAGCGGGAGGATCGAATGCAACCGGCTTGAACGAGCAGGCGGCAACTGGCCTTGCAGATGCCTGTGGGCCGGCGATGCCGCAAATCACGGCCGCACGAGGCACCGGCCGCTCGGGCGGGAACCGGGAGGGGGAACGCAACAATTGAGTCTGGGGGCCGGGCGGAGCGGGTGCTAAATCTTCCGCAGCGCTCGCCGTAAAATTGCTCGGTCCGCGCGAAACGGGAAAGGAATCCCCTGCATGATTGACGAAGCCGCCCTCTCGAAAGGACATATCCGGAAACTCAGTGCCCTCCGCAAATCCTTGGGCTCTGCCATCGCTGACGAGGCATTTGCCAAATGGCTCGACCGGCCCGTCGAGGCGACGGAAGCCGACAGGGATGCAGAAGTCATCGCCGATGCATTGTGGAGCCTGGTCCGGGAAGGCCGGCTTTCGATCCGGCGGGGCGGCTATATCGTGCGCCGGGGCCGCTAGCGCGTAATCGTCGAAGCCTGTGAGGATTGATCGTCCGACAAATGCCGGTCGGTTGTGGATACAGGCCGGCCGGGGTCGAAGGGCCGGGACGCATGGGAACGGCCCGGCGATTACCGGCGTCCGAGGGTGCTGTCGTCGCCGTCCGAGCCCATGGCACGCGTAATCAGGTGATCGGTAACGTCCTGGAAGTAGAGTTGGAGTTCGGTGTGAAGCCGGCCGAACTCGGCCCATACCACGCGGTCGAAATGCCGCTCGCGGGCGCGCACCATGACGGTCGTGCGCCGTTGCCGCGCATAGCGGAAGGGGCGCAGGCCGTGCTTGCGGCAGACGGCGACGAACAGCCGGACCGACCAGGCATCGAACAGCGAGAATTTGAGCTCGGTTTCCGGCCCACCATCCCGGTCGGGGGCGCCGAGGCGCCCGCGAAGCCGGTCCATCGCGGCTCCGGCGGGCGCCTGCTCCCCCGGACTGCCGGCCCGCCGGAACAGGGCTTCCATCTTGGCAAGCTTCTTCCGGAGTTCCCTGTCGTCCGGCAACGCACCCCCCCGACAACACGTCGCCGCGACCGTAACACGCCGTTCCCGGATGTGCCGCCCATGCGCGAAAGCGCGATGATCACATGGCCATGGATATCGCGCAGAGTGGCGCAACCTGCTACTCAGGCGGACAGCGGGCCGGTGGTGCCAGGCATGGGAGCGCAGGGATGAATAAGTCGGAACTGGGTGAGCGCCTCGCAGACAGGACTGGAATGACGAAAGCCGCTGCCAAGGATGCGGTGGACGGCATGTTCGAGGTGATCGGCGAAGCCCTGGCGAATGGCGAGGAGGTACGAATCTCGGGCTTCGGCACTTTCGGAACCAGGGAGCGTCCCGCACGCACCGCGCGCAACCCCCGCACGGGCGAGCCTTTCTCCATCGCCGCCTCCATCGCCGCCTCCACTGTCCCCGTGTTCAAGGCGGGTGCGACGCTCAGGAAGGCCGTGGGCGGCGGAGCCTCATGATCCGCCGACGAAGCTGGAAACCCGACAGGGCCGGACAATGAGGGTCACGATGTCGAATTCGCGCGCTTGCGACACGATGACGGATGTCACCGCATGCCTTACCGTCCGATGCAGAGACTTCAGCGAAAACAAGGGCTTCGGCAGCCCCAAGGCACTCCAGCCTGGTCAGCGTGACAGAACCGGCAGAAATATTGACATAACCACCAAGGCTACCCGACGAAAACCGCACCCATTCGTATGCGAGAGTATATGCTGCACATATTGAGTTAAACACTCCCCTCTGCCCGCTTGTCGGTTCTCTTTCTACTTCTCATGTCGGCCAACAGCCTTTTCTTCCTTAATTGCTCCCGTTCAGAGACTCCTATCAACTTTACTTTTGCTGCCAAGTCGCCAATTATACCCCCATAAAACTCCTTTTGCTCCTCCGATACTGAATATCCCAAATATTTGTGCTTAAGTCGCGCTAGGGAACAGGTTTGAAGAATCAGCTCGTCCGTCCCCTCTAAGCTATCAACAAACGCTCTTCTGTTACGAAGACCCGGAACCTCCAGAACCAAATGCCTAGCCAAAAATCTTACGATTTCGCTCTCATCATGAAGCAGCTCTCGATATACCGGCGCGAGTTGCGCATTATTCATGTGCTCGACAATCATTCCGGCTACTGTCGATGGCGCATTCACCTTGAACTCCTTCCGAGCCTTCTCTACATCCACTCCCGCTAATGGATAAACATAAACCACGCCCCCATGATAGTGAACCACCTTGTTGCCCACTGACTCTCTCTTCGCCGCCAAACTTTTTATAAACAGCTCCGCTGACCCTGCTGCTTTCCTCAAATGCCGGATCTTATCACTTCCCGACAGTCCCCCGCTGTGCTTGACCAACTGGAAATACGTTCGTATCGCCACCAGCCACCGTGCTTCCAACTCCTTTACGGTAACCCGCTGCAACACTCCCCTGTTTCTCTCCACGCCCCGTAGGTCCGCCGACAACGCGTGATTCATAGACCCTTCTGTTGGCTCTGCCTCCAACGCCGCCGTCGCCGCGTCGTCCCTTTGTTCGCGATCATCGACTGCGTTCTCCTTCAGCATATTGCGCCACTCGTCCTCAAGCTCCACTCCCTCCTGCCTGTACCTTTCCACTATCTCCGCTTCCAATCTGGTCACCCTGTCGAACGTGTCATTCAACAATCGGGCATTGTCCACCCCCTCTAGTTCGCCATAAAATACCAATTCCCTAAAGTTTCTGAAGAAAGCTTCTTCCGCTGCAATAAGCCCGTACACCTCCTGATTAAGGTTCATCTCCTTTGCCACAAAGTAGGTAAACAAATAGTCCGCGCGAAACGTTATCCACTCTCCTTGTTGTAGCAATATTCCTTTCTGCGTGAATTCCTCTAGTAATCCCTTTGGCAACTCCAACAACCGTTCGGTTGAATAATTTAAGCAAATGTCTTTCCAAAAAGATGTAGAGATCACCGCTTGCCCTGAAGTCGCAAATTGTCCCGCCACATAGGCCAGAAATGTTACCTTGTCGCTCGAATTAAAGGCGCCCTCTACCACATCCTCCCATTCAAACCGACCCAGCAAGCATTCCACGTAGCGGTCAATCAATCGTGCTCTATTTATTGGACGAAATTCAGGGCTCTGCTTTAACGTCTCAACCAATACGGAGACAGCGCTCGGGTAAACGGGCTCATTCATCTGTTTAAAGCTTGATACCACTCTTGCCAAAATTTGCTGCCTCTCCTGAGCACTGGCGTCAGGCCTTTGACTGCGAACTAGCTCCCCTATCTCTTCCACATCGAATTCCACCATCTCAAATATCGTATCCTTCGAGGGATCCAGCACCATATGCTCATCCTCCGCGGACCCCGCCCGCAAAAGACCCCCGTCTGCGGCACAGAAGAACACCGTCGAGCACTTAGGAAAATATCTATCCATCGTACGAATTACAGATCTAAAGTGTTCAACCTCCGGTAAACCAATTTGGTCAAAGATGTACAACAATGCGCCATCGTTGGCTAGCGCTTCGACTTCGCGATGGGTAAAGGGCATGGGTGAAGTTCGGGTGGCCTCCCTGAGTAGCGTGGCTCGATTTATGGTTAATTTATCCAGATTTACGTAAATGGGGACAGCCTTGTACGAATCCGGATGTTCGGCAACATGTTTGGAAAATATAAAAGCAGCGCTAGTTAATCCAGAATCTTGTGGGCCAATAATAAATTGCCGGGAGACGCCGGGAGATAGTGCAGCGCATATAGGCTGAGAGTGGTGATGTGAGCCTTCGGGATGATCGGCCTTGACCCGGGCAACCCTGGGTTCTATTAATTGATGACGAGATTTGCTCTTGGAAATGAAATTGGTCTCGTACCAGTTGCTAAAGTCTATCGGGCCATTACTCTTTAGGCGCCGAAGTAGTTCAGACGAGTTGTTAGTCTTGATGTGGTGCCAATGCGCTCGATCATCAGGGGTGGGGTATTTTACGCCGCCAGAGGAAAGGTCTTCTCCGGGTATGAAGGAATCACGGGACGGGGAGTAGCACCGATAAATTATTTCAGTTCGCTTATGCGCCGAATCCACATTGATTATGGAATAGGCGTTAGATCCCAGTGAGTTGTCAGACTGTACGGCCGGAGAATGAACGAACAAGCAAGAGCCAGCATTGAAATAACCGGAAATGGCCGCCGGATTATGGTTATGCCCAAACAAAGCAAGATCAAAATTTGCAGTGATAAAGTTCTCTAAGGATTGACGTACGTCTTCATCAATCCAGTCAAGGGGGTGGTGGGTCATGAAGATCTTAAATCTGTCACTCGACAAAGCCTTGGACAAGTCTTCGCAAATGGGGGGATCAATGCGTAAATGACCGCGATCTGTTTCTCCTGGATTTCTTCGATAGGAAAGCCAAGTTGAATTTAGTGAAGCAAGAGAGAAATGTGGATTATTGTCGACGAAACCAAAATAGTTTTCTTCTTGGTTAGGGCAAATGAGGTCCGCCAAAGCGCGATAGTTGTCCAGTGGGTCAAAATTGAAGAATGGGTTATTGGGATTTGCATTTCCATTGGCTTGGTATAGGTATGTCATAGATTTGTCGCGGAATATGGCATCGCATTGTGCAGCGGAGGCAACTCCCTGCTGAATGTCGTGATTTCCTGGTGTCAAGTAAATGGCGGATGCGTAGTTCAACAAGGGATCAAAAAATTCGTCTAAAAGTATGCCATAAAGGTCTTGATCTCCTGCGGATACGAGGTCTCCGGAAAATGTGATGTAGAATGGACGGGTGGATGCAACTGCGAGGATATCGTCTCGTAATAGGCGAAGTCGGTGAAGAGAAGGATGGTTGTGCTGGAAGTGTAGGTCGCTGATGTGAATCAGAGAGAAGATCATGGGTATCTGGACTCCGGACGCTGGCGGCGGAGTGTACAGGCTGTCAGGCTGACGGCAAGACCTCGTCCCAGGCTGTGCTCGGCCTCACTCGCATTGTGGGGTGATGTGGGCGCGGCAGTAACATCCGTCGTGTCGAGCAGGTGCCGGTACGAAGCGGAAACGCCTCACCTCGTTGCGGAGGATGGTGTCTTGTTCAAGGCGCGAGAATGGTCAATCACCAGCAAAGCTTTCAATTGTGACACTACAAGTAGGCAGGCAGCTATCAACTCCAGGTCATCCCGAGCGCTTCCGCTATCGGGTCAACAGGCTGACCGCCCTGAGTGACGCTGGACTTGGCAGGAGAACTTCCTCTGTCTCTGCGCTCACCGGACGGCGGTTCTGTAATCGTCAGCAACGATAACTGCAAGGCCGGCGAGAGCCGGCGCGCTACGGTTTGGTGCTTAGATTGGGGTGGGATCAGCTGTACTCGGCAGGATCGCGGGGCTGCGGCTGCGCAACGGCACGCTCATCGCGAAGGTGTCGCGGGACGGCCGAGCGGAGCAGGCCAGGGTGAAGGGCGGCGAGGCCTTCGACCCGGAGCGAAGCGCCCTGGATATCTTGATACCGTTGGACGGCATCCCGCCCAGCGGCATCGTCAGGGTCGCAAGCCTGTACGTCATCTCCGCCCCGCGTCAGCGGCCCTGAGGGCAGGAGAGCGCCGCGATCGGGGAGCAGCGGCCTCCTTCGGCTCAGTGCATCGAACCGCCGAAGCGCTCGGGCGGCGTATCGGCAGAGCCGGCGGTCCAGTCGAGCAACTGGCGCAGGACGGCGAGATCGGCGTGCTGCAGGAACACCGCCACGCGCGGTGATGCCAGATCCTCGCCGGACGCCCGCCGGGCCTCGGCAAATGTGATCTTCGCCCCGCCCGGATGAGGCGAGACATAGACCTTGTTGGCGAAGACCGCCGGCGTTTCGGCAATCCGGGCTTCTTCCTCCGCAGACGCCGACTGCGGCGCGTCCGGCTGGGTCATGCGCTTCTCCAATACGGTATTGCCCCTATATCAGGCCCGGTTGCTTGCAATCCGCAGCTCCCGGACATCGGACTTCAGCAACCAGATGCACTTGCTGGCCGTCACCTCCACCGGATGCGCGACCGGCTCAGAGCGGCTCGATCTCCGCCGCCTGGAGCCCGCGCGGCACGCTTTCCGCGCGGACCAAGACGCGCTGGCCCGGCTCCATGTCGGTCATGCCGGATCGAAACACGATGCTGGAATGCACGAACACCTCGCGGCCGCCGGCGTCCGGCACGACGAAGCCGAACCCACGCGCCGGGTCGAAGAACTTGACGGTCGCGGGCAACTCCACGACGGCGGAGGTCGAAGCGCCGGGCTGCTGAACCGGGTACCCGTCGTCGAAGGGCCGGCTGCGTTCCGCGGGGCCGTGCCCGGCCGCCGGTGGATCGACGGCGAGGATGCGCGACACCTGAGGGCCCCTGTCGCCGGGCGCGATCTCGCAGGTCACAACGGCGCCCTGGGGCAGCGTATCCCGGCCGGACGCCTCGACGGCGCTGAGGTGGCAGAACACGTCCGGCGAGCCGTCCTCGGGCTCCAGGAAGCCGTAACCCTTCATCGGCATGAACCATTTCACCAGCGCTGTGACCCGCCGCCCGGCGCCGGCTTCCGCAGGGGCGGCCCGGGCGATGCCGGGTCCGGCGGCCATGCGGCCGTTGCCGGCTACAGGGGCGAAAGACGCCGTCATGGGCGTTGCCGTGGAAAAATCGACGGCGAGAATCCGCGAAACCTCCGGACCGCGCCGAGCCCGGACGGTCTCGCACTCGACCGTCGCTCCGGCCAGAAGCGTGTCGAGCCCCACCGCCGCCAGAGCCGTGTCACGGCAGTAGATGTCGGGCGAGCCGTCTTCTGGAACGAGGAAACCGTATGCCTTCGCCGGATTGTACCATTTGACCGTCGCGGAAATGCGCGCGCCGGCGCCGGGGTTCGAATATGGACTGCTCATGCCGAATGGCTTTCCCCACGGGGCGGAAGTTCGTATCGATAGGCCTTTCTAACGCTCGCGCCGAGGGCGGTGAAGGACTTCGGGCGCCGATGGCGGATCGGACCGGGCGGGAGGGAGGAAAGGGAGGCGGGTCATGGCCCGAATGCCGCGAAGCGGCAAGAGCCCGCGGCAGGCGCCGGGCGCGGCCTCCGCTGGCTTCGGTATCGACCGCCAGGCGAAGACGTCCGGGGTCGCCCTGCCGGCCGATCTGGACCGGTCCCTGCGCCTGCTGGACAATGCCCAGCTCGACCGGCTGACGAAGGCGGTGGCCGGCGAGGTCCGGCGGCGCCGACGCAGTGCGCCGGACAATCCATCGGTGGGGGGCCGGTCCGCAAAACACGTTCCGGCGAAAGCGGCGCGCGCAAAGCCCGACAAGCCGGCCATGGTGACCGCTGGACAGGAACGGTTGATCCTCGCCGCCTGGGTGGCGGGCCTCAAGCCGGCGGCGATCGCAAAGGAGGTCAGGGTCTCGCGGTCGACGGTGCAGCATGTTATCAACGGCGCGCAACGCGACCGTCGCAGGACGGAGCGATAGATGGTCGAGGGTCACAGGCGGTCAGATATGCCCTGGAGATTGGACGCGAGTGCTTCCGCCACGAAGACCGGTCCCGGACTGCTACCCGCCGGCCAAAGGCATGGAACTTTGCCACACCTTGCCTTCGGGACGCTTGCGAGGAATCGAACCGGGCGAAGTGACAAAACAAGCAGAAATGCGCTTGAGGGGTATACGGCAGTGCTTTTCCCAGCCAAATTCACGGCAGCCACCGATACCTTGCTTCAGAATGAAACCAATTAACCGATTCTTCCCTTATGCCTGTTGTGCCCTGTTCTCGCACCACACTCCACTCCGTCACAGCATTTGTTGACTGGAATTCCCAGATGTACAACGCACATGCTCATCATCTAGACCCACTCGCTAAAGCGCAGCTTACATTGCAGGCCACCACTACTACAATTACGAAGTTATTGCTGTCGGAATGTCCTGCGAACAAATATCATGTTGTACTGCGCCTATATCACGGCTGGCACAAGGGGTGGCAACCAACAGAGAATTTTAAGGCAATATTGCAAATAGCTTCCGATCCATATTTTCCGAGAAACTATACCACTAAGAACGTTTCCTTTGCCCCAGGTATCGAGTATGGCCACATTCTACTTTCCGCATTATCCAGCCGTCAGCATCGTTTCCCGCCAAACCACCTTGCCAACACGCTGCGCCAGAGAGACCGCCAATCACCGCCGGAAGAAAATATGGTTGACACTGCTTTGGCCGCAGATCTTCTACATTGGGCACGGGAATCTCCGACTGATTGGGCGCTCGTTATGGCAGAGGACGATGATATCGTTCCTCCAGTTTTTGTGGCAGAGGCCTGGATACACCGACGCGGCGGTAAGCTGATGCTTGCCAGAAAGAGAAAATCCACGCAATATTTAAAAACAGATGGCTTACTAAGGAGTTGGTGACCATGAACGCTACTCAACTTGAGACCGACTTGGCCCTATTTGCCGATTTGGGTACGATGGCGCCCAAAGTTACCTCGCAGGGGAGCCGTACTCTCGCCCGCCTATTCCGTGGTGGAATAGAAGTAGAGTTGGAATTTGCCGATCACGGAAGTGGACGGATTACAGAAAGGCTGTTGGAAGAGAATCTAACTTACACCCATGCGAGTTACAGAGCACTCTTGGCGTCACCTAGATTTGCTGATTTGGCCAAGTGGGCAGATTCACAACGAGTTCTTCTAGCCCACCTCGAACAAGAGCAAGATAACAGACTGCCGGTGTCAGGTCGAGTTCTTAACCAAGAGCATCTGGTACGTCTTGAGCAACTCGATGATATCCTGCTACAAGAGCCCGACCAACAGGATGCAGTTAGTGTCACCCTTATTGACGGACCGGCCGGAATAGGAAAAACCCGCTTTATCGAATTGCTCTGTTTCCGGCGAGCTACAAATCATCGTCTGCATCAGCGGCCTCTTATTTTGCATGTTGAAAGCCGCGGCCGGGTTATGACGTTCCTACAGGATTTGATCGCGTTCAGTCTTCAGACAATGCGAGTGTCGGTTACTTTTGATCAGATTCCCGTTCTAGTTAGAAACGGCCTTGTATGTTTAGCGATAGACGGATTCGACGAACTTGGAGATCCTAGTGGATATGCACACGCCTGGGGCCAACTGAATGATTTGATATCACATGTGCGGGGCGGGGGCTCCGTTATTCTCGCCGGTCGCGATACCTTCATCGGGCCGGAGCGAATTCAGCGGGACGTGAGGGCGCTTCGCACGTCCGATACTCTAAATGCTTTTTCCCTACAGCCACCGACGCCCCAAGAGGCACGGCATTGGCTGACGAGGAATGGATGGACCGACCTAGACGTATCTTCGGTCGAGGAATTGTTCGAGAGCGGGTCCTACGCATTGAGGCCATTTTTTCTGGCGCAACTGGCACATGAGGAAGTTGCGGCGGCCATCAGGACTAAGGCGGCTGGCATGCCCCTCGCCTTTTTGGTTGACCTCATGGTCACTAGGGAGGTAACGAAATTCGGCGAGGCTGTGGAACGTGCAATGTCAGAACAAGAGCGCTACGATTTCGTTAAGGCGTTACTGCGGGAGGCGGCGCGATTTATGGCGGACGACCAAGCGGAGTCGATTGATGAGGCAATGCTAGCTTATCTCGTAGACATGGTAGCATCGGACGATCTTACTGAGGAGCTAAAAAACATACTGCGTAACAGAGTAGCGGTATTGGCGTTTCTAGCCAACGACAACAGTCCTAATCGAAGGCGGTTTGCACACTCTCAATTGTATAGTCACTTTCTGGGTGAGGTGACGATCGACGTAGTGGTAAGGCGTGAAGTGCCCAAGTATTTGAGAAGGAACATTCTAGCCTCGGATTTTCTGTCTCCATTTGGCGACTTGGCCGTTCATATGGCGCATGCAGGAGAGGGTGGCCGCATCACCGAATTTGTTGCAGCAGCCACGGAGCTGGTACAATCATATGACCTGTTTGACCGCGCGCCGCGAAACTTAGGGGCGTTGTTGATTTCTATGCTAGCTGTGTTGGAGTATGTGGAAGGCGTGACTCGAATTGGCCCTGTGGAAGTTGACGAGGCTATTATAGGTGAAGGGACAGCAATGGGTGTCGCGTTGGAGAGGGTGGCGATAAATCAATTGGACGCGCGGGGCGCAGATTTGCGCAAAGTAGAGTTTTCCGAGGATAGTAGTATTATTACTTTGCTTGCCAACGAAGCAACCAAGCTTGGAAGGGCTTTCCCGATGCCTGTGTTGATCCGTCTGGAAGAGTCAGGCTCGTCTAGAACGATAGCGGATCCAATGACTGTAATGGAGTGGGTTGAAAACAAACAGCCCAACCCTATTGCTGGGCAGGCTCCGGAAACCCAGAGAGTAATGGATAGAGAGCACCCAATGATCCAACTCCTGGAGCGGGCATGTCGCAATAAGGCGTACTGGATCAAGCTAAGCGACGACGACATTATTTCTGGAAGATTGATCAATAATGAACATTGGCCGAAGCTGATGGTGATGTTGCGCAGTCATGATTTGTTGAGGGAGAAGCCGAAAGCGGCGGGTGGTCAAAGGGGACAGTTCGTTCACATAAAGCGTCGAATGGAAATATTGACAGGGGCACCAAAGGATCAACAAATCGAGGGCTTGTATGCATCGTTGGCGACGGCTATCGGCTGAGACCAATCGCGCAGCTTTGACGTCCGTCGTATCCGCGGGATGGCAGAAGGGATGTGTGTGAAGTCCAGAAGGTATAGATCTTTCCAGCGGTGTCGGGTAGCGATGACATGGATGTGCTCGTGTTTGTTGAAGCAATGCTCGATGATGAGTCGTAAGAGCGGTGCGGGAGAGGCACGCGGCTTTCAGCTTGACGGGGACTTGAAGCTCCAGGGGAGGAGTTCGTCGATGCGGCTGTTGGGGTGGCCGACGGCGATTTTCTCGAGCGTGTCCTTGAGCCAGGCGTAGGGCTCGACGCCATTCATCTCTTGAGTAACAGATATCTAAGCAGCTGACGGCATTGTGTTTTTGGTTTTGTCGTTTTGCGGCGCCGGGACGAGTTGGAGCCCGAGCTTTCGGGCCTGGCGGTCGCGATGAGCGAACTTTCTGTTGAGGCGCCGCTTCTCGTAAGCGTCGATACCCTGCTCGACGTATTCCTGGCCTTCGGTGACCATCAGGTAGACGAGGCAGGCGAGTTCGCGGGCGGTCGCCTTGATCGCGACGGGGGTGTCCAGTCGGGCGAGCCGCGCGCGGTGCTTGGCGCCGATGAAGGTCTCGCTGCGCCGTGCCGCCATGGCCGCCATGCGCAAGGCCTGCCCGACTGGGTTGGCCACCTTCGGGGTCTTGCCCGGGAGGGTCTTGCCGCCGCTGATTTTGGTTCCCGGCGCGACCCCGAGCCAGGAGCAGAAGTGCTGGGCGGAAGGGAAGGCGGAGAAGTCCGGGCCGACCTCGGAGGCGATCACCAGTGCCGTCCCGGGGCCGATGGCGGGGATCGCGGTGAGATCGACGCCCATCATCGCGCTCAACGCCCGGGCCAGGGCAGCCTCCTGCCCGCTGTACTTGGTCGCGGCTTTCGCGGAGCGGCTCAACGCGGTGCCGGAGGTTGTGCCGGAGGCAGGATCCGGCGCGCCGCCGTCGGGAGGAGGATCGTCCGGCGGCGCCAGGCGCTCGATCTCGGCCATCACCCGCGCCTCGCAGTCCTCGATCTGCGCGCCGAGGAAGTCGTAGCGCTGCATCGCCTGCTCCAGGGCGAACAGATGCTCCTCGCGCCAAGTGCCCTGAAGGCTCGCGGCAATGGTATCGGTGTCTGCCTTGATGCGCCCGTGGCGCAACGCCGCCAGACGTTGCGGGTCGCGCTCGCCGTCGATGATCGCGCGCAGGATGCGCTGGCCGGTCAATCCCATGATGTCGGAGATCACCGAGTCGAGCCGGACGTTCATCTCGATCAGCGCCTTCTGCATGTGCAGCACGCAGCGGGCGCGATCCTCGGTCAGCCGCCTCATCTGGCGCGCGTAGGAGCGCAGCGGGCACACCTCGTCGCCCGGACGGAACGCGCCCCGCAGCAGGCCGTAGGACATCAGCTGCCAGATCCACTGGCAGTCCAGCACGTCGCTCTTGCGCCCGCCGATCTGCTTCGTCATCCGCGGCGGGACGAGAATCACCTAAAAGCCGGCGCGCTCCAGGCTCTCGTAGACCGGGATCCAGTAGACCGAGGTCGACTCCATCGCCACCTTGGTCACCCCGCACGACGCCAGCCACGCCGCCATCTTCTCCACTCCAGATCGCGGGTGAAGGCGCCGAACGCGCGCACCGGCTCCTCGGCGTGTTCCGGGTTGACCGCCACGAAATGCCGGTCCTTGCCGATGTCGATACCGGCGCAGTCGGGGTTGACCACCTTCAGGCGCTGGGCCCGTCTCTTCTTGCGTGCCATGCAACATCCTCCCACGCTTCATTGCGATCGCGAGCGGGGAGGAACTATCCTCGAAGTTCCATTCTCTTGAACGAGGTCGCGGGAGGCCCGCGCCATCAGTGACCGGAGACGACAACATGGTTCGAACCAGGCTTGCAGGCGGGTGCTCGCACACGCCAGTGAGTTTACGGCCTAATTCAATACTCACCCGAGCCTCTTGCAGAACCGTCGAGCGGACATGGTTTCTGCGCTGATCTGAGATGATTTCGGTGTAGCTGTTTTCGGTTCCGGGGTCGCCTGGCGGTATTTTGGGTTTGCAACAGCCACAAGTGACCGCGGAGGCGACC
>JAJECF010000196.1 GCA_022822125.1 Alphaproteobacteria bacterium
GATGTAGGTGACCGGGACCACGACCGAGATGTCGCCGAGGCGGATGGACTGGTTCATCGTGAGATGCGCGAGCACGCCCGTGAAGCCGACAATGGCGATCCAGCCGGCGTCCTCCCAGACGACCGGCGTCCACTGGCCCCAATTGGCGAGCGCGGCGATGGGGAGCTGCATCACCAGCATCCAGAGCACGATCTGGATCGGCGTGTCGGTGCGCATCAGCTCCTTGGAGAGCACATTGGCGCCCGCATAGCCGGCGGCGCCGAAGATGCACACCAGCGCCGCCCATTCGACCGGCACGGCATGGGGGCGCAGGATGACCAGCACGCCCGCAAAGCCGAGCACGATCACCGCCCAGCGCCGGAAACCCGCCCGCTCGCCGAGAAAGCCGACCGCGAACAGGGTCGCCCAGATCGGCGTGGTCGCCATCAGCGCGCTCATGTCGATGAGGCTGAGCATGGCGATGCCGTAGAACCAGGAATACTGGCCGACGAAGTGGACGCCGTTGCGCGCGAGGTGCAGGAACGGCCGGCGGGTGGCGATGCGCCCGGCGGCAAGCGCCAGCGGCAGGGTGGCAAGGAGGCCGACGAAACTCCTGAGCACCATGATCTGCGCCGTGGACATGGTGTCCGACAGCTGCCGCGCCGCCACCGCCATCGCCATGAAGCAGAGCACCGTGGCGCACATCCAGAGCGCGCCGACGATATTGTTCCGGGCGGCGGTGCGCCGGTCGGGCGCCCTCATCCGCGCGGTGCGAGGCCGGCGAGCAGGCGGTCCACCATCTCCGGCGCCTCGCCCACATAGTTGCCGGGCTCGCAAAGCGCCGCGAGCGCGTCGCGGTCGAGCTTTGCCGTGACCTCCGGCATATCGAGCAGCACGTCGAGCAGGGCGCGGCGCTCGTCGGTGGCGATCCGGCAGGCCTCATAGACGAGGTCGTGCGCGGCCTGCCGGCCGAGCGCGGGCGCAAGGCCCATCATCACCGCCTCGGAGACGATCAGCCCGCGCGTCAGGTCCATATTGGCCCGCATGGCGTCCGGATCGACGCGCAGGCCCTCGACGAGGAACCGCGCCTGGGCGAGCGCGCCCGAGGCCAGCACGAAAGCTTCCGGCAGCGCCGCCCATTCCACATGCCAGGGACCGGTGGAGCGTTCGAGGTCGGCCGCCATCGCGTCCATGACCAGGGCCGCGCGGCCCTGCACCTGCTTGGTGCAGGCGAGGATGAGCTCGCTGGAAACCGGGTTGCGCTTCTGCGGCATGGTGGAGGAGCCGCCGCGGCCGGGCGCGAAGGGCTCGAACACCTCGCCCGTCTCGGTCGCGGTCAGCAGCACCACGTCGGTCGCGATCTTGGCGAGCGAGCCGGTGACGAGGGCGAGGAAGGCCATCGTCTCGGCGATGGTGTCGCGCGCCGTGTGCCAGGCGATGGCGGGCCGCGCGAGCCCCAGCTCGTCCATCAGCGCGTCGGCGACTTCGAGCCCGCGCCCGTGCAGCGAGGCGAGCGTGCCGGCAGCGCCGGCGAACTGGCCCGTGAGCACGCGCGGGCGGAGCTGGTCGAGCCGCTCCAGATGGCGCTCGACGGGCGCCAGCCACACCGCCGCCTTGTAGCCGAAGGTGATCGGCAGCGCGTGCTGGAGATGCGAGCGCCCGGCCATCGGCGTGTCGCGATATTCGCGGGCAAGGCGCGCCAGCCCTTCCCGGACGGCGAGCAGGTCCGCTTCCACCAGGTCGAGCGCGTCGCGGATCTGGAGGATGACGCCCGTGTCCTTGATGTCCTGCGTGGTCGTGCCCCAATGGACGTAGCGCCCCGCATCCCCCTCGCAAAGAGCGGCGAGGCGGTGAACCAGCGGCATGATGGCGTAGCCGACCCGGTCCACCTCCTCGCGCATGAGCGCCATGTCGATAAGCGCCGCGTCGGCCTTGGCGGAAATCTCGGCCGCGGCCTCTTCCGGGATGATGCCGAGCCGACCCTGAACCCGCGCCAGCGCCGCCTCGACATCCAGCCACTTCTGCACTTGCCCACGCTCGGAAAACACCGCCCGCATGGCGTCCGCGCCGAAGAGGTTCCCGTAGATCCCGCTGTCGATGATGGAGACTGGCATCGCCCCGCTCTTCCCCCGCTGCCGCCGGCGCGCGCAGCCTAACGCATTTCACCCGCCGCCGGCACGGCCTGCGCTTGCGGGCGCGGAGGCGCGGAGGCAGTCTGTCGGCGCGGTTGCGGAGGGGAGGACCGGCGATGGTGAAGGCGCTTCTGTTCGATGTGTTCGGCACGGTGGTGGACTGGCGGGGCTCGGTGGCGCGGGAGGCGAAGAAGGCGCTGGCGCCGAAAGGCCACGAGCTCGACTGGCACGGTTTCGCGCGGCGCTGGCGGGACCGCTACCAGCCCGCGATGGAGGAAGTCCGCAGCGGGGCGAGGCCCTACACCATCCTCGACGTGCTGCACCGGGAGAACCTGGAGGCCCTGCTGGAGGAGTTCGGCGTGTCGGGCCTGAGCGAAGCCGAGAAGGACGACCTCAACCGCGCCTGGCACCGCCTCGACCCGTGGCCGGACGCGGTGCTCGGCCTTTCGCGGCTCAGGCGCAAATACATCATCGGCACCTGCTCCAACGGCAATATCGCGCTCATGGTGAACATGGCCCGCCATGCCCGGCTGCCCTGGGACACGATCCTGGGGGCGGAGGTCGCGCGGGCCTACAAGCCGCAGCCGGACGCCTACCGGCTGAGCTGCGCCGCGCTCGGCCTCGCACCCGAAGAGGTGATGATGACGGCCGCCCACAATGGCGACCTGCACGCCGCCGCCGCCCAGGGCATGGCGACCGCTTTCGTGCCGCGCCGGACGGAACACGGCCCCGGCCAGACGACGGACCTGGAGGCCGATCCCGGTTTCACCGTGGTCGCGGAAGACTTCATCGATCTGGCGGACCGGCTCGGCTGCCCCTGACGCCCGGTCAGGAAGCCAGCGCCTCCTCGACGAAATCCAGCCGGTCCTGGCCGAAGAACATCTCGTCGCCGACGAAGAAGGTGGGCGCGCCGAAGACTCCGCGCGAAACCGCCTCCTCGGTATTGGCGATCAATTGCTGCTTGATCGCCGGCTCCTGCGTCGCGGCGAAAAGCGCGTCCGCATCGAGGCCGGCGGCGGTGAGCACCTCGCGCAGCACATCCAGGTCGCCCGTGTTCTTCTCCTCGATCCACATCGCGGTGAAGACGGCATCGGCATAGGTCTTGAAACAGCCACCGCGCTGGGCGGCGAGGCAGCCGCGCATGAGGCCGAGCGTCATGATCGGGAAGAACGGGTTGCGCCGGAACGGCACGCCATAGCGCCTGGCGAAGCGCGGCAGGTCGATGCCGTAATAGGCGGACTTGGCCTCCACGAAGCCCGGCGGCGTGTTGCCGGTCGCCTTGAAGACGCCGCCGAGCAGCATCGGCTTCCAGGCGACCTCCGCGCCGGTGCGCTCTGCGATGCCGGCCATCTGCGTGTGGGCGAGATAGGCGGTCGGCGAGCCGACATCGAACCAGAATTCAAGGCGCTTCGGCATAGGCGTGCTCCGGTCTCGGCAGCGTTTGCGGGACTATAGAGGACGAACCCCGCGCATTGACAGGGCGGGCGGGTTCTGGAACGGTCCGCGCGCCTTTTTCGGGGGGAGGGACTATCCATGTCCGACGGGACGATGCAGGCCGCAATCGACCGCGCCTGGGACGACCGCGCGGCGATCGGGCCGGACACGAAGGGCGAGGCGCGCGAGGCCATAGAGGCCGCGCTGGATGCCCTCGACCGCGGCGAGGTCCGCGTCGCCGAGAAGGCGGACGGCGCATGGCATGTCCATCAATGGTGCAAGAAGGCGGTGCTGCTCTCCTTCCGGCTCGCCGACTCCGCCCCCGTCGCCGGCGGTCCGGACGGTGCGCCCTGGTATGACAAGGTGCCTTCCAAATTCGAGGGCTGGGATGCGGCCCGCTTCGCGGCGGCCGGCTTCCGCGCCGTGCCCAATTGCGCCGTCCGGCGCTCGGCCTATATCGCGCCCGGCGCCGTGCTGATGCCGTGCTTCGTGAATGTGGGCGCCCGGGTCGGCGAGAACACCATGATCGACACCTGGTCCACCGTCGGCTCCTGCGCCCAGGTCGGGGCCAATTGCCATATCTCCGGCGGCGTGGGGCTCGGCGGCGTGCTGGAGCCGCTCCAGGCGGAGCCGGTGATCGTCGAGGACAACTGCTTCATCGGCGCGCGCAGCGAGGTGGTGGAGGGCGTCATTGTCGGCGAGGGCGCGGTGCTCGCCATGGGCACCTTCATCTCCGCCACCACGAAGATCGTGAACCGCGACACGGGCGAGGTGCATATGGGCCATGTGCCGCCCTATGCCGTGGTCGTGCCGGGCAGCCTGCCGGGCCGCCCGCTGCCGGACGGCGGCCCCGGGCCCAACCTCTCCTGCGCGGTCATCGTCAAGACGGTGGATGCGCAGACCCGCGCCAAGACGGCGATCAACGACCTGTTGCGCGACTGATGCCCGAACGGACGGCCGGGGGCGCCCTCGACCTCGCCCGCGCCCTGATCCGCTGCCCGAGCGTCACGCCGGCCGACGAGGGCGCGCTGGGTGTGCTGGAGGCGGCGCTGACGCCGCTCGGCTTCGTCTGCGAGCGGATGCCGTTCAGCGCACCCGGCACGCCGGATGTGGATAATCTCTACGCCCGGCGCGGCAGCGAGGGGCCGCTGTTCTGCTTCGCCGGGCATACCGATGTGGTGCCCGCAGGCGACCCCGCCGACTGGACCGTCCCGCCCTTCTCGGCGACGGTGGCCGACGGGCGGCTTATCGGGCGCGGCGCGGTCGACATGAAGGGAGCGATTGCGGCTTTCGTGACGGCCGTTGCCCGCCTTGGCCCCGTTCCCGGCTCCATCGCGCTGCTCATCACCGGCGATGAGGAGGGGCCGGCGGTCAACGGCACGAGGCCGATGCTGGAGCGGCTGGCGGCGCGGGGCGAGCGCCTCGACGCGTGCGTGGTCGGCGAGCCGACCAATCCCGCGCGTTTCGGCGAGATGATCAAGATCGGCCGGCGCGGCTCGCTGAATGCGCGCCTCGTCGTGGAGGGCGTGCAGGGCCACGCCGCCTATCCCGACCTCGCGGACAATCCCGTCCATCCGCTGCTTGCGATGGCGCACGGCCTTGCCTCGACCCCGCTCGACGAGGGCACGGCGCATTTCCAGCCCTCGTCGCTCCAGGTCACCAGCGTCGATGTCGGCAACCCGACCACCAATCTGATCCCGGCCCGCGCAGAGGCCCGCTTCAATATCCGCTTCAACGACCTGCATACGGGCGCCGGACTGGAAGAGCGGCTGCGCGGGATGCTGGACCGGCAGGGGCATGGCTACGAGCTGGATGTCTCGGTCAGCGGTGAGGCCTTTCTCACGCCGCCGGGGCCGCTGGTGGACCTTGCGGCGGATGCGATGCGCGCCGTCACGGGCATGGCGCCGGAACTCTCGACCTCGGGCGGCACCTCGGATGCGCGGTTCATCAAGGACTATTGCCCCGTGGTTGAGCTCGGCCTGGTCAGCGAAACCGCCCACAAGGTGGACGAATATCTCAGGATCGAGGACCTCGAGAACCTGACCCGCGTTTACGAGACGATGCTCGCCGGCTATTTCCACCCCTGACGACACAGAGCGCGCGCGGCGTTGGACCGGCCGTAGCCGAGCCGGGGGTCAGCGAGGGTTGCTCCCGTGACGCAAGGTCCTTCGATACGCGGCTGGCGCCGCTACTCAGGATGACGAAGGGGGCCCTGCACACCGCGCCGGCGCCGCGGATTTGCCGCTCTGGCGCAAGGGCGGCATTCGGGGCATCATCCGGCTCTTCCCCATCCTTGCCCGGAGGTCGGTCCCATGGCTCGGCGCGGCATGAGTTTCGGCGTCTTCCTCGCTCCCTTCCACGCGCTCGGCGAAAACCCGACCCTCGCCATGAGCCGCGACATGGAGCTGATCGAATGGCTTGACCATCTGGGCTATGACGAGGCGTGGCTCGGCGAGCACCATTCCGCCGGCTGGGAGATCATCGCCGCGCCCGAAATCTTCATCGGCGCCGCCCTGGAGCGCACGAAACACATAAAGCTCGGCTCGGGCGTGACCTCGCTCCCCTACCACCATCCGATGCTGGTGGCGCAGCGCTTCGTGCAGCTCGACCACATGAGCCGCGGGCGCACCATGCTCGGCTGCGGGCCGGGCGCGCTGGTAACCGACGCCTATATGATGGGCATCAAGCCGACTGACCAGCGCCGGCGGATGATGGAGTCGCTGGAGGCCATCATCGCACTGCTGGAGTGCGGCGCGCCGGTGACGATGGAGACCGACTGGTTCACGCTCCGCGAGGCGCGGCTGCATCTGGCGCCCTGGACCGAGGGGCGCTTCCCGATCGCCGTCGCCTCCACGATCACGCCCTTCGGCATGATGGCCGCCGGGCGCCACGGCATCGGCGTGCTCTCCATCGGCGCGGGCATTCCGGGCGGGCCGGAAATGCTGGCGAAGCAGTGGCGGATCGCCGAGGAGGAAGCCGCCAAACACGGCAAGACCATGGACCGCAGGGACTGGCGCGTGGTCGTCAACATGCACCTGGCGGAAGATGACGAGGAGGCGCTGCGCCAGGTGAGAGCCGGCGAGCGGCTCGAAACCGTGACCTATTTCGAGGAGACGCTCGGCCGCCCGCCCGGCCGCGCCGACGACCCCGTCCGCGAGGGCGTGAAGATGGGCACGACGCTGATCGGCTCACCGGAGACCGCGATCAGGGGCATCGAATATCTGCTGGAGCTCTCGAAGGGCGGCTTCGGCGGCATCCTCTTCCGCGCCAATGAATGGGCGAACCGCGAGGACACGATGAAGAGCTATGAGCTGTTCGCACGCTATGTCGCGCCCCGCTTCCAGGGTTCGTTGGACGCGCTTCACGGCTCCAACGCCTTCGTGCGCGAGAACCGGCTGCGCGTGCTGGAGGGCAATGTCGAGGCCGTCAGGCGCGCCTTCACCGACGCCGGCCGCGAGGTCCCCGCCGGATTCGAGGAGCGCACGCTCGGCGCAAGCGACCTGCCGAAGGACGAGGCGGCGGCGGAATAGGCGCGCAGCGCACATGCCCCTGGCGCAGATCGACGGCGGCGCCATCCACTATGACGAGCACGGCGGCGGCGCGGCGCTGGCGATGCTGCTGCCGCAGAGCGGCGGGCCGGTTGGCGTCGATCCGTTCGTGGACCGGCTGGCGGCGCGTTTCCGGGTCATCCGCTACGACCAGCGCGGCACGGGGCGGAGCGCGCCGGTAGCCGCGCCCGAGGGCACGACCATGGCGGGCCGCGCGGCGGAGCTTGCAGGGCTTCTCGATGCGCTGGAGATCGACCGGACGCATCTCTTCTGCCACTCGACCGGCTGCGGCATCGGGCTCGCCTTCGCCGCCTCCCGTCCGGATCGGCTTGCGGGGCTGGTTCTGGCCAATCCCTGGAGCCATGGCGACGCGCATCTGACGACGACGCAACGCCTGCGCGTGGCGGCCGCGCGGGCGCTCGACCCCTATCGCTACGCGTGGTTCAACGCCAGCCTGCTGTTTCCGCCCGACTACCGGCGCGCGCATGCCGAAGCGTTCGAGAAGCAGGCAGGCGCCGCCGCGCCGCAGGACGCCGACCGGATCGAGGCCCGCCTGGAGGCGATCCTGGCCTTCGACGCCCGTCCGCTTGCGCCGCGCCTCTCCTGCCCCGTCCTGGTCGCGACCGCGGCCGACGACCAGCTGATGCCGCCCTGGTTCGGCGCGGAACTCGCCGCGCTCATCCCCGGCGCGGCCCATCTGGCGCTCGACGGCGGCGGCCACATGCTGCCGGAGACGCGCGCCGATGCCCTGGCCGAAACGGTCATCGCGTTCCTCGACGGGCTCGCGTGAGCTCTCCGGACCCGCCGCCTGCGCTCACAACCCCGCAAGCTCCTCGCCGAGGCGCGCAAGGACGGAGTCGAGCCGGTCCACCGCCTCATCGATCTCGTCCCGGTCGATACAGAGCGGCGGCGCGATGGGGATAATGTTGCCGGCGCGGCCGAGCATGCGCTGCTCGCGCAAGGCCCGGACCGCGCGCTTGTCGAGCGCCGCCTCCTTCGGGAACTGCTCCCCGGTCTGCCGGTCCTTCACCAGTTCCAGCGCGCAGAAAAGCCCCATGCCGCCGCGCACATCGCCTACGATCCCGTGTTTGCGGAGCGTCTGGAGGCGCTCGAACAGGTAGTCGCCCATGTCGCGCGACCGCGCCGCCATGTCCTCGTCTTCCATGATGTCGAGATTGGCGAGCGCGGCGGCGCATGAAGCCGGATTGCCCCCGAAGGTGATGAGGTGCTGGAAGACCCGCTCCGTCCCGCCGGAAAAGGCGTCGGCGACCTTGCCGGAGGCGATGGCCGCGCCGATGGGCAGATAGCCGCTGGTCAGGCCCTTGGCGACGGTGAGGATGTCGGGCTTCACCTCCCAATGCTCCATCGCGAACATCCGGCCCGTCCGGCAAAAGCCGGTGATGACCTCGTCGGCGATCAGCAGCACGCCGTAGCGGTCGCAGATCTGGCGCACCGTCGGCCAGTAGTCGGGATGCGGGATATGGATCCCCGCCGCCGCCGAGATCGGCTCGGCGATGAAGGCCGCGACCGTCGCCGGGCCTTCATGCAGGATCGTCCGCTCGACATCGCGCGCGCATTCCAGGTTGCACGCGCCCGCCGCCGCGCAGAGGTGGCAGCGATAGGACGCCGGTTGCGCCACATGGATATTGCCCGGCACGAGCGGGCCGAAATGCATCGGCACGCTGCCGCCGCCCGGCCCGCCGCGGCCGAGGCTGGTGCAGGCCAGCGTGGCGCCGTGATAGGAGCCGCGCCGGGAGAGCACCTTCCAGCGCGTCGGCTCGCCATTCAGGTGGTGGTAGTTCTTGGCGATCTTGAGCGCGGTCTCGTTCGCTTCCGAGCCGCCGGACACGAAATAGATCCGCGCCGCCTCATCCCCGCTGAGCCGCGCCAGCCTGCCGGAAAGCGCCGCCGTCGCGGGGCTCACCGTGTCGTTCGGCGAGAAGGCGAGCTCCAGCATCTGGCGATAGGCCGCATCGGCGATTTCCCGGCGGCCGTGGCCGACATTCACCAGCCAGAGGCCGGACATGGTGTCGAACCAGCGCTCGCCCTCGCCCTCGGTCACCCACACGCCCTCGCCGCGGGTGACGAGCCTGAGGCCGGTCTCTCCCGAGACATTCCCCACCGCGCCCGAATGCGGCCAGAAATGCGCCTCGGCATCGGCGCGCGCCTCGTCGAGGTCCGGGGCGTTGGCGAAATCAGGCATCGCGGCGGTCTCCTTGTTGCCGGCAGGATTCACAGGCGTTGCGGGACGCCACCGGGACGCCCGCACAAACTGTACCACCCGTCCCGGAGCCCGAACAGGCCCGGCGCCGCTACGCAGGCAGGACGCCGGGGACCGCCCCCGGTCAGATGTCATGGTGTGTCATGTTTTGTCATGTTGCGGTCTGCGCTCCATCGGTTCGCGGGGCCTCCTTCGATACGCGGCTGGCGCCGCTACTCGGGATGAGGAGAACTGCGGCGACGCCGACAGCCTCCCTCCTCATCCTCCTCCTGAGCAGCGACCACGCCGGCAGCCTCCCTTCCCTCATCCTTCTCCTGAGCAGCGTCCGCGCCGCCGGACGCGCGCCCCGTCCTCATCCTGAGTAGCGGCTGCGTCAGCAGGCGCATATCGAAAGCCTGTCCTGAGCCTGTCGAAGGGGACGGTCCCGCCCGCGCGGCCCCTGTCCTTCATGCCTGAATGCCCTCCTTCGACAGGCTCATACCAGCGGCACCGGGTTGAGACTCACGGGCAAATGCTGCCCGGCACCCCCGCCTCTCCTCATCCTGAGTAGCCGACCGAAGGGAGGCGTATCGAAG
>JAJECF010000132.1 GCA_022822125.1 Alphaproteobacteria bacterium
AACCCGCTGGAGCGGCTGCCGCTGACGCGCGACCTGGTCTTCGTCGACGGCAGGCGTCCCGCCGAGATCGCCTGGGCGCTCGCCCATGAGCGGCCTGTGAAGATCGTGCTGCTCGCCGGCCGGCCGCTCGACCTGATGCGCACGCATCGCCGGCCCTTCTTCTTCGATGCCGCCGGGCGCCTCGCCGAACGCTTCGCCATCGCGGCAACGCCGACGCTGATCCAACAGGACGGACAGGCGCTGCGCATCACCGAGTTTCCCATCGGGCAGGAGGACTGAGCCATGCTGAACATGAACAGGGCGACGCTGCTGGGCCATGCCGGGCGCGATCCGGAGATCCGCGATTTGAAGAACGGCGGCAGGGCAGCGACCTTCTCGCTCGCCACCGCCGAAAAATGGACCGACCGCGAGGGTAAGCCCGTTGAAGCCACCGAATGGCATCGGGTGGTGGTTTACGGCACAGCCGTCGATGCGGTGGAGCGGATGCTGAAGAAAGGCGATCCGGTGATGGTGGAAGGCCGGATCGCGACCCGCAAATACAGCGACCGCGACGGCGTCGAGCGCAGCCTGACCGAGATCGTCGTCGCCGGCCCCCAGGGCATGGTGAACATGCTCGGCCCGCGACGCCGGGAGGACGGCGGCTCGTCGGGGCCCCCGGAATGAAGCGCCGATTTCTCTCGCCGGTCGTTGTCGCGCTCGCGGCAATGCTGTGGACCGCCCCGGCTTGGGCGCAGTCCTGCACCGGGCGGTTCGTCAATCCGATCTCGGATGTCTGCTGGGAGTGCCTGTTTCCGATCTCGATCGGCCCCCTCACCATCGGGAGCACCGGCGGCGTGATGGATACGCCCAACCCGTCCTCGCCGATCTGCTTCTGCGGCTCGCCCATCCCGCGCATCGGCCTCTCATTGGGGGTCTGGGAGCCGGCACGCCTCATGGACGTGACCCGCACCCCCTGGTGCTTCCCCAACCTGGGCGGTCTCACCATCGATCCCGGCCTGCCCGCCGCGCGGGGCCGCACCGGGTCCTCCGGCGGCGACGGCGCGAAGGGCTCGGTCTGGCATGCGCACTACTACATGTATCCGCTGCTCAGCTGGATCGGGGTGCTGCTCGATCTCGGCTGCCTGGAGGGCGGCGGGCTCGACATTGCCTGGGTCTCGGAGCTCGACCCGGCCTGGCTCGACGACGAGCTCTCGTTCCTCCTGAACCCGGAGGCGGCGCTGTTCGCCAACCTGCCGGCGCAGGCGGCCTGCGCCGCCGACTGCGCCGCCGCATCCGTTGGCTTGCCGCTCGATCCCCTCTTCTGGTGCGCGGGCTGCCAGGGCGGGATGTATCCGCTGACCGGCAACGTGGCGGCCCATGTCGGCGGGGTGCAGGCCTCGCTGCTGGCGGCCCAGCGCCTGGTCTACCGGCTGCACCGGGCGGGCCTCGCCTGGGGCACGTTGGGGTCGCAGGCGCTCTGCGGGCGCTACCCGATGCCGGTGATGCGCAAGAGCCAGTACCGCTGGCAGATGACCGAGCCCGTGCCGGCGACCAGCCCCGCGACCGGCTGCAACCCGACGGGACGGTCCTCGGTGCTGTGGGAGTCCCTGCGCGAACTGCCGGTCTCCGGCGAGAGCTTCGGCTACCTGCTCTGGAGGAAAAGATCGTGCTGCCTCCTCTGAACCGGCGGAATACCGCCCGTCGGGCAGGCGTCGCATTCGTGATTGCCTGCCTCTTGCTGGCCTCGGCCTGCACCGATCCGGTCCGTGCCGACGAAATCCCTCCCGCAAGCCCCGAGGCCGATGCATCCCGCCTGGTCGAGGAGGTGCTGCGCAAGGCCGGCAACGGCGATCTTGCCGACTGGACCCGCTCGATCATGGATAGCGCTCTCGAACGCGCCGGCGAGGCCGGCAGGCAGACCGTCCCCGGACAGTCCGAACCCCTTCCGGTCGAACGTCACGCCGCGCGATTGACAGGACGCCCCGCCAATCCCGAAATCCTGATCTTCACCAGCCTGTCGGTGCCCGCGGCGAGCTGGCGGCAATGGGCGGACGATGCCGCCCGGACGGGCGCTCCGCTCGTGCTGCGCGGGGTTGGAGCGGTGGGGCTTCCGACGACAGCCAGAGCAATCCGTGACCGCCTCGGCGACCGCAATGTCGGCATCGCCATCGATCCGCGGCTGTTCCGCCTGTTCGATATCGCGCGAGTGCCGGCGGTGGTGGTGGTGCCGGGTGGCGTGCCGGCCTGCAAGAGCCGGGGATGTTCGGATGATCCGACGCCGGATCACGATCTCGTCGCCGGCAATATCGGTCTTGTCTCCGCGCTGGAAGCCATCGCCGCCGAAGGGGAGGCCGGACGCGCCGTTGCGCAAGTCCATCTCGATCGCCTGAGGGGGGACGGGCGATGAGGGGGTGGGCGCATCGGCGGACCCGCCTGTTCGGCGTGATCGTGCTGGCGGCGGTGTTCGGCTTCCTGCTCTGGATCGTGTTCGGCGGCGGCGCAAGCGCCGAAGACCCGAAATCCGCCGCCCGGGCTATCGGCAATGCGGGCGCCGCTGCGGCCGGCGCCATTGCAAGGGACGCCTCGAACGCGACAACCGTGCCGGGTTACGCCGGGACGAACCTGCCGGAACGCAGCATCGGCGCGGACGATCTGGAGGACGAAGGCCGTGCCCGGCTTGCCGATCCCGACGATCCGGGCGGTCGGGCCGGGCGCAGCGTCATCGAGGGCGTGACGGTCCGCCCCGACGTGCCCGTGACCGACAGCGATCCCGGCATCGTGCGCGGCAAGACCGTCGCGGCCGATCCGCAGGCGCCGTCCCATGGCGCGGGCAATCTCGCCTCCGGCGGCGTCTCGGATTGCGCCGCAGGCCTGGCGGACGCCGGGCGCGGCGGCGCTTGCGGTTCCGTGCGCTGGTGCGTCGGCGCGGACTGCGGGAGCACGCAGCCGCAAGCCAATACCGGCTTCGCCGAGGCGACGACGCGGCTCAACATGGCGGTCGAGATGGGCGGCGAGGAGTTCGACCGGGAGTCCTTGCGCATCTTCACCGGCAAGCGCCGGGCTTGCCACATCCATTACGGGGGGCTGGCCAACTGCTGCAAGAACACAGGTCTCCTGGTCGGTCTCGCCAACTGCTCGGCCTCGGAGCGCGAGCTGGCGGAAGAGCGCAACGCCGGCAACACCCACTATCTCGGCAGATACTGCTCGAAGCGCATCTTCGGCGTTTGCATCCGCCGCTCGCGGGCCTGGTGCGTGTTCTCATCGAAGCTCGGGCGCATCCTGCACCAGCAGGCCCGTCCGCAGCTCGGGATCGGCTGGTCGAGCTGCCGGGGCTTCACCGTGGCGGAGATCGAGCGCATCGACTTCGCCGCGCTCGATCTCTCCGAGTTCACCGAGAACCTGATGGACGGCGGACAGGAGCCGGCGGTGTCGCTGCCCGACGCCGGCGGCACGCAGGCGCTCATGAAGGACCGGGTGCGCGACTTCTACGGGCGGCAGCCATGACGGCGGGCG
>JAJECF010000126.1 GCA_022822125.1 Alphaproteobacteria bacterium
AGGCGGGGGGCCGAAGCGAAGCGCAGGAGCCGCGCAGCGGCTTGACGCGCCGACAGCCGCCCGACACCCCCGCAGAACTCAAACAAAACGACCCGACAATCCGGGAAATCCGAACCTGCGCCGCTCGAAATAATCCAGGAAGCTCGCCCTCAAATAATGTGCGAGACACCACGCGGGCCGACATTGTCGATGGGAGCATACGCAAATCACGTGGTCGCACCAGGCCCATGGAAGAATGGGAGGTCTTTCTGAAGGACCATCACGAGGGCTACATCGATTGGGAAGAGTTTGAGCGCAACCAGACCCAGCTCGCCGCCAACGCCTTCGGCAAGGCCGGCGGCAGCAAGTCGGGACGCGGCGGACGTGCACTGCTCGCCGGCCTCCTCACCTGCGGTCGTTGCGGCCGCAAATTCACAGTCTGCTATGCGGGCCGTCGACCCGGTCGCCCCATGTACTGCTGCGACCGGCCGAACACACAGCTCGGTCTCGACCGCTGCCTGGGTTTCGGCGGCACACGGGTGGACGCCGCAATTGCGCAAGAGATGCTTCGTGTCGTGGACCCCATGGCGATCGAGGCCTCGATGGAAGCGGAGCGGGTCCTGAAGAAAGGCTTGCGGGAACGAGAACGCGTTGCCGAGCTCGATCTGGAACAAGCCAGCTACGAAGCATCGCTTGCGGAGCGCCGCTATGCCGCGTGCGACCCCGACAACCGTCTGATCGCCGCACAGCTTGAGAAAAGCTGGGAGACCGCGTTGCAACGGGTGCAGGCTTGCGAGGCGCGGTTCGAGGGAATCCGCATCCCGGACGCCGACACGATCATCCCGAACCTGACCGGTCTCGCCAGCGACCTCAACGCCGCCTGGAACGCTCCTGGCGTGACAATGCATGTCCGCCAACGGCTCGTGCGAACACTGATTGCCGACATCACCGCCGATGTCGACGAGGACGTGCGTGAGGTCATTCTGACAATCCACTGGCAGGGCGGTCAGCACTCGCAACTGCGGGTTCGGAAGGCAAGTGCCGGCGAACATCGGCGCCGAACCCCGGACGAGGCCCTGGCAGTCATCCGAAGTATGGCGGGGCGATGGGCGGACGATCATATTGCGGCCTCGCTCAATCGGATGGGTACGCGCACAGGGCAAGGCAAGAGCTGGACCGGCAGACGAGTTTACGCCATCCGGAGCGTGAGAGGGATCAAATCCCCTCTCGCCGCGGACAAGGTCGGCGAGTGGCGCACCATGATCGAAGCCGCGAGGGAACTTGGTGTCAGTTGTCACAGCGTTCGGCGCCTTATCGAGGCCGGGCTGTTGCCAGCCCGACAAGCCGTACCCAAGGCGCCATGGCAGATCAGGGCCGCCGATCTCCAGACCGAGAAGGTGGCCCAAGCCTTGGCCGAATGGAGGAATGGATATCCGCGTCGCCTCTCCTGCCCGGACCAAATGTCAATGTTTTCAAACAGTTGAAAAGGGGGTGTACAATGACACTGCCACGCCGGGCGGGGCGAAGATCACATTTGCCAAGGCCCGGCGGTCGTCCGGCGAGGATCTGGCCTCACCGCGCGTGGCGGTGTTCCTGCAGCACACCGATCTCGCCGTCCTGCGCCAGTTGCTCGACTTGCTCAGCAACGAGTTCCAAACAGCGCACACGCCTCATTACAGCCGATCATGCGGGCCGATAGCGCCGAACGTCGATCTCGTCGGCCCGCGCGCGCATCTGCGTCGCGTCGTGCCATGCCTGCATCCGCAACAGCAGGTCCATGCTGAGGCCGAACGCCTTCTCGACCCGCAGCGCCATTTCGGGCGACAGCGAGGCGTTGCCGTTTACAAGGTCCGAAAGCGTCGCCCGGCGCACGCCGAGAATCCGGGCCGCCGCCGAAACGCTCAACCCCAGCTCCTCAAGGGCCTCGATCCGGATGAAGGCGCCGGGATGCGGGGGCGCCATCCCCATCTTGATGCCGCCGCCGGTCATCGGTGGTAGTCCTCCGGGTTCACGCGCTCGATTGCGCCGTTCCGTTCCTCGAAGGCGATCCGCCAGTTCCCCGACACGGAAACGCTCCATTCGTTCCGGCGCTCGCCCGACAGGCGGTGGATCCGCCATCCGGGCGCCGTCCCGCGGATGAAGCCTTCCATGGTCTCGGCCATCGCCAGCGCCGCCAGAATGCCGCGCACCCGCTCCACCATGTCCTGTTTCATCAGCCGGGACGAGTTGTTCTCGTATAGCTGGCGCAGGCCCCGGTGACGAAAGCAACGGACGATCATGCGGCGCATATGTACGGCATGACCGTTCATGATGGAAGCGCCCGGTTGCAGGGCAGCGGACAGGGATAATTGGCGACTCTCACGGCCATGCGCGGACAGCAGTTTGTCTGGTACTTGTTCTATCGTCCGCGAGCGCATATCCGGCCTGTATGGACAGGCAGGAATCCGCTCATTCCGCCTCCTTCGCAAAGCTGCCGCTGGCAGCGTCCATCGGCAAGATCGCCCCGCCGGCGCGGGGGCGTCGGGTATTTCGAGCGCGATGGCTGTCACGCAGGTTTCCGGTCGGTGCTCGAAGGCGAGGTTCCCGGCGGTCGCCGGCTCGGGCGCAAGGAGGTCGCCGGCGGGATTGTATATCGGCCCGGCCGCGCACGATGGTAGAGCGCCGCCGTGGGGGCAGCGGGCATTTCACCTCCGCCGCCACCGGCGAACGCCGTAGAGGATCCAGGCCGGCAGGCTGAGCGCGGCGGTATTGACGACGATGCCGGACGGACCCGACAATCCGCCCGCCAGCGCGCCGAACATGCTGAGCGGTCCCAGCAGGGCGAATGCGATCCACGCCGCCGGCCGCCACCCGGCCCGGCGCAAGGCGCGCCATGCGAGCGCCAGCGGCAGTCCGCAGGGGGCAGTGACGGCAAGCTGCAGCCAGTCCGCCGCCTGCGCCGGCAGGGCGAACCCCCGGACCAGCGTCAGCGCCACGATCCCGGCCGGCAGCCACAGCAGGGCGAACGCGGCGAAACCGAACAGCTGTCCCATCGTTTTCAACGGCGGCATGGACGCTCCGGGCGGCAAGGGGACATACCGGCGATGCAGGCGCCGCGCGCCGGCGGTCGTTCCCGGAAGGCGGCAGGACTGCGGGTCCGGGGACGGCTGCTGCCGGGTTTCACCGGTAAGGAAGAGCCGACGGGATCCGTGGCGAACTCCGCGTTCACGCGGGCGGGGGCCCGGCTTCGTCGAACAGTTCTTCGAGGAACAGGCAGGCGCCGTCGCTGCCGTGACAGCGGTCGAGCATGTCGGCGAGCGCCCGCTCGATCCCGGCGAGCTGGTCGACCTTGCGCCTCACCTCCGCAAGGTGCCGCCGTCCCAGCGCCACAGTCTCCGGGCAGGGCGCTTCGGAGGTCTGCGCAAGGTCGAGCAGCGAGCGGATGTCCGGGATCGGGAAGCCGAGACTGCGGCACCGCCTGACGAAGCGCAGCCGCGCGATGTCGTCCGCGCCGTAGGCCCTGCGCCCGGACGCGGTCCGGTCCGGGCGGGGCACGACGCCGGTGCGCTCGTAGTAGCGGATGGTATCGACGCTCACGCCGCTCATGGCCGAGGCGGCCCCGATGGATTGCATGCAAGAAACTCCTTGCTTCTGGAACCGCTCCAGATTCTACGGTGCCGCTCCGGCCGGTGCAATTCGATCCGGATCGGGTCAGAGGCAGCAGCGGTTCATGGACGGAACCGGCTTGCGGGAGGTGGAGACATGAAGTCCTGGTTCGAGCATTCCTGGTGCGACGAGGGCGCCTCGATCGGTCAGGTTCGTGAGCGGATCGAGACGTTTGTCGAGGAACTCGGGCTTACCCGCTTCGCCTTCGGAATGTATATGCCGCGAGCGCACTCACCGGGCGAGAGTGCGGTCGGGGATTTTCCGGCAGTGCTCACGAATTATCCGGAGGAGTGGTTCGACCGCTACATGCGGTTAAGATACGATCGGATCGATCCGGTGGTTGAGCTGGCGGCGCGCCTGAACCGTCCGTTCCTCTGGGGCGGCGCCCGGTTCCGGCGCGGGTTCCTCAAGCAGCAGCAACGGGTGCTGGATGAAGGGCGCGATTACGGTATCGCGGCCGGGCTGGTGATTCCGTTGCACGATGCGGGCGGCGCGCATGGGTTGTTCACCGTGGTTGCCGGCGAGACCTCCCGTCTCCGGGATGCTGTGCGGGGCGAGCACGAGCGCCTGTTCGCGGCGGCCTTCGACCTCCAGGACTTCATGCGGGACCGGCTGCCCGATACGCACGCTGCGGGCGCCGCCCCCGACGCCGGCCTTTCGTTGCGGGAGAGAGAGTGCCTGCTGTGGACGGCCGAGGGCAGGACGGCGGCGGAGGTTGCGGACCGTCTCGGCCTGTCCGTCTCCACCGTGAACCGCCACCTGTCGAATGCCGCGCGCCAGCTCGGTTGCGCGAACAAGCACCATGCGGTTTACCGCGCGCTGCGCGCCGGGGTGATCTGAGTGCCGCACCATCCGGGCGGCCATGCACCTGCCCTGCACATCGTTCACCGGGCAATCATGGCGGAGGGCGGCGGCGAAAGCCATGCCGGCCTGGGTCATGCGACGCGAGCTGGCGGCTCTCGGTCTGGAAGACGGCTGGGCGAGCATGCATCGTTATGTTGGGCAATTGAGCCGATTTTGTGCAGGAAACGCCAAACCTTTGTCATAGGAACGTCCATCCGGCTGCTATTATATTTGCCGCGACCGGCGCTTGAGCGGCTGTCGGCACGGCGCGTTCATGTAAGGAGAACCCGGGAATGACAGGCTTTTGGGGCAGGGTCCGGACGGTGTTGTCGTTTGGCGGGGTTGATTTCTTGCTACGGGTGCTTTGCTCGATTAAAATTCCCTATCCGGCCGGG
>JAJECF010000201.1 GCA_022822125.1 Alphaproteobacteria bacterium
TACCGCAGCCCGGGTCCTTCGTCCTCATCCTGAGTAGCGACCGCGCCAGCGGGCGCGTATCGAAGGATGCCCCGCCGTCCCCTTCGGCAAGCTCAGGACAGGCTCTCGATACGCGGCTGGCGTTGCTACTCGGGATGAGGAGAGGCGGGGGCGCGCGGCGTCAGAACAGCGGATGGCCGAGGGCGGCTTCCAGATCGGCCAGCGCCTGCGCCTCGCTCTCGACCTTGATCGTCGCCATGCCCATGGCGCGGGCGGGCTTGAGGTTGATGCCGAGATCGTCGAGGAAGACGCAGGCCCCGGCCTCCACGCCCAGGCGCTCGCAGGCGAGGCGGTAGAAGGCCGGCTCCGGCTTGCGCACGCCAGCCTCGCGCGACTCGACCACGATGTCGAAGAGCGCCATCGCCTCCGCGATCCGGCGGGCGCGGGGGCCGTCCTCGCCGGGCGCGCGCATATTGTTGGTGAGGCAGGCTGTGCGGTAGCGCGCCGCCACCGCGCGGAGCGCCGCCACCATGCGGGGCCGCACCGGGCCCTGGATGAGGTCCAGCACCGCGCCGGCGTCCAGCCGGTAGCCGAGCGCCGCCGCCTCGGCCTCGAACCGGCGGCGGAATTCCGCCCGGTCGATGTCGCTGCGCTCGAACAAGGCCCAGGCGTTCCCGTCCGGATTGCGGGTGTTGATGCGCCGGATCGCGCCGTCCGGCAGGCCGTTCGCTCGTTCATAGCGGGCGAAGGCGTCGAACGGGCTCTCGGTTATCACGCCGCCGAAATCCCAGAGCACCGCCTCGATCATGACGCGCCTCCCCGGCAACGGGCCGGGCTCAGCACGGACTCTTCGAGGCCGAGTTCGCAGACCGCCTCCGGCAAGCCCTCCCCGGCTGCAAGCGCCGCCACGGCCATGCCCATGGCGGGCGCGGTCTGGATGCCGTAGCCGCCCTGTCCCGCGCACCAGAAAAAGCCCGGCAGGCCGGGGTCGAACCCCGCGACCGGCGTCTTGTCGGGGACGAAGCTGCGCAGGCCGGCCCAGCGCCGCTCGATGCGGCCGATCCGGAAGGTCGTCGCGCGCTCGATCCGGTCCACCGCCATCGCCACGTCGATCTCCTCCGGCTGCGCGTCGCAGGGCGGCGAGGGCGTCTCATCGGCGAGCGAGCCGAGCGCGCGGCCCGATTCCGGCTTGAAGTAGAACTGCTCGTCGACATCGACCGCCATCGGCCAGTCGCCCGTTTTCGCCTCGAAGGTGAAGGCGGTCCGCCGCTTCGGCACGAGGCCTATGGGGGCCGCGCCGGCCAGCGCCGCCACCTCATCCGCCCAGGCGCCGGCGGCGTTCACCACGATGCGCGCCTCCAGCCTGTCCCCGCCCCGCAGCGCCACCAGCCAGCCACGTCCGCCCGGTTCGAGCCCTTCCACCTCCGCATTGCGCCGGAGCGGCACGCCGCTGAGGAAGCCCCGGTGCATGGCATGCACATCGATATCCGCCGCCTCCGGCTCATACACGCCGCCGGCCGCATAGTCCGGGCGGAGCGCCGGGATCAGCCCGCAAACGCCTGCGCCGTCCAGCATCCGGATTTCCGGGACGAACCGCCGGCCGTCGCGGAACGCGCCTTCGAGCGAGTCCGACTGGTCGGCGCGCCCGAACAGGACCAGACCGCGGGGCGTCAGCAGCGGCACGTCCGAGAACCCCTCCGGGGGGCTGTCGAAAAACGGCTTGGAGGCGACCGTCAGCGCCCGGATCGCGGCATTGCCGTAAGCCTGGGTATAGAGCGCCGCCGAGCGCCCGGTGGTGTGGTAGCCCGGCTGGTCCTCGCGCTCCAGCAGCAGCACGTCGAAACGCCGGGCGAGGAAATGCGCGGCCGAGGCCCCGGCCATGCCGGCGCCGATGACGACGATGTCAGGCATCCTCTTCCTTTCCGGGCGCGTCGAGGCGCATGGCCACACGCGGCACCCAGTTTCGGGGCAGGCCCTCCAGCGGCCCGCGGACAACCCGGAAGCCGGCCCGGCGGAACAGCGGCTCGGTGCCGAAATATGCGTTGTCGGCGCCGGTGCGCGCCTCGCCGGCGCGGGGATAGGCTTCGACCGCCGGCGCGCCGCACTCGAAGGCGAATGCCGCCGCCGCCCGGACCAACGCCACCGCAACGCCGCGCCCGCGGGCCGTCTTCCGCACGGTAACGCAGGGTATCGCCCAGACCGGAACTGCATCGACCGCCGGGGTCGCCCTGGAGGCGCAGACCCGGGCGAATGCCGGGCGCGGCGCGACGGCCGCCCACCCGACCGCTTCCTCCCCTTCGAAGGCGACCAGTCCGGGCGCCGGGGCGGACCGCGCAAGTCCGGTCATGGCCGCGCGGCGGCGCGGACCCAGGGGCCCGCTTCCCGGCAAAGCCTCGAATTCCTTTGCCGGGAGCCTCGGATACATGCACCAGCAGGTCTTGCCCCAGCTTCCCCGAAGGACGCTTCCGAGCGCATCCATCAGCGCCGGCTCCAGCGGACGGAAAGCCAGCGGCGGGTGGTCATCCTGCGGCATTGAGGATTTCTCCGGCTTGTGTTGCGCCGGCCGCCTTGGCTGTCGCGTCGGGCGGCTTTGCCCTATATAGTGCATATAGTTCGTCACCTCTCGTGGATTGGCGCTGCGCTTCGATGCTTTCCCGCCTTCTCGGCCTGTTTTCCGCCAATATGGCGATCGACCTCGGCACTGCGAACACGCTCGTTTACGTGCAGGGGCGCGGCGTTGTGCTCGACCAGCCCTCGGTGGTTGCGATCGGCCAGTTCAAGGGCCGCAAGAAGGTGATCGCCGTCGGCGACGAGGCGAAGCAGATGCTGGGCCGCACGCCGGGCTCGATCGAGACCATAAGGCCGCTTCGCGACGGCGTTATCGCCGATTTCGAGGTCGCCGAGGAAATGATCAAGCATTTCATCCGGCAGGTGCATAACCGGCGCGGCTTCGCCAGTCCGCAGATCGTCATCTGCGTGCCCTTCGGATCGACCGCCGTCGAGCGCCGGGCGATCCAGGAATCGGCGGAAAGCGCCGGCGCCAGGCGGGTATTCCTGATCGAGGAGCCGATGGCGGCGGCGATCGGCGCCGGGCTCCCGGTCACGGAGCCGACGGGCTCGATGGTCGTCGATATCGGCGGCGGCACCACGGAGGTCGCGGTGCTCTCGCTCGGCGACATCGCCTTTGCGAGTTCGGTGCGGATCGGCGGCGACAAGATGGACGACGCCATCATCGCCTATATCCGCCGCCACCATAACCTGCTGATCGGCGAGGCGTCGGCGGAGACGATCAAGAAAGAGCTCGGCTCCGCCACCATGCCGACGGGCCCGGAGGAGCGCCAGATGCCGATCAAGGGGCGCGACCTCCTGAACGGCGCGCCCAAGGAAATCCTGATTACCGAGAGCCAGATCGCGGAGGCGCTGGCCGATCCCGTGGCCCAGATCGTCGAGGCGGTGAAAGGCGCGCTCGAGAATACGGCGCCCGAGCTCGCCGCGGACATCGTCGATCGCGGCATCGTGCTGACCGGCGGCGGCGGGCTGCTCGCCAATATCGACAAGGAGATCCGCAACGCGACCGACCTGCCGGTGTCGGTGGCCGAGGAGCCGCTGTTCTGCGTCGCGCTCGGCACCGGGCGCTGCCTGGAGCATATGGGATCCCTGGAGCGCGTCCTCATCAACTAGGGGAGCAGCCTTTTGCAGGAATACCGCGCAGGGCCCGAGGTCAAGGCGGAAACGCCGCTCCAGGCGACCCTGCGCAGGGCCATGTTCGCGCTGCTCGTCACACTGTCCCTGGTGGCGCTGGTCGTCGGCAAGGCGGAAGTCTATGTCTTCGACTGGGTCAAGAGCGCCGTGGGGGACCTGTTGGCGCCCGTTCTCCAGACCGTGACGCTGCCCATGCGGGCCGCGCGCGACATCGGCGGCAATCTCGGCCGTGTGGCGGCCTTGACCGAGGAGAATGCCCGGCTCCGGGAGGAAAATGCGCGGCTGCGCCAGTGGCAGGCGCTTGCGCGGCGGCTGGACGGGCAGAACCGCGAACTGCGCCGGCTGCTGCGTTTCGATCCCGGCGAGGCGGTCAGCATGATCGCCGCGCGCGTCATCGCCGACACGGGCGGCCCCTATGCCCGCAGCCTGCTGATGGATGCCGGCAGCCGCCAGGGCGTTCGCAGGGATCAGGCGGTGATCTCCGGCGAGGGGCTGGTCGGACGGGTGATGTCGGCAGGCCTGCGCAGCGCGCGCGTGCTGCTGATTACCGACCGGCGCTCGCATGTGCCGGTGCTGGCGGGGCCCGACCGGGTTCATGCCATTCTCGTCGGCAATAACAGCGCCCGGCCGCATCTGCGCTTCCTGCCGCGGGATGCCGCTCTGGCGGTCGGAGACGTGATCGTCACATCCGGTCGCGGCGGGGTATTCCCTCCCGGCGTTCCCGTCGGCGATGTCGGCGTTCCGGTGCGGTCCGGCGCCGTCGTCGATGTCGTGCCGCATGCGGACTGGATGCGGCTGGAGTTCGTTCGGGTCATCGACCGGGGCGCTCCGGACAGCTTCGCGGCCGTCGAGGAATAGATGCTGGCGCATCTCGACCGGGCGGCGCGCGCGGCCGTCCCCGCCGCAAGCATTGCAGCGCTGCTGCTGATCTCGCTTGTGCCCTGGGTCGGCGACCGGGCCGCGCCGGCGCTCGCGCTCGCAGCGGTCCATTACTGGGCCGGAAGACGGCCCGACCTTGTGCCGGCGCCTTTTGTCTTCGTCGTCGGTCTCACGCATGACAGCATTGCGGACGCGCCGTTCGGCCTTATGGCGCTTGCCTATCTGTTCGTGCTCGGGGCGGCGCGCAGCCAGCGCTTCCTTGTGGTCGGGCAGCCTTTCGCCGCCGGCTGGGCGGTCTTCGCCGTCGTGGCGTTTGCAGCGAGCGCAATTGCATGGATCGGCGCGTCCTTCTACTACGGCGGCGTGCTGGCGGTCGGGGCGCCGGCGGCCGTGCTGCTGCTTACCGTGCTGACCTATCCGGCCGTGGCGGGCGTGCTGGTGGTTCTGGATGCGGCTGCGTTGAGACGGAGCGCCTGATGGCCGGCATTGGCGGCAGGAGCCGTCTGATCCGCCGCCGCGCCCTGCTCGTCGGCGGCGCCCAGATCGGCCTGATGGGGTTGCTGGCCGGCCGCCTTGTGCAACTCCAGGTGCTCGACGGCGAACGCTATTCGCGCCGCGCCGAGGACAACCGCACCGCCGAACGCCTGCTCGCGCCCGAACGCGGCGAGATTGTGGACCGCCGGGGCCGACCGCTGGCCCGCAACCGCGAGACCTACCGCCTGCTGCTGGTTCCCGAACGGGCCGGCCCGATCGACGCGGCGCTGGATGATATCGCCCGCATTGTGGCTCTCGGCCAGACGGCGCGCGAGCGGGTTCAAAGAACGGTCCGGAAGCAGCCGGCCTTCGAACCGGTGATCGTGCTCGACGACATCTCATGGGAGGAAATGGCCCGGCTCTCGCTGGCCATAGCCGAGCGCGAGGGCATTTTCACGAGCGCTGCCCTGCGCCGCATCTATCCGCTGGGGGCGGCGGCGGCTCACGCCATCGGCTATGTCGGCCGGGTGTCGCAGAGGGAACTGGAGCGGTCCGACGCCGCCGCCCTGCTGCGCATGCCCGATTTCCGCATCGGGAAAACGGGCGTTGAGCGCAGCCAGGACAAGGCGTTGCGCGGCGCCGCCGGCGCGCGCCTGGTGGAGATTACCTCCACCGGCCGCCAGCGCCGGGAACTGGAGCGGCAGGAAGGCCTTTCCGGCGAAACGCTGCGCCTAACGCTGGACGCCGACCTCCAGAGATTTGCGGCGAGCCTGTTCGGGGACGAGACCGGCGCCGCCGTGCTGATGGATGTCCGCAGCGGCGACCTGCTCGCCATGGCCTCGTCGCCCAGTTTCGATCCCGGCGTCTTCCATGACGGCATTGCGGACAGGCAGGCATGGCGCGCGCTGGCTTCCGATCCCCTTCACCCGCTCAACAACCGCGTCGTCTCGGGCCAGTATGCGCCGGGATCGACCTTCAAGATGGTCGTGGCGCTTGCGGCGCTCGAAGCGCGGATTGTGTCGGCGGACCAGCGCTTCTTCTGCAACGGCGTCCACGAACTCGGCACAGGGCGGTTCCATTGCTGGCACCGCGGCGGGCACGGGCATGTCGATCTCTTCAAGGCGCTTCAGCAGTCCTGCGACGTCTATTTCTACGAAATCGCCCAGCGGACCGGCATTGACAGGATTGCGGCGATGGCCAGGAAGCTGGGTTTCGATGCGCCGACCGGGGTTGAGCTTCCCGGAGAGCGCCGCGGCCTCATCCCCACCAAGGCCTGGAAGCAGAAGGCGCGCGACGAATCCTGGCAGGCGGGAGAGACGCTGATCGCCGGCATCGGCCAGGGTTATGTGCTCGCAACGCCGATCCAGCTGGCGACGATGACCGCCAGGCTCGCCAATGGCGACCATGCGGTTGTTCCCAGGCTGATCGGCGCCGGCGCCGTCCCGGAGCTCGGGATCGACAAGCGATATCTGGAGGTCGTGCGCAGGGGCCTCGCCGCCGTCACCGGCTCGCGGCGGGGCACAGCCTGGAATGCCCGCATCGAGGAAGCCGGGTTCGAAATGGCGGGCAAGACCGGCACATCGCAGGTCCGGCGCATTTCCAGGCTGGAGCGCCTGACCGGCGTGCGCAAGAACGAAGAGCTGCCGAGGGAGCAGCGCGACCATGCGCTGTTCGTCGGCTACGCGCCCGTCGACAAGCCGCGCTACGCCGCCGCTGTCATCGTCGAACATGGCGGCAGCGGCTCCAGGGCCGCAGCCCCCCTTGCGCGCGACCTGCTGCTGGCCGCCCAGAAGTCAGGGAAGACCGGGGCGTGAAGGCGTGGGAGGTGCGCCGGCCCGGCCTTGGAATCGGCAGGCTGCTGCTGCGGGTCGATTGGGTGCTGGTCATCCTGCTGGCGCTCGTGACCGCCGTCGGCTTCGCCATGCTCTATTCGGCCGCCGGGGGCCATGTCCGGCCCTGGGCCGGCCCGCACGCCCTGCGTTTCGCAGCCGGCCTGGGCGTGATGCTGCTTGTCGCGCTGATCGATATCCGGTTCTGGCTGCGTTGCGCCTATCCGATATACGCCGCCGCCCTGCTGCTCGTGATCGGCGTGGAGTTCATCGGCGATGTCGGCATGGGCGCCCAGCGCTGGCTGCGGCTCGGCCCGCTGTCGGTCCAGCCCTCCGAAATCATGAAGATCGCCCTGGTGCTGGCGCTCGCCCGCCACTTCCATGTCCTGGACGAACGGGACGCGGGCAACTGGCCGAGGCTGCTGCTGGCATTGGCCCTGATCGCGGCGCCGGTCCTCCTGGTTGCGCGGCAGCCCGATCTCGGCACGGCGGTCATGATTGCGGCCGCCGGCGCGGCGCTGCTCTTCATGGGCGGCGTTTCCTGGTGGGTCTTCGCGTTGTCGGGCGTCGCCGGGGGGGCGCTTGTGCCGACGGTCTGGTACGGGCTCAAGGACTATCAGCGCGACAGGGTGCTGACCTTTCTCGACCCCGAACGCGACCTTGCCGGCGCCGGCTATCACGGCTACCAGTCGAAAGTCGGCATCGGTTCGGGAGGCGAGTTCGGCAAGGGCTATCTGGAGGGCACGCAAAGCCATCTGGGCTTCCTGCCGGAAAGCCACACGGACTTCATCTTCACGGTCATTTCCGAGGAATTCGGGCTTGCCGGCGGCCTCTTCGTCCTGGCGCTCTACCTGGCCATCATGGGCTACGGTTTCGCCATCGGCTTCATGGCGCGAAACGATTTCGGGCGCCTTATCGCCTTCGGCGTCACCTTTACCTTCTTCCTCTTCGTGTTCGTCAATATCGCCATGGTGGCCGGCCTGATCCCGGTGGTCGGCGTGCCGCTGCCCTTCATTTCATATGGCGGCACGGCGATGCTGACGCTCCAGATCGGCTTCGGCCTTGTGCTGTCGGCGAGGGTTTACCGGGATGTCGAGATGGAGGAGGACGCATCCGGCCGGCCGGCGGGGCCCGGGTCCATCGCGGCGATGCGCTGAACCATTCGCGGCCCCTCCACCCGGCCATGCTCGTAGGCCAGCACGACGAGGCGGTCCCGCGCCGCCCGGAGCAACTCGCCCGGGCGCAGAAGGAAATCCGGATTGCGCGGCCGCCCGAATGCCTCTTGGCCTTCCGCGAAGGTCTCGTAAAGCAGGAGCCCGCCCGGCGCGACCAGGGAAATCGCGGCGGCAAGGGTCGGGCGGTGCAGGTAGTTGACCACCACGACCGCGCCGAAACGCCGGTCGGCGAAGGGCCAGGGACGGCCGTCCTCAAGGTCCCAGGCGAGGCCGCCCGGCAGCCGGGAGATGTCCCTGTCCACCGCGAGCACCGGGTGGCCGCGAGCGGCGAAGAACCGCGTATGACGGCCCCCGCCGGCGGCGAGGTCGAGCACGGGAGCGGCGGGCGGCACAAGGTCCGCGAAACGCGCGACCCAGGCGGAGACTGGCGTCGGTTCCCTCATGGCGCTATATGGAAAGCATGATCGTTTACCGGCTCACCTGCAAGAACGAGCACGAGTTCGAGGCTTGGTTCCGCGACAGCGCCGCCTGCGATGCGCAGATCGCGGCGGGCAAGGTGATATGCCCGCATTGCGGCGACACCTCGGCGCGCAAGAGCCTGATGACGCCCCATGTTGCGCCCAGAAGCGCGGACGGCGCAGCGGACAAGCCGTCGCAGCGCCGGGCCGCCATGATGCGGAGCCTCCAGGAGCTGCGCCGCAAGGTCGAGGAAAATTGCGACTATGTCGGCCCGCGCTTCGCGGAGGAGGCGCGGCGCATCCATTACGGCGAGGCCGACAGCCATGCGATCTACGGCGAAACGACCTCCGACGAAGCCAGGGCGCTGACGGAGGAAGGCATCGAATTCGGCCGCATCCCCTGGGCGCCCCGGCTGGACAGCTGAGCGGCTTCCTTTCACGCCGAAGCGGCGGTCACTTTCGGCAGGCTCAGGGCTGGTTCCTTCGTCATGCCCGGACTTGTTCCATTGCTGTCCGGTTCAGCACCGTCGGGCGAAGCCGCCTGGGAGTTCGGCGGCGGCGGTATCTGCGGTCCTCCCTTCCTCACCCTGAGTAGCCGCGAAGCGGCGTATCGAAGGGGCCTGTCCTGAGCTTGTCGAAAGAGCCTCATCCCGAGTAGCGGCGCCAGCCGCGTATCGAGCAACGGCGGAGACGGCGCGGGCCGATCCTTCGATACGCGCCCGCAAGCGGTCACTACTCAGGATGAGGACAGAGTGGCGGGACGCCTGTTTTTTCCTCACCCCGAGCAGCCGGGCCGCCCCTTTTCTCAACGTCCCCCGACCGTCATCGCCTCGACCCTCAGCGTGGGAGCGTTGACGGCGCCGCGGAATACCAGGTCGTCGGCGGCGTCGAGGCCGAGCAGCATCTCGCGCAGGTCCCCGGCTATGGTGATTTCGCTCACCGGCTCGGCGATCCTGCCGCCGCGAATCGCGAAACCCGCCGCGCCCTGGCTGTAGCGCCCGGCGACGAGATCGACGCCATGCCCCATGAGCGCGGTGACGAACAGGCCGTTTTCGACCTCGCCGATCAGCTCTTCCGCCGAAAGGCGCCCCGGCTCCAGATAGAGGTTGGAGGAGGCGGGGCCGGGCGCGGACCCGGCGCTGCGAACGGCATGGCCGGCCGGAGACACGCCCAGTTGCCGCGCGGAGCGCAAATCCAGCAGCCAGGAGCGCAGCACCCCGCCCTCGACAAGGGCGCAGCGTGCGCAGGGCAGGCCCTCGGCGTCGAACGGGCGCGAGCCGTGCCCCCGCGGGCGGGACGGGTCGTCGATCAGCGCCATGCCCTCCTTCAGCACCGGCTCGCCCATGGCGTCCTTGAGGAAGCTCGTGCCGCGCGCCACGGCCGCGCCGTTGATGGCGCCGGCGATCGCCCCGACCAGCCGTCCTGCAAGGCGCTGCTCGAAGACCACCGGCATCCTGGCGGTCTCCGGCTTGACGGGGCCCAGCCGGCGCACGGCGCGCTCGCCGGCGTTCCGGCCCAGTGCCGCCGGGTCCGCAAGGTCGGACGCATGAACGGCCTGGGACCAGTCATAGTCGCTCTCCATCGCCGTGCCCTCGCCGGCCAGGACCGACACGGACAGCCCGCATCCCGACCTTCTATAGCCGCCGGCGAAGCCGTTGCTCGACACGAGCGCCACACGGGTTTCGCCGCCGCTGGCGCCCGCGCCTTCCGAATTGGTGACGCCCGCGACATCCAGCGCCGCAGCCTCGGCTTCCGCGGCCTTCCGGACCAGGTCTTCCGACGCCGGCTGGACGCCGTCGTAAAGGTCCAGTTCCGGCCGGTCCGCCGCCAGCAGCGCCGGCTCCGCCAGCCCGGCATGGGGGTCCTCGGGCGCGGCGCGGGCCATGGCGACGGCCCGTTCCACCAGCGCGGCCGCCGTGTCCGGCTGCCGGTCGGCGGTCGCCACCACCGCCTGGCGGCGCCCGACCAGCACGCGCAGCCCGGTCTTGCGCAGCTCCGAGCGCTCCATATGTTCGACCTTGCCGAACCGGACCGCCGCATCCAGCGAGCGGCTGTCGATATCGACGGCATCGGCCTCGTCGGCGCCCTGCGCGCGGGCCTTGCGCACAAGGTCGTCGAGGAAATTCAGGATATCGTTCGCCATGATCCGCCGAGGATAGCCCATGAAGCCGCGGGCGTCTTGCCGCCGGCGCGAGAATGCCGCAATGCAACAAAAAGGGCCGCTCCCTTGCAGGAGCGGCCCGGCGCGCAGGGGAGGAACAACGCGCCTATGATTTGGCGGCAGCGGCCTTTTGAGCAGGCTTGGCCGGCGGCGCGGCCATGGCGGCCGTTTCGTCCATCGCCTCGCGAATCCGCTTGTCGATCAGGCCGAACACCTCGCGGCCGGTCCCGGTGGACATCTCCGCAAGCTCCCCGGCGCCCGCAACCGCAGACTCCCAGGCGCCCTTGACGAACGCGGCGCTGCGCTCCGCCTTGTCCTCGAAGCTCGCCTCGCTGAAAAGCGCGTTCATATTGGCGGCGGAGGCCTCGACCGCCTCGCGGGCCAGCTCGCCCTGGCGGCGCATGAGGGCGCCCGCGCCCTCGAACGCCGTCTGGCCGGCCGCGGTCATCGCTTCGACATTCTTGCGGTGCAGCGCCATCGCGCCCTCCGCATCGAAGGCCGGGACCTTGAAATCGGCCATGAACCGGGCCGGGTCGAAATCGGCAAAGGGCATCTTGTACATGGTTGTCATCGTCTCCGTTCCTGTCTCGGGAGCCGCCTGCCGCAGAAGCCTGCAACCACCGTCTCGCAGCGCAATATCGTTATGCTGCAACGCAGCGTCAAGTGTTTTTTTGTGCGCTGCAATAATTTTTCAGCAGCGCCGCCCTTCGAGCATGGGCGCCCACCGCTTCAGGGCCCTGTCGAGACTGGCCATGGTGCGGCCCAGGTCCTCGCTGTCGTCCTGCAGCCAGACCCGCATCACGGAGAGGTGGATGCCGGCGAGCAGCTTGACCCGCAGCAGGCCGAACGGCGTGCGCGGCGGCGCGCCCGCGGCTTCCAGCATCCAGGCCATCGACCGGGCGAGCGCCGGCGCCAGCGGGGCGCCGGCCAGCGGATCGCGCCGCAAGTCGCGCCAGAACGCCTCAATGGTCGCGCGGTGGGGCTTGAGCGCGTCATAACGGCGCATCAGCAGGTCGAACAGCCGGTCGCGGAAGGACTCCGCCTCGCCGGTATCGGCTTCGGACAAGACGGCGGCGTCGATCCGCGCGACCGCCGCC
>JAJECF010000007.1 GCA_022822125.1 Alphaproteobacteria bacterium
GCCGGCCATGATGCGCATGAGCGTCGATTTGCCGGCGCCGTTCGGCCCGAGCACGCCGATCTTGGCGCCCGGCAGGAAGGCGAGGCGGATATTGTCGAGCACCTTCCGCCCGCCCGGATAGGCCTTGGCGAGCCCGTGCATGACATAGACATATTGATGTGCAGCCATGGGGCCGCTCATACCCCGCTGCCCGTCATTCCGCAACGCGCCGCGCGCGGGGAGGGCTATAGTCCGGCGGCGCTTCAGGAAGGCGGCGGATCGTAACCCTCAAGCCGCCTTCGCCCGCTGGCGTTCCAGGCCCCGGGCGAAATTGTCCAGCGTGATCTTGCGGTCGAGCGTGAGGTCCCTGCGGAGGATGTCATAGACGTCGCCGTCCACCGCCTGCATGGAGAGCAGGATGATCGCGCCATCGGGCCCGCCGCCCTCGACATGGGTCTCGTCGCCCCGGTTCTCGGAGAATGTGCCGGCCGGGCGGATGTCGGGCGCTCCCAGCGCGCCGTCCGCGCCGGGTTTGTAGATCCGGTGCTCGCCCTCCAGCACCAGCGTCTTGGTGACGCCGACATGGGTGTGCGGCACGCAATTGGTGCCGGGGTCGAACTTCATCAGCATATCGACCCGGTTCAGCTCCCGGTCCACGCTCTGGATCGAATAGTAGAGGCCCTCGAAGCCGTTGAACGGCGCCCAGTCGATGGCGCGGTCGTCGAACCTGTATGCTGTCATGGCATGCCGCCCTTCCTTCCGGAACCTGCCCGACAGTAGAGCGCAGGAACGGCCCGAGGGGAAGGGAGGCGGGCGGTGCCTTCGGGCCGGTCGCCGCAGATTTCAATCGACGGTTGCTGGTGTCAGGCGCGCAGGCGGGGGAGACTGTCTTCCGGCATCCGGCCTTTGTTCATCTCTGCGAGGAGGGGCCGGACCAGTTCCGCAAAGCCGGTGGCGGCGGCGGCGTGCGGAAAGCCGGACAGGCAAAAGGAGTGGCACCCCGCGTCGATGAAGGCCTGAAGCTGGTCGGCGCACTGCCGGGGATTGCCGACAACAGCGATGCCGGCGCCGGCCCGGACCCGGGTGATGCCGGTCCAGAGATTCGGGCCGATCATCTCGCCATGCTCGCGCGCCAGTTCCTGCACGCGCCGGTTCGCCGCCGAGTTGAACGTGTTGTCGATAATTTCCCGGCGGTTTGCATCGGTGCCGTGTGCAACCAGCCTTCGGGCCGCCGCCCAGGCCTCGTCCTCCGATTCGCGGCACATGATCTGCAGGCGCATGCCGAAGCCGATCTCGTCCCCGCGCCCGAACTCCGCGGCGCGCCGGCGGATATCGACGATGTTTTCGGCGATCCGCTCCGGCGTGTCGCCCCAGAACAGGTGGACATCCGAGTGCCGGGCGGAAATATCGGCGGCCTGCGGCGACCCGCCGCCGAGATAGAAGCGGGGGTAGGGTTTCTGGTAAATCTCCGGAATGATCGAGCATTTCCTGAGGGTGTAGAACCTGCCGTCGAAGTCGATGGGCCCCGACGCCGCCCAGAGCCGCTTCATGATCGCGACTTCTTCCCCCATCAGGGCGTAGCGTTCCTCCTTGCCGTAGCGGATGCCGTCGGCTTCGAAGTCCGCTTCCGCCTGCCCCGCTATCAGGTTTATCGCGAGGCGCCCGCCGGTCATCCGATCGAAGGTCGCCAGCATCTTGGCCTGGAGGACCGGGTTGACATAGCCGGGCTTGGCCGCGATCAGCGGCTTGATCGCCTTCGTCTTGCCGGCGAGGAAGGCGGCGATGACATAGGCTTCCCAGCAGATGTTGACGACCGGGATCAGGATGTACTCGAATCCTGCATCCTCCGCGGCTAAAATGATCCGCTCCATCATTTCCGGCGATGGAGCGATCTGTGACTCCGGGTCGTTGAAAGCCGTGGTGTCGCCGTTCGTCGGCAGATACCAACCGAATTCAAGCTGCCGCATGGACCTGCCTCCTGTTCTTCGGCGCCGCGCCCCGGCCGGTGCGCAGGGATCGGGCGCTCGCCGCGGAGCGCCCTGCCCGGACAGGCGCCGGTAGGAGCGCCGTCCGCCCAGACCGCTTCCCCGGCCACCAATACCATGCGGATGCCGTCCGCCGGAGTCATCGGGTTTTCGGCCTTCCGATTTGTGGCCCCGGTCGGCGCCATAGCGGACCTCGTCTGCGCAGTTGACCGACCCCACGCCGCCGTCGGCCGTCCGACCGTCTCCCCCGTCCGTTCCGCCAGCAGGAGATGTCGCCCATGCGCTCCTTGGCATGGGCAGCGGTCATCCCGCCGGGCTCTGCCAGGACCGGGCGCATGATTGACGGCGGAATCCGTCGCCATATGCTCGATCCGGGCCGGACGCTGAGCCGGTGCGGAACCCGGGGAGAGCGGGCGATGAAACCAGGTCGGGTGGCGTTCGGGCGGATGGAGGCGGTGAGCTTCGGCGTGCCGCTGGAGCAGGCGGTCGCCGAAGAGGCGGAGCGGCTGGGCGCGGAGCGCATTTTCCTCATGGTGAGCGGCACGCTGAACCGCGAGACCGGCGAGATCGGGAAACTGCGCCGCGCGCTCGGCAACAAGGTCGCCGGCCAGTTCGACCGCATGGCGCCCCACACGCCGCGCGGCGATGTGATCGCGGCGGCGGAGGCTGCGCGCGCCGCCGACGCCGATCTCATCGTCACCTTCGGCGGCGGCTCACTGACCGACGGCGCCAAGGCGGTGCGGATGTGCCTCGCCAACGATATCCGCACGCCGGAGGAGATGGATGCGCTGCGCGACCCGCCGGCAGGGCCCGCCATCCCGCAGGTCTCCATACCGACCACGCTTTCAGCGGGCGAGTTCAGCGCCATAGCGGGCGTGACGGACGAGCGCGTGAAACTGAAGGAGCTGTTCCGCCATCCGGACGCGATCCCGAGCGCGGTCATACTCGACCCGGCGCCGACAGTGCATACGCCGGAATGGCTCTTCCTCTCCACCGGCGTGCGCGCGGTGGACCATTGCGTCGAGGGCGTCTGCTCCGGCGAGGCGCACGCCTATGGCGATGCGCAGGCGCTTCGGGGCCTGGCGCTGCTGACAGAAGGGCTCGCGCGGGTGAAGGCGGACCCGGCGGACATCGAGGCAAGGCTCGACTGCCAGGTGGGCTCGTGGCTGTCGATGGCCCCGCTGGCGGCGGGCGTGCCGATGGGGGCGAGCCACGGCATCGGCTATGTGCTGGGCGCGGTGTTCGACACGCCGCACGGCCACACATCCTGCATCATGCTGCCCTATGTGATGCGCTGGAACCGGCCGGCCAATGCCGAGCGGCAGAAGCTGGTGGCCGCGGCGATGGGCCAGCCGAAAGTGGATGCGAGCGACCTGCTGGACCGCTTCATCGCCGGCCTCGGCATGCCGCGCAGCCTCTCCGCCGCCGGCGTCGGGCGCGAGCATTTCCAAAGGATTGCGGAGCAGGCGATGGGCACGCCCTGGGTGCCGCGCAACCCGCGCCCCATAAACGGCCCGGCGGAGGTCATGGAAATCCTGGAGCTGGCGGCCTGACGCCGCCGCTCCGGCCGCCAGCAGCAAGAGGAGACGCGCAGCCATGCCGATCATCGACGCGCAGGTCCACGCCTATGAACGCGACCGGCCGGGCCGGCCCTGGACGGCGGTGCTTGCCGGGCCGCCGGAAGTCACGGGCTCAGACATGGTCGCCGCGATGGACGCCGTGGGCGTGGACGGGGCGGTCCTGGTCTCGCCCTACACCATGTACCGCTATGACGAGAGCTACGCGCTCCAGGTGCATGCCGAGCATCCGGGCCGCTTCTGCCTCGTCAAGCCGGTCGATCCGGAGGACCCCGCCGTGGCGGAGACGGTCGCCGACTGGGCGAAGGTGGACGGCGCGGTCGCGGCGCGGATCATGATGGCCTACGGGGTTTCGAGGGACCCGGACCATGCCGGCGTCTCGCGCGTGCTCAGCGCCGCCGCCGGCGCCGGGCTTCCGGTCAATCTGCTCTGCTGGGGCCTGCTGGACCGGGCGCTGGCGCTGGCGAAGGCGCATCCGGATACGCGGATCGTCATCGACCATCTCGGCCTGAAACAACCCTTCGAGCCGCCCGCGCCGCCGGAGCCCTTCGCCGACCTGCCGGCCCTGCTGGCGCTCGCGGAATGCGAGAATGTCGTCGTCAAGATCACCGGCGCCTGCACGCTCAGCCACGCGCCCTATCCCTTCGACGATATCTGGGACCCGCTCTCGCGCATCTTCGAGGCATTCGGCATCGACCGCTGCCTCTGGGGCACGGACTGGACCCGCGCCGTCAATCTCATCACCTATGAGCAGGGCGTCGAGCCGTTCCGCCGGACGGACAGGCTGACGGAGAGCGAGCGCGCGGAACTGATGGGCGGGACGCTCCAGCGGGTTTACGGCTGGTCGCCCGAAGCGGGCTGAACGGCGGAGGCGCTCCTTCCATCGCCCCGTTCCTCTGTCCCGCTTGTATCCTGAGCAGCGACCGCGCCGCTCGTCCCTCGATACGCGGCTAACGCCGCTACTCGGGATGAAGAATGGGCGGGCCGCCGCTACTCGGGATGAGAAAAGGGGGCCGCCGCTACTCGGCATGAAGAATGGGCGGGCCGCCGCTACTCGGGATGAGAAAAGGAGGGGCGCCGCCGCCCAACCCTCATCCTGAGTAGCCGCGAAGCGGCGTATCGAAGGATGGCCCTGCCGCGTCCGCCACCCCCTTCAAGAGGCCTGCGCGCCGGGCACGGCGGCGCATCCCCCTCACACGGGAATATCTCCCTTGACGGTGGTGCGCCACAGGAGCCGGCGCTGCGGCAGGTCGTAGTCCTGGATGGCGCGGTGCTGCACCGTGCAGTTGTCCCAGACCACGACATCGCCCACCTGCCAGCGGTGCTGGTAGATGAACTCCGTGCGCACGATATGGTCGGCCAGCGCCTCGATCAGTCCCCGCGAGGTCTCCTCGTCCCTGCCGACGATCCCGGTGCAGTCGTCGCGCACGATATAGAGGCTCTTGCGCCCGGTGCGCGGATGGGTGCGCACGATGGGATGCTCGACCGGCGGATAGGCCGCGATGTCCTGGGCGCTCACGGGCGAGGAGCGCTTGCGCCCGCGGAAGTCGAAAACGCCGCGCAGGTCGCGGATTTCCTCCTGCATCGCAGCAGGCAGGGCGTCCCAGGCGGCGGCCGCATTGGCGAAGCAGGTGTCGCCGAGCGTAAGGCCGTGCAGGACCGGCACCTCGACCGCATGGAGCATGGTCGCGCCGGCCGGGCGCTTGGCGTAGCTCATGTCGGTATGCCAGGTCTCGCCCGCGCGCCGCGTGCCGATGGGCGCTCCGAATTCGACGATGTTGGAGATGAGATAGATCTCGGGGCTGCCGTCGATGCCGAAGCGGGCCGCGTTGAAATTGAACTCCGGCTCGCCGAAGCGCCGGGTGAAGGCGACCTGGTTCCCGGGCGTCAGCGTCTGGTTGCGGAACACGATCACGCCATGATCGTCGAGGGCTTCGCGGACGATTGCGAACGCCTCGTCGTCCAGTCCCGCGCCGATGTCCGCTCCCAGAATTTCCGCGCCCGTGGCCGGCGAAGCGGGCCTTACCTCTATGCCCATGACGGCTGCCTCCCGGTTCCGTTTCAATCGCCTGCGACGCGCGCGCCGATGTCCGTCTCCTTGATCGATGTGCGCCAGTGTATGCGGTCTTCCTCGGGCGGGTAATCGCCGGCAGCCTTGTGGACCATACAGCGATTGTCCCAGATGACGATGTCGCCGACGCGCCAGCGGTGGTCGTAGCGCGCATCCGCCACCACCATGCGCTCTTCGAGTTCGTCGATGAGCGCGTCGCTCTCCGCAGGCGCCACGCCTTCGACATAGACGATCTTGCCGGGATCGAAATAGAGCGATTTCCGCCCCGTCTCCGAATGCGTGCGGACCAGCGGGTGGAATACCGGGGGATGGCCGCGGTCTTCGGGATTCAGCAGCGCGTCGGACCCTCGTTTGCCGCCGCCATAGGTGAACGCCCCGCGCCGGCCCTCGATTTTGGACTTCAGGTGCTGTGGCAGGGCGTCCCAGGCGCGGTACATGGAGGAGAAATGGGTGTCGCCGCCGCGGCTCGGCACGGCCAGCGCATAGAGCTGCGTCGCCTTGAAGGGCACCTCGTCATAGGCGCCGTCCGTGTGCCAGGAGGCCGCGCCGCGCCGGTAGATTTCCTCGTTCAGCCGGCCGTCGGCCTCGAATTTGCCAACGCCGAGCACCGTTACCTCGGGATGGCCGGGGTGCCGGGTCGATCGCGAAGGATGCGGCACGACATGGCCGAAGCGGCGGCTATAGGCGATGAAGTCCTCGATCTCGAGCGTCTGGTCGCGCACGACCGCAACGCCGTATTCGAGCCAGGCGCGGTAAATCGACCGGAAGCCGTCCTCGTCCAGCTGCCGGACATCGACGCCGGTAATCTCCACGCCGGTATGCTCGGAAAGGGGCCGGATTGCGGTCATGGCGGCAGGCCTCCCGTCAGGGCCGGCGGTTTCGAGGCAGGGTTTCGAGATAGAGCGCGAGATCGACCTCGTTCACCAGCGCCTCGCCGGCAACATAGCGCGGAAGATTGGCGATGAAGAGGTCGTCGGCGCGGGCGCGCGTGCCATTGCCGGCGAAGGAGCAGTGGCCGGTAAGACGGACCGCCGGATGCTTCCAGTAGGGGCTGCTCCGGGGCAGCGGCTCCGGGTCGAACACATCCAGCACGGCGGTTCCGACCCGGCCGCTGTCGAGCGCCGCCAGCAGCGCCGCGTCCTCCACCACGCCGCCGCGCGCGACATTCACCAGCACGGCTCCCGGCTTCACGCGGGCAAGAAACGCGGCATCGACCAGCCGGTCGGTCTCCGACGAATGCGGGCAGCACAGCACGATCACATCGGCGTCCCCGAGCTTGTCGCCGAGCCTGTCCATCGGGCAGATCTCGTCGGCGTAGGGCGCCGACGACGCGCTGCGCCGCACGCCTATGACCCGGGCGCCGAATGCGCCGGCGCGCCTGCCGATCTCGCGTCCGATATTGCCGTATCCGATGACAAGCCAGACCGTGCCGGCGACCTCGCGGAAGGGAAGCTGCTTCCATTCCCCCGCCGCCTGCGCCGCGCGCCGTTCCGCCAATCCCTGGAAGACGTCCAGGACATGGGCGAAGACATATTCCGAAATCGCAACCGCCTGGGCGCTGGACGCGCCGATGCGGATGCCCTTCGCCGCAACGGCGCGGTAGCCCGGATGGTCGAGCCCGGCGTTGAATGTCTGCACCCATTTGACCGTGGGGGAGTCGGCGATCGCATTCAGGCAATCCTCGAACGACCTGCTCCCCATATCGGAGGTGAGCCAGACCGCTTCGGCCATGCAGCGGCCGCCCTCGGTCGGGGTCGTGATATGCAGCGGCAGGTCGAGCGTGGCGAGCCGGTCCGCCACGCGCTCGCGGGCGGCCGGATGCATGGCGACATTCAGGGTCATCGCGCCGCGCTAGCCGGCATAGTCGGCCTCGTTCACCGTCTCGAACCACTCGGTGCCGCCGCCGTCTTCGCCGGTCTCGGACATGGCGAGATGAGTGAAGATACTGTCCGGCGCGGCGCCGTGCCAGTGGCGCGCATCCGGCGGAATGACGGCGGTATCGCCGGGCCTCAGTTCCTCGACCGGTCCGCCTTCGACCTGAACGCGCCCGACCCCGGAGACGGCCCAGAGCGTCTGGCCGACCGGATGGCGATGCCAGGCTGTCCTTGCGCCCGGATTGAACGTGACATTCGTTGCGCGCATCCGCGACGGAGCGGCGCCGACAAGCACCTCGTCCTGATAGACATCGCCGGTGAAGCGGTCCGCAGGCGCTTTCTTCGTCGCCCGGTCTCCGGCTCGGTAAATTTTCAACATTCGCGTTTCTTCTCCGGTAATCCGCAATACCGGGCCGGAGAGTAACAGCGCACCCGAGCGCCTGTCGAGGCGCGCGCGCCCTGCATTTGGAAGTCGTTGTCCCGCGTCCGCTCTTTACACGGCAGCGACGCCGGCGCGGGCCGCTTCGCCGGCCATGCCGCTTTCAGCCGCCGCTGTCCGGTCTGTTAATCGGGCCTTCGTCAGCGGCGATTTGCGCATCGTGTCCGCAAGCGCCACCAAATTCCCGATGCGCCAACCGCCGCTCAAGAGCTGCATATATCGTGTGCGAATATGGACGAATATCGACGAAAACCGGCCGCAACCGGTCGTACACGACATCGGGAACGGGGCCTGTGCAGACCTTTGCCCTTCACCTGCGGGCAGGAGGCGCGGGGAAAGGAAGAGCCGCCTTCCGGTGGCAATCAGTCGTCGCGGGCTTCCACAATCACACGCTTGCGACCGCGCCGGACAAGATAGCCGCCGCGCCGGATGGTGAGTTTGCCGTCCCGAATCAAGGCCCACAATGCTTCGGCTATGACCTCCGCATTCTGGTCCGTATCCGGTGCGTCCACTGCCTGGCCGAGCCATTTGCCAAAAGCTTCGTCAGCTATCGAGGGGCCCAATGACTTGCGAAGCGCAGTCAGCTTGCGCAGCTGGCCCTTTGTGAGGGCGGTCTCATCGATCATATGGGAGTCTCCGTCTGTCAGTGCGCATCAAGCACGCATTGCGGCACTATACCAAACAGGGTTCGAAGAAGTAACACCCTTGTATTTCGCAGTTCCGGCTAAATTGTCGCGCCGGCCTTATCCGTCCTCGAACAGCGCGACTTCGGGCACGCCGGGCGCCACAAAATCGAGAATTCGAGCGAAGAAAGACAGTTCGGCTTCCAGTGCCGCCACAATGTTCTCAGCCCTGCGGAAACCGTGCCCTTCGCCTTCGAATAGCAGCAGCGCCACCGGGATTCTCCGGGCTTGGAGCGCGGCCGCCATGGCTTTCGTCTGGTCGGGCGGCACGACCTTGTCTTCCGTGCCCTGCAGAAAAATCACAGGACAGGAAATGCTCCCGGCATGGAGCAAAGGCGAGCGCGCGTCATAAACTGCCTCGGCCTCCGGTAGCGGGCCGATCAGCCGGTCCAGATAACGGCTTTCGAATTTGTGCGTATCCCGCGCAAGAGCCTTGAGGTCGCCGATGCCGTAAAGGCTGGCTCCGGCCTTGAAAACATCGCGGAATGCAAGCGCCGCCAGCGTCGTATATCCGCCGGCGCTGCCGCCCCGCACTACAAGCCGGTTTGCATCCACCTTTCCGGCATCAGCCAGCCACATTGCCGCCGCGCAGCAATCCTCCACATCGACAACCCCCCATTGACCGTACAGTTGCTCGCGAAAGGCGCGTCCATAGCCGGTGCTGCCGCCGTAATTGACATCCACAACTGCAAAGCCGCGCGTCGTCCAATACTGGATGGCGGGCGAATAACCGTTGTCGGAAGCGCCCGTTGGACCGCCATGCGACCGCACGACGAGCGGCGGGAGTTCCTCGCGGGGCGCGGCGAACCCGGGGTTCCTCGGCGCATAGAACCATGCATGGGCGGTTCTGCCGCCGCCGGTCGGAAAGGAGATCGCCTTCCCGCGGGAGACGAAGGCCGGATCGGGATCGTCCGGAGCGGAGCGTGCGAGCGTTTCGCGTCCTCCGTCTGCGCGCAGCAGGTCCAGCCGTGCGGGCCGGTCGGTATCCGCGCCCAGCACCGCCCAGCCGCCGCCGAAAGGCACCGGGCAGGCAGGGCGCGAAAACCCGGTTTCGAACGGCCCGTCGCGGAGCCGCTCGACGAAGACGCCGCCGTTCTGCTCGTAGCGGGCGACGATGTCGCCGTCGGCGAGGCAGCGATAGCTTTGGGCGCCGAGGCCCCAGAGCGGCCCCGCGAACTCCGCCGCCATCGGCTTCAATGCCCTGCCTGCCCCGCCGTCATGGACATAGAGGTTCCACCAGCCGGAGCGGTCGGAGATGTAATGCAGCCTTCCGTCCGCGGACCAGCTCGGCTGCAATACCGATTCGCCCGGTCCGCCCGCAACGGCCTCGCCGTCCAGAAGCAGTTCGGTCGCGTCCCACGGCATGTCCGGATGGTTCCAGGCGATGCAGGCAAGGCGGCCGTCGGGACCGGGCCTCGGCGCGGCATAGAAGTCCCGCCCCCGGCAGACCGGCTCGCCCTCGCCGATCCGGTCGGGATCCAGCAATACCACGCTGTTGACCGGCTCGCCCTGCCCGCGATGGTCCTCGCGCACGGCGTAAATGCCGTCCGGGGCGAAGGCGAAATCGGCGTAGCGCAGGGGCGCATCCGGCGTTATCCGCCTCGGTTCGCCGCTATCCCCGGCCAGCCAGACGGTGCCGTCCGGGAAATGCGAAAAAACGACCCGGCCGCCATCGGCGGCGTAGGCGCCGCCGCCATATTCATGCACCCGGGAGCGCACATCGAAATGCGCCGGCAGGGCTTCGCGGACCTCCCCCTTGCGATAGCGCATGAGCACGCTGCGGCCCCGCTCGCGCGGCCGGCCTTCCAGCCAGTAAAGGTCTTCGCCGTCCGCACGGACGAAGGAAAGGCCGACTCCCGCTTCGGCGATCCGCTGCGCCGACAGCGGCGAGACCCAGCTTCCATAGGGCCTTACGACAGACGTCTCGGACATCGCGGTTGCTCCTTCCCGGGCTGGCGGTGCGCCATTGTCAACCGGCGCTGGCCCGGCTTCAATCGACGGCCATGGAAAAGGAAGGTTCCGGGACCGGCGTCGCGCTCTGGGATTTCGCCGTCCGGCTCTATGGGGAGCCCGGCGTCGGCGAAGCCTGCCTCGTCCTTCAGGACAGGTTCGGCGTCGATGTGCCGTTGCTGCTCTGGGCGGCCTGGCTCGGGGACGGAGCGGATGCGGCGACGCTCCGGGCCGGAGACAGGGCGGTCGGCCCCTGGCGGGCGCGGGCCGTCCGGCCTCTGCGGTCGCTGCGCCGTCATCTGCGCCATACGGTCGCCGGATTGGACGGCGAGGCGCAGGAACGGTGGCGCGGATCGGTCAAACGCCTCGAAATCGACGCGGAACGGCTGGCCCTTGGCATACTCGCCGGCATCGGCCGGCGGGGCGGGCGCGCGGACCTCGGCGCCTTTGCCGCCGAGTTCGGCGTGGAACGCAACGCCCCCGAACTGAAGCTGGTCGAGGCGGCGGCGCGCCGCCTTGCGTGAGCCGCGCGCTTCCGGGTCAGGTCTCCCAGACAGGCGGACGCTTTTCGAGGAACGAGGCTGCGCCCTCCCGGCCTTCCTCGCTGGCCCAGCTTTCCGCGAAGGCGTAGAGGCCGTCAATGCCAAGCGCATCGGGGCCGCTGCGGTCGTAGAGATCGAGCGCGCGCTTGACCGCTGCGGCCGCGCCGGGGGCCGCGCCGAGGCAGCCGGCGACGGTCGCCTCCACTGTCTCGTCCAATTTCTCGTCGGGCACGGCGAGATCGACAAGGCCGATGCGCCGGGCTTCGGCGGCGTCGAAGGTCTCTCCGGTGAACAGGTAGCGCTTGTAAGCCGCCGTGCCGATGCGGGTCAGCAGCGCCTTGAGCGCGCCGGTCGGCGCCACGCCGCGCCGAAGCTCGGTGAACGCGAACCGGGCGCCTGCTCCGGCAATGGCGACGTCGCTCGCTGCGATAAGGGTGGTGCCGCCGCCGAACGCGCCGCCCTGAACCCGCGCCACGACCGGACAGGGCAGGCGCGCGATGCGGTGGCTCAGCATCGAGCCGCGCAGAGCCGCCTGAAGCCGCTCCTCGGCGGTCGCCGCGCCCATATGCCGGAACATGTTGACATCGCCGCCCGCCGTGAAGTGCCGGCCTTCCGCAGCGAGCAGAAGCAGGCGCAAACGCGTTCGCCCGTGCAGTTCGTCGAGCGCCTGGTGGATCTCCTGCATGGTTTCCGCCGTGAGCGCATTCAGGCGGTCCGGCCGCGCAAATGTAAGCGTCACGACGCCCCTGGCGTCCTCCTCCAGGCGTATCGTCTTCCATTCCATCGCCGCCGCTTTCGCAAAGCCCTCAGCCTGCGACTGTCGCACATTGCGGTATATGGTGGCACGCAGGGAAATTGGCTATGGTGCCGCCTCAGGCTATTGTGGACCGACAGGCGGGGACGCTTCTATGGACATCGGAGAGAGCAAGGAAGGCGCGGTTTTCGTGCTGGAGCCCAAGGGCCGCCTCGACAGCGCGAACGCGCGCAGCTTCGAAGAACGGGTGCTGGCGGCGTTGGAGAAGGGCGAAAACGCCCTGCTCATAGACTTCGGCAAGCTGGACTACATCAGCTCCGCCGGCCTGCGCGTGCTTTTGATGGGCGCCAAGCGGCTCCAGCAGTCGGGCGGCGCGATTGCGCTCTGCGCCCTCAGCTCGAGCATCCATGAGGTCTTCGAGATCAGCGGTTTCCTCACCATCTTCAACGTGCATGGCGACAGGGCCGCGGCTCTGGCCGCTATGGGCTGAGCGCGATGCTCCGCTTTGCCGAAGAAATCATGCTGCTCCTGCTCGACGACCAGGACGGCAGCTTCCTGCCCATCCCCGAATGGTCCATGCAATGCGCTCTGGGGGGCGCAGTATTGATGGACCTGGCGCTGGCGGACCGGATCGATACCGATCTCGAATCGCTTATCCTTGTGGACAAGACGCCGACGGATGACCCGCTGCTCGATCCGACCCTGGAGCGGATCGCGGCGTCCGGGGATGTTCAGGGCGCGCGCTACTGGGTGGAAAATACAGCTGCTTACGCCGATGACATCCGCGAGGCGGCGCTTGCCCGGCTTGTGCAGAACGGCATTCTGAACCGCGAGGAGGACCGGTTCCTCTGGGTCTTCCGTTCGCGGCGCTACCCGACCGTTGACGGCGCAGCGGAGCGGGAAGTCAAGCTCCGGATCATGGGTGTGCTGCTGTCGGACGAGATTCCGGACCCGCGGGACATCGTCATCATATGCCTTTGCGACGCCTGCGGCATTTTCAACGACCTGCTGTCGGCCCGCGAATTGGAGCGCGCCCGCGCCCGCATCGACCAGGTCCGCAAATTGGACCTTATCGGCCAGGCGGTGGCGAAGTCGGTATGGGAGATCCAGGCCTCGCTCGCCATGGCGGCGCATCCGGTCTATTAGTCGCGCCGACCGGACGGACGTCGCTCCCGCGCGTCATCCGCACTTCGAGATCAAGAGTCGCGACCGTACTGCTGCAACTAACGGCAAGTCCCGGCCGTTTGCCAGCCCAAGTCGCGGGGACGGATCATGAAGATCGTCGTCATCAATCTTGACCGCGCCGTGGAGCGTCGTCGTCGGGTGTCTGCGGCGCTCGACGACCTCGGCCTTGCATTCGAACTGTTCCGGGCGGTGGATGGCCGGCGCCTCACGTCCGAGCAGGAAACGCTTATCGACTATGATGCGCTCAACCGCCAGGGCTGGCCCATGCGGGCAGGCGCGCTCGGCAATTGGATCAGCCATCGCACGATACTTGCCGATATGGTCGATAACGGGCCGGAGACGATGGCAATTCTGGAGGACGATATCGAGCTGTCCCCGGAACTGCCCGTTGTTCTCGATGCCCTGGAGCGCGTATCGGGGTCTTTCGGCATTGTCTTCCTGAATCGGGGCCGTGCAGTCCGGCGCTTCATTCCGAGTCTGAGGCTCGATACCGGACACAGGCTGGGCTGGCTTCGCTGGTCGCATTTCGGCACCCAAGGTTATGTGATTACCCGTCCGGCGGCCCGGCGATTTCTGGAGACGTTTCCGCGTGTGCGAATGAATATCGACCGGTCGCTTGCCGCCTATTGGCGCACGGGCCTCGACACCTATTGCATACGGCCCCCGGTCCTCCGCCATCTGCTGGCCGATGATGGCAATGACTCCATGATTCAGGCGACCCGGGCCGTCGGCCCCACTGACCCGCTGTTCCGGCTGCGGCGGCGGTGGTTTTTCCTTCGCGAGGGCGCGGCGAAGCGCGCGGCGCTCACCCGCCTGGCGGTGAAGGCGCTCGGGCCGTCGCGCGGCCTGGGTGCGCTGCTGGGGCCGCGAAAAACCGATATGTGACGCCCGGCGGCCGTCCGTAAGCTTGTGGAAACGGTGTTACGATAGGCCGACCGCCTTGCAGGGAGTCCGGCGATGACGCGCAATCTCGACCCGATTACCGTCTCCGTGGTCAGCCACCGGCTGACGGCCATTGTCGAGGAAATGGGCGAGGCGATGCTGCGCACCGCCTATTCGCAGATCCTCAACTCCTCGCGGGACTTCTCCGCCGCGATCTGCGACCGGGATTGCCGTCTGGTCGCGCAGGCCGAGCATATTCCGGTCCATGTGGGCGCCATGCCCTGGGCGGCGAAGGCGGTCTCCGCCCGCTTCGGCGAGGATGTGCATGAGGGCGACCTGTTCGTCGTCAACGACCCCTATGCCGGCGGCGGCAGCCACCTGCCGGACGTAACCGTGTTCGCCCCCGTGTTTATCGGCGGGCGGCTCGCCTTCTGGACCATCAACCGCGCGCATCACAGCGATATCGGCGGCGCGACCCACGGCGCCTATAACCCGTCCGCGACCGAGATTTTCCACGAAGGGCTGCGCATCCCGCCGCTCCGGCTCTGGGAGCGCGGCCGCCCGCGCGAGGACCTCCTGGAGATGCTGGCGCTCAATGTGCGCCACCCGCGCGACTTCAAGGGAGACCTGGCGGCGCAAATCGGCTCCGTGCGGCTGGGAGAGGCGCGGCTGCAGGCGCTGGTCGACAGCTTCGACGCGCAAACCGTGCTGGCTGCGTGCGAGGCGGTGCTGGACGGCGCCGAGCGCCGGGCGCGGGCCGAGGTGGCGACCTGGAAGGAAGGCGTGTTCCACGGCGAGGCGTTCCTCGATGACGACGGGCACGGCCGGCATGACATCGCCATCCGCGCCACCGCTACGGTCCGCAACGGCGAAGTCACGGTGGATCTGAGCGCCTCCGACCCTCAGAGCACGGCCTTCGTCAATTCCAGCCACGCCAACACGGTCTCCGCGGTCACGCAGTCCTTCGCCTATCTGATCGACCCGGAGATTCCCAAGAACGAGGGCGCGTTCCGCCCGCTCACTGTCGAACTGAAGGAGGGCACGATCGTCTGGGCCGAGGACGGCCTGCCGGTCACCATGTGCACCTCGCATTGCGGCAACGAGATCATCGAGGCCGTCATAACGGCGCTCGCGCAGTCCTGCCCGGCGCGCACCATGGCCGGCTGGGGCCGGCGGCTGCGCATCGCCATAAAGGGCCGGGACCCGCGCAACGGACGCGGCTTTATCTGGCACATGTTCTACGCCCGACCCGGCGGCGGCGGCTCGCCCGGCGGGGATGGCTGGCATTCGGTCGGCGAATGGCACTCGGCCGGCGGGCTGAAATTCGGCAGCGTCGAAGTGGCGGAGGTCCGTTTCCCACTGCATATCGCGCGCCATGAGTTCCGCCCAGGCTCGGGCGGGGCCGGCGAGTATCGGGGCGGCTGCGGGGCGGAGCTGGAGTTGCGCGTCGAAACGGAAGAGCCGGCCGTCGCCAACACGGCAGGCGACGGCGTGCGCTACGGTGCGCGCGGCATTCTGGGCGGCGGGGACGGCCTGCCGCACCGCTATATCCACCACGGCTCCGGCGGCGGGCGCGTGCTCCCCAGCAAGCAGGTCGGCATCGCCGTCGAGCCCGGCGACGTGTTCGAGGTGCTTTCGGGCGGCGGCGGCGGCTGGGGCGACCCGGCGCGCCGCTCCGGCGCCGCGGCGGAAGCCGACCGGCTGGACGGGGTGGCGTAACCGGGTCCGTTCCGCTTGCGCGCGCCGGCCTGCCGGGCCACCATAAGGCGTCGTCAGGCAATGGTCGCCGGGTCGTTTGCCCGGCTCAGGTTACGGAGTCGTCCATGCAGCTTTCATCCGCGTGCTACGAGGTCGCCGACATGATGGCGGCGCAGGAATTCTATCACAGCCGGGGCTGGACCGACGGCCTGCCGGTGGTGCCGCCGACAGACGAGGCCGTGGAGGACTGCCTGGAGTGGGCGGGTCTCGTTCCCGACCATCTGGTGGGCGTCGAGCCGGTCCGCGCCCGCGCCGTCACGGCGGAGAAGCTCGCGATCAACGCGGTGATGGCGGGCTGCCTGCCGATGCACTTTCCGGTGGTCGTGACGGCCTTCACGGCGATGCTCCAGGAGCCTTTCCTGCTGCATGGCGCGACCGCCAGCACGGGCGGCTGCGCGGTGCTGGTTGTCGTCAACGGGCCGATTGCGGCCGAGATCGGCATGGACGCGACCTTCAATGCGCTCGCCTCCAGCGACCGCGCCTCGACGGCCATCGGCCGGTCGTTGCGCCTGTCGCTCATCAACATGATGGATGTGCGCCCGGGCGCGATCGACCGCTCGGTGCTCGGCCATCCGGGCAAGATCAGCTATTGCCTGGCGGAAGACGAAGCCGGCTCGCAATGGCTGCCGCTCGCGGAAGAGCGCGGCATGCCGGTCGGCGCCTCCTGCGTCACCGTCATGGCGGCAGGCGCGCCGCGCCAGATTATGAACGAGTGGACGACCGCGCCGGAGGAAATCCTCGACACCTTCGCCTCCGAAATGCGTGCCAATATGCGCCATTACTCGATCTGGCCGGGTAATTACGCCATCGTCGTGCCGCCGCAATTACGGGCCCATTTCCATGCCGCCGGCTGGTCGAAGGCCGATATCCGCGCCTATCTCTTCGAGAAGGCGCGCATCCTGCGTTCGGAATGGGCGGATTGCGGCAAGGGCGCCGTGGTGCGGGACCGCGGCGCCTCGGAATACGCCGCGCTCTCGGCTCCGGACGACCTGCTGGTCATCGCCGCGGGCGGCCCGGCCGGCGGCTTCGGCGCGGTCATCCCGCCCTGGCTCGGGCCCAAGAGCCGGGCGGTCACGGTCGCTATCGGCGCCTGCGTCGATTGCGAAATTCCATGAGGCGAAAGAGTCGGGAAACGAGGTGAGGCATGCAGATACTCGATCCCTCGCATGAGGAAGGGGCGGCAGGCTTTGCGCCGGCGGCCCGTCTGGCGGCGCTGGAGGGCGCCACCGTCGGGGTGATCTCCAACGGCAAGGAGGGCACCAAGGGCTTCTTCTCCGCTTTCGAGCAGGTGCTCACGGAGCGGTACGGCGTCGGCGAGGTCGTGCTTCGCACCAAGTCGAACTACAGCGCGCCGGCCGACAAGGGCCTGCTGGAGGAAGCGAAGAATTGGGACGCGCTCGTCGCCGGCATCGGCGATTGAGGCAGCTGCTCGTCGTGCAGTTTGCATGACGCGGTTGCAGGAGAGCGCGTCGGCGTGCCGTCCGCCGGCATCATGACGGAAACCTTTGTGAGCGCGGCGGAGCTGATGGCGCGCGTGCTGGGCGCGGAGGGCTACCCCTTCGCCGTCATCGAACACCCGATCAGCAGCGCCGACGGGGCGGCGCTCGCCGCCCGCGCGGAACGCGCCGCCGCCGACTGCGCCCGGCTGCTTACGGGCGCGGAGGGATAGCGCCGCCTCGTCCGGGGGGCCTGTCCGGACCTGTCGTCGGCGCTCCCGCGGCGCGCGTTCGGGCTTGCCCTCAGAGCCCTGCCTGCTCCTTGCAGTAGCGGGCGATGTCGGCATGGGTTGCGAACCAGACATCCGGCTTTGTGCGGATATGCTGCACCAGTTCGTCCAGCACCTGGATGCGCGACCGGTGGCCGATGAAATGCGGGTGCATGGTCAGCAGGAACAGGCCCTCCTCCTCATAAGCGCCGTCGAATTCCCGCTTGAACACCTCCAGCACGCCGCCCGGCGGCGTATAGGGGCGCAGGCCCGAGAAGCGGTCCATCGACCAGTAGGGCGCGTCGTCGCGGATCCACTCCACGGGAAGCTCCACCACGCCGGTCGGTTCATTGTCCTCCAGCAGCTCATAAGGCTCGTCATCGGCCATGAGCGAGGAGTCGTAAAGAAGGCCCATCTCCCGCGTGATCGCGAGCGTGTGCTCCGAGAAATCCCATGACGGCGTGCGGATGCCGATCGGGCGGACGCCGCAGATCTCCTCCAGCTTGTCGGCGGCGCGCATTTGCAGGTCACGCTCGACATCGGGGGGAAGCGCGGAGTTGAGCTCGTGAATCCAGGAGTGGATGCCGATCTCGTGTCCTTCCGCAATTATCCGGCGCTGCTCTTCGGGATGCAGCATGGCGATCACGGCGGGCACGAAGAAGGTCGCCGGCGCGCCGTAACGCTCCAGCAGCTTCAGGATCCGGGGCACGCCGGCGCGCGCGCCGTATTGCCCCTGGCTCAGCTTGCCGGGCGAACCCTGGGCCCAGCGCAGGGTCTGGGTTTCGTGGTCCGAATCGAAGGAGAGCGCGACGGCGCAGCGCGCCCCGCCGGGCCATGACGCGGGCTTGAGCGACCGCCCGGCCCGGACCTTCTCGACGATCGGCCGCCAGTCGGCCTCCTCCCATTTCCAGGCTTCGGGCTGGTCCGGCACGCCGGTGCCCCTGTGCTTGCTCATGGCCTTTGTCTCCTTGCCTCTCCGGTTCGCGCCGCGGCCTGCGCAGCATAGCACCGGACGGCGGTTTCATGCCCGGTCGCGCAGCGTCCGGCGGCGCAGGACCGTCTGCATCCAGACAATGCCGCCCAATACCATGACGGCGCCGCACCATTGCCAGAGGCCGAGCCGTTCGTCGTAAAGCGCCCAGGCGGCGAAGATGCTGGTCAGCGGCTGGAGATTGTTCAGCATCGAGGTGCTCTCCGCCCCGGCAAGGCGCACGGCGGCGTAGTAGAGCGGGATCGACGAGACCTGGCAGGCGATCACGGTGAGGCAGGCGATCCATCCTGTCGGGGTCACGGGCAGCCGCGCGTCTCCGGAGAAGAGGCCGACCGGCACCAGGATCGCCGCCGCGACCGCCGAGAACCAGAACATGACCGGCAGCGGGTCGGCATGCGCCATGCCGCGCGCGAGCCAGAGCACGCTGACCGCGCAGGCCATGCCCGCCGAGACGCCGAGAAACACGCCGAGCGGATCGAGGCTGTCGAAGCCGATGCCGAGCGCGAGCCCGACCCCGGCGAAGGCGAGCGCCAGCGCGCCCATGACGGCCGCGCTCGGCCAGCGCCGGTCGAGGGCGGCGGAGAGCGCGCCCACCAGCGGCGGATAGACGAAGAAACAGAGCGCGGCGAGACCGACCGGAATGGTCTCCACCGCCGCGATATTGCCGTAGAACATATGCGCGGCCAGCACGCCGAGGCCGAGGCAGGAGAGCATGTCGCGCCGCGGCAGGCGCAGGCTGCGCCGGCTCGCCCAGCAGATGAGCCCGAGCATCGACGCCAGCGCGACGGCGCGCACGGGAGAGATTGCAAGCGGCGTGGCGCCGCCCTCATAGGCGCCGCGCGCGGCCGCAATCGCGAGGCCGAGACCGAGCGACGATGCGACGGCGAACAGATATCCCCGCCGGACGGGGGTCATCCGCCGGACCCGCTATCCGCATTCATGCCGCGCCCCTGTATGATGACCCGCCCGTGGGACAAGGTTTAGCAATGCCCGATACCGAGCGCGAGAGCGCCACCCTGCCGGTCTGGGACCTGACCGACCTCTACAGCGCGCCCGACGGACCCGATGTCGCCCGCGACCTCGATACCGCCGATGCCGAAGCCCGCGCCATAGAGACGCGCTGGAAAGGCCGGCTGGCTGCGCTCGACGGCGAGGAGCTTGCCGACGCGGTGGAGGCTTACGAGCGCCTCCATGAACGACTGGCCAGGCTGCTCAGCTATGCCGGCCTCCTGCGCGCCGGCGACATGGCGTCTGCGGAGATCGGACGGTTCCACCAGTCCATCCAGGAACGCTTCGCCGCCATCGCCGCGCATACGGTGTTCTTCCAGCTCGAGCTCAATGCCATGGACGAGGCCGAACTCGCGCGCCGGCTGGAAGAGAGCGCACGCCTCCGCCGCTACCGCCCCTGGCTGGAGCAGAGCCGCGCCTTCCGCCCGCACCAGCTTGCCGAGGACATGGAGCGCCTGCTTCTCGACCGCGACGTGGCGGGCTCCTCCGCCTGGGTGCGGCTTTTCGACGAAACGCTTGCCGCGCTGCGCTTTCCGTTCCGCGACCGGCGGCTGACCCTTGAGGAGGCGCTCGACCGGCTCTCCCACGCGGACGCCGGCGCGCGCCGGGCCGCGGCGGCGTCGATCTCCGGCGTGCTGGGCGAGAATGGCCGGCTGTTCGCGCATATTCTGAACACGCTCATCAAGGACAAGGAGATCGACGACCGCTGGCGCGGTTTCGGGCGCTCCGTCTCGGCGCGCAACCTGCAGAACCGGGTCGAGGACGAGGTGGTCGAGGCGCTGGTCGCGGCGGTCAAACGCGCTTATCCGGGCCTCTCCCACCGCTATTACCGCCTGAAGGCCGGGTGGCTCGGCTCGGAAAGGCTCGCCTGGTGGGACCGCAATGCGCCATTACCGGAGGCCGACAGGCGCGAATTCTCATGGGGCCAGGCGCAGCGCCTCGTGCTTGAGGCCTATGCCGCCTTTTCACCTCGCATGGCGACGCTCGCCGGGCGCTTCTTCGACAATGCGTGGATCGACGCGCCGCCGCGACCGGGCAAGGCGCCCGGCGCATTTTCGCACTCGACCGTGCCGGGCGCGCATCCCTATGTGCTGCTCAACTACCAGGGCCGGGCGCGGGATGTGGCGACGCTTGCGCATGAGCTCGGCCACGGCGTCCACCAGTCGCTGGCGGCGGCGCAGGGTTATTTCCTCGCCTCGACGCCGCTCACGCTTGCCGAGACGGCCTCGGTCTTCGGCGAAATGCTGACTTTCCGGGCCATGCTGAAGACGGCCCCGCCAGCAGGCCGCCGCGCATTGCTGGCCGGCAAGGTCGAGGACATGCTGAACACCGTGGTGCGCCAGATCGCCTTCTACGAATTCGAGCGCAGGCTCCACGAGGCGCGCGCCGGCGGCGAGCTGACGGTGGACGAGATCGGCGACATCTGGATGGAGACGCAGCGCGAGAGCCTGGGCGACGCCTTCGCATTCGACGACTCCTACCGCGCGATGTGGGCCTATATCGGCCACTTCATCCACGCGCCCTTCTATGTTTATGCCTATGCCTTCGGCGACTGTCTCGTGAATGCGCTCTACGCGGCCTATGAGGACGGAAGCGAGGGGTTCGAGGCAAAATATATGGACATGCTCGCCGCGGGCGGCTCGAAGCATCACGGCGAGTTGCTGGCGCCCTTCGGCCTCGACGCCCGCGACCCGGCCTTCTGGGACCGCGGGCTGGCGCGCATCGCCGGCTTCGTGGACGAACTGGAAGCCGGATGAGTGACGACGAGGGCGGCCTCGGCGGTCAGTTGCGCCGCTATGCGCGGGTCGGCGGCGCGGTCGGCGGCCTGGCGGCGAATTATGCCGGCCGGCGGCTTCTCGGGCGCAGGATTGAGCATGACGCCCATGCGCGCGAGCTTGCGGCGGCGGTCGGCGGCCTGAAGGGTCCGCTGATGAAGGTGGCGCAGATACTCGCCACCATCCCCGATGCGCTTCCCTCCGCCTATGCCGAGGAATTGCGGCAATTGCAGGCGGACGCGCCATCCATGGGCTGGCCCTTCGTGCGCCGGCGGATGGCGGGCGAGCTGGGCCCAGACTGGCGGGAGCGCTTCCGGGATTTCGAGCGCAGTGCAGCCCATGCGGCCTCGCTCGGCCAGGTCCATCGCGCGACCGCGCCCGACGGCGCGCGGCTTGCCTGCAAGCTGCAATATCCCGACATGGCGGCGGCGGTGGAGGCGGATCTCCGGCAGCTTCGCCTGGTGTTGTCCCTCTATGAGCGCCGCGACCCGTCGGTGCGCACGGAGAGCATTTTCCAGGAGCTGTCGGACCGGCTCAGGGAGGAGCTCGACTATCGCCGCGAGGCGAAGCATCTGCGCCTCTACGGCGCCATGCTGGCGGGCGAGCCGGATGTGACCGTGCCGGAGCCGGCCGACGCGCTTTCGACCGAGCGGCTGCTGACCATGACCTGGGTGGACGGGCGCTCGCTGCTGGAGGCGGCGGACCTGCCCGTGGAGGCGCGCAACCGGCTGGCGGAGACCATGTTCCGCGCCTGGTATGTGCCCTTTTACGACTATGGCGTCATCCACGGCGACCCGCATCTCGGCAACTACTCGATGCGGGAGGATTTCGGCATCAACCTCCTGGATTTCGGCTGCATCCGGATCTTCCCGCCATCCTTCGTGAAGGGCGTGATCGACCTTTACCGGGCGCTCCGGGACGGCGACGAGGCGCTGGCGGTCTCGGCTTACGAAAGCTGGGGCTTCGAGAACCCGTCGCGCGAGCTTGTGGAGGTGCTGAACATCTGGGCGGAATTTCTCTACGCGCCGCTGCTGCAGGACCGCGTGCAGCGCATACAGGAAAGCGAAAGCGGCCTTTACGGCGCGACTGTCGCCGCGCGGGTGCATCGCGAACTGAGGCGGGTCGGCGGAGTGCGCCCGCCGCGCGAATTCGTGCTTATGGACCGCGCCGCCATCGGCCTCGGCTCGGTCTTCATGCGCCTGCGCGCGGAGGTGAACTGGCACCGCCTCTTCCACGGCCTCATCGACGGCTTCGACGTGGACGCCCTGGCGGCCCGCCAGTCCGCAGCCCTGGAGGCGGCGGGGCTGGTATAGGCTCCGGCGGGCCCGGCTGTCCCCGGACGGCGCGGGGCGGCTGCGACATTTTTGCTTGCGGCGCAGCCGGTATCCATTGCAGGCTTGCATGCGAGTCGCCGCATCTTCGTGCTCCGAAAGCACGGAGGGAGCGCGCTAACTGTCCCTGCCGGCGGACTGGCGGGGCGTCAGAGAGAGGACTTCGCGCAACAGCGAAAGGGAGACGACGCCATGGCAGAGAGCAGACCTGACGGACTCGTGGCGGAAACCGGCCTGATGAAGGGCCTGCACAGCGGCATGGGATTCGCGGCGAAAGGCATGGTGGCCGCCTTCGTTGTGTTTACGGTCCTGAATGTCGAATTCGCCAACAGCGTTTACACGGCGATCCGCGGATGGGTCGAGGCGTCGCTGGCCTGGTATTACATCCTCATCGTCGTCGTGCTGGTGTTCGTCTGCCTCTACCTGATGTGCTCGCGGCACGGGTCGGTCCGCCTCGGAGACGATGATTCGAGGCCGGAGTTCAGCAATTTCTCATGGTTCGCCATGCTGTTCTCCGCCGGCGTCGGCATCGGCATCCTGTTCTTCGGCGTGGCGGAGCCGGTCTTCTATTTCGATAATTCCGGCGCGTTCGGCTATCCGAACAATCCCCACGCGGATGTTGCCGGCGTAACCGACATGGATATGAACCGCGCTGTTCACGCCATGCGCGTCACCTATTTCCACTGGGGATTCCACGGCTGGGCGGTCTATGTGATCGTCGGGCTTTGCCTCGCCTATTTCGGCTTCCGCAAGAAGCTGCCGCTGACGCTGCGCTCGGCGCTCTACCCGATCATCGGCGACAAGATCTACGGGCCCATCGGGCATGGCGTGGACCTGCTTGCGGTGTTCGGGACGGTCTTCGGCGTCGCCACCTCGCTCGGCCTCGGCGTGACCCAGATGGCGACCGGCATGAACGTGTTGTTCGGCGTGGATCCCGGCATCACGACGCAGTTGATCCTGATCGTGATTATCTCGATCATCGCGACGTTCTCGGCGGTATCCGGCGTCGGCAACGGCATCCGCATCATCTCGGAGTGGAATATCTGGCTCTCCGTGGTGCTGCTGGCCTTCTTCCTGTTCTTCGGGCCGTTCAAATGGCTGATGGGGTTCTTCGTGACGTCCATCGGCGACTATCTCTGGAACGTGATCCCGATGGGCTTCTGGACCGCCGGCACGGAGAAGGAAATCGGCTGGCAGGGCGGCTGGACGATCTTCTACTGGGGCTGGTGGATTTCCTGGGCGCCGTTTGTCGGCATGTTCATCGCCCGCATCAGCCGCGGCCGCACGATCCGCCAGTTCATGGTGGGCGTGTTATTCGTGCCGACCTCCATCGCCTTCTTCTGGCTGTGCATGTTCGGCGGCAACGCCATCTACATGGAGCTCATGGCCGAAGGCGGCGTGGGCACGGCCGGCATCGTCGACCTGGTGCGCGCATGGGATCTGCCCTCGGCGCTTTACGGCACTATCGACCGGCTGACCGAACTCGCCTTCCTGCAATGGATCATGGCGGCTCTGGCGACCCTGCTGCTGGCGACCTGGTTCATCACCTCGTCGGACTCGGGCACGCTCGTCATCACCACCATGCTCTCCATGGGCGACGACAACCCGCCGCAGCGCTTCCGCATCGTCTGGGGCCTGGGCGAGGGCTTCGTCGCGGGCGTGCTGCTGCTGGCCGGCGGCCTGAAGGCGCTTCAGACAGCCTCCATCGCCGCGGCGCTGCCGATCTCGATCATCATGCTGTTCATGACCTACGGCCTGGTGAAGTCGCTGTCGGAGGACAGTTCGGCCGTCTCGATTGAGGGCAAGGCGGAACCCGCGCCGGCCTGACCTTTTGAAGCAAGCGGGGCGTTGCCGTTTCCGGACGGCAACGCCCTCTTGCGTTAAGGCGCCGGGCGCACGCTTCAGGCGGCGGTCCACTGGCTTGAGGAAGCCTGTCCTGCCGAACCGGCCGGGTCCGGGTTCTTTACCCGGCTGCGCCTGCGAGCAGGCAGTTATCGGCGAGCGGCGAGACCGGGCTGAGGTCGCGGTGATGCTGGTGCTCCGGCCGATTATGGCGGGTCAGCGCGTTGGAGACCGGGTTGAGGATCAGCGAGAAGATGGTGCGCGGCCAGGGCGTCATGTTGATGGACGAGCCATGCACCAGCGTGTCGCCGAAGATCAGCGCCGTGCCGGGCGGCCCCTTGGCGGCGACCAGGCCGCCCTCGGCCGCCAGGCCGGCCACGGTCTTGTTGTCGACCACCCAGAGCGGATAGCTCGTCGTCTCGCCATCCAGCACCGCCGGCGCGGCGCCGCGCTTGTGCGAGCCGCGGATGAAGACGATCGGGCCGTTGAACTCCGTCGCCTCGTCGAGCAGCACATGAAGGTTGAGCGCCAGGGGCTCCGGCACGCCGTCCTCGCCGTGATGGGTGGCGAAGTCGTAGTGCCATTGCCAGACGTCGCCGGAGAACGCCGCCTTGGCATTCACCTTGACCTGCTGGATGTAGAGGTCGTCGCCGAGGATCTGCCGGGCGGGCTCCACGAGGCGCGGATGGCGGACGAGGCGGGCATAGACCTCGCTGCGCTGGTGCAGGGCCATGGCCGTGCGCACGGCATCGCCCCGCTTCTCCCGGAAGTTCTCCGGCCGGCGCTCGGCGAACAGGCGCGGTAGCTCCGCCTTCAACACCCCGACCTCGTCGGGCGAGAACAGCGACGGCAGAATGAGGAACCCGTCGTCCCGGAACTGCGCGATCTGCGTATCCGTCAACTTCATGGGGCTTTCCGCGGCCGACGGGCGCCAGCATGCGCCGCAACCGGAAGGTTAAGCCACAATCCGCTGTCCTGTCACCGTCTTCCTTGCCGCTCGCCGCCAGGTATGCTTGACGTCAACCGTCCGGCGAACCATTCTTGCGCGGGATGATCCTCGGCTATCGAGACCGGAATACACAGGCGTTTGCCGAGGGCCGCCGCATCAGGGCCTATGAGGGATTCGAAAGGCAGGCCGCGCGGCGGCTGTCGATCCTGAATGCGGCTCCATCCCTTGATACCCTGCGGGCCCTTCGAAGCAACCGCCTTGAGGCACTGAGGGGCGACAGGGCCGGGCAGTACCCCATTCGCATAAATCGGCAGTGGAGGCTGTGTTTCGAGTGGCCCGACGGTCAGCCGGGACCGCTTAATGTCGAGGTCGTCGATTACCACGAATGAAGGGACGATCGACCATGTTCACGCAGGCAGTCCACCCGGGCGAGGTCCTTCGGGACGAATTGGACGAACTGGCCATCACCCCGACCGAACTCGCACGACAGATCGGAGTGCCGCCCAACCGGGTTAGCCAGATTATCGCCGGCAAGCGATCTATTACCGGCGACACTGCCCTGCGCCTGGGTCACTGGTTCGGCGCGGAGCCGCAGTTCTGGCTCAACCTCCAGGCGCAATACGACCTGGCCCAAGCCCATAAGACTACAGGGGCGGCAATCCAGGACCTTCCCACCCGGGCCACGATGGCCGGTTAGCCGCGGCGGCCGACCACGACCTCGTCGTGGTGCCGTCGCGGGGAGGATGGTCCTTAGGCGCCGAGCTCGCGCTTCAGGTTGCGGTCCACGGCGTCGAGGAAGCCCGTCGTGCTGAGCCAGCTCTGGTCCGGGCCGGCCAGAAGCGCCAGGTCCTTGGTCATCTCGCCGCCTTCCACCGTCCCGATGCAGACCCGCTCCAGCGTGCGCGCGAACTCGGAAACCTCCGGCGTCCCGTCGAACTGGCCGCGATAGTCGAGGCCGCGCGTCCAGGCGAAGATCGAGGCGATGGAGTTGGTCGAGGTCTCGTTGCCCTGCTGGTGCTGGCGGTAATGGCGGGTGACGGTGCCATGCGCGGCCTCCGCCTCGATGGTCTTGCCGTCCGGCGTCATCAGCACGGAGGTCATCAGCCCGAGCGAGCCGAAGCCCTGGGCCACCGTGTCCGACTGCACATCGCCGTCATAGTTCTTGCAGGCCCAGACATAGCCGCCCTCGAGCTTCATGGCCTGCGCCACCATGTCGTCGATCAGCCGGTGCTCGTACCAGAGCCCGGCGGCCTCGAAGCGGTCCTTGAACTCGGTCTCGAACACGTCGGCGAACAGGTCCCGGAAGCGCCCGTCATAGGCCTTCAGGATCGTGTTCTTGGTGGACATGAAGCAGGGATAGTTGCGCATCAGCGCATAGTTGAAGCAGGAGCGCGCGAAACCCCGGATCGAGTCGTCGAGATTGTACATCGACATGGCGATGCCGCCGCCGGGGAAATCGAACACCTCGCGTTCGATGGCCTCGCCGCCGCCCTCCGGCTCGAAGCGGATGGTGAGCTTGCCCTTGCCCGGCACGACGAAATCGGTCGCGCGATACTGGTCGCCATAGGCGTGGCGGCCGATGATGATCGGCTTCGTCCAGCCCGGCACCAGGCGCGGCACGTTCGAGCAGATGATCGGCTCGCGGAAGACGGTGCCGTTGATGATGTTGCGGATCGTGCCGTTGGGCGAGCGCCACATGGCCTTCAGGCCGAATTCCTCGACCCGGTCCTCGTCCGGCGTGATCGTCGCGCATTTGACGCCGACGCCGTATTTCTTGATCGCATTGGCAGAGTCGATGGTGATCTGGTCGTCGGTCTCGTCGCGCTTCTGGATCGACAGGTCGTAATATTTCAGGTCGATATCGAGATAGGGCAGGATCAGCTTTTCCTTGATGAACTCCCAGATGATCCGCGTCATCTCATCGCCGTCGAGCTCGACGACGGGGGTTGCGACCTTGATCTTGCTCATATGCGTGCCGCTCCCGGCGTGCTTGTCGGCCGCCGCCGAGGGCTTGGCCGTACTGTGTTGAAAGGAAGGCCGGCAACATAGGCCCGCGCAATGAGCCGCGCAAGCAGCGCGCCGTAACCGGCCCTATGGCGCGGCGGGGCGGAAGCGGATCGGCATGGAGACCGCGCCGCGCAGGCTGACGCCGTCGCGCCAGTCGAGCCGGTCCGCCGCGAGCTCGATACCCTCCATCGCCGCCAGCAGGCGCGGGAAGGCCAGCGCCGCCTCCAGCCTTGCAAGCGGCGCGCCGACGCAGAAATGGATGCCGAAGCCGAAGGCGATCTGCCGGCCCTCCCGGCGCGCGATGTCGAAGCGCTCCGGGTCCTCAAAGGCCTCCGGGTCGCGGTTGGCGGCGTTCAGCATCAGGAAGACGCGCTCGCCTGCCCTTATGCGCCGGCCGCGAATTTCCAGATCCTCGGCCGCGATCCGGGAGATGGCGGGCGCGGGCGAGTCGAAGCGCAGCATTTCCTCCGCGGCCGCCTCCGCGCGGCCCGGCTCCCGGCGCAGCAGGTCCTGTTGGTCGGGATGGCCGATCAGGCGCATCAGGCCGTTGGCGAGCAGGCCGGTGGTCGTCTCATGGCCGGCGAAGAGCAGCAGGATGCAGTTCGCCACAAGGTCGTCGTCGTAGAGGCCGGGGCTCGCGGCAAGCTCGGAGATGAGATCGCCGGCCGGACGGCGGCGGCGGTCGTGCAGCAAGTCGCGGAAGGTTGCATCGAGGCCGATGACGGCGGCCTCCGCGCGGCGATGCTTGTCGGGCGCGGTCTGCGAGGAGCCGACGAAGAGCGCGAGGTCGTGGCTCCAGCGCTGGAAGTCGTCGAGTCGTTCCAGCGGCGCGCCCAGGATGTCCATGATGACGCCGGCCGGCAGCGGATAGGCGAAGTCGGCGACGAAATCCATCGACCCGCCGTCCAGCGCGGACGCCAGCAGCGCGTCGATCCGCCGCTCGATGCGAGGCGCCATCGCGCCGAGCGCGGCGGTGGTGAAGCGGCCGTTCAGATGGGCGCGGATGCGCGTATGCTCGGGCGGGTCGAGGAAGACTGCCCAGCGCCCGAGCGCGTCGTCGCTTCGCCGCAACTGCTCGCGGCGCGCGGGATCGAGCCCCTGGAAATAGGCCGCCATGCGCTCGGCCGAGAAGCGCCGGTCGCGCTGCGCGGCGAGGCAGTCGTCATAGCGGGTCAGCAGCCAGGCCCTGAGGCGCCCGCTCCAGGCGACCGGCGCTTCGGCGCGCAGCCGGGCCAGCGCGGGATAGGGGTCGGCGATGGTGGCCGGATCGGTCGGGTCGTAAATCTCGTCAATGGCCGTCATCGGCACGCCATTGTCTGCGGTCGCCGCGAGCATGGCCTCGAGGCCCGGGCGCCGCAAGCCGACGCGCCGACGCGAAGTCCGTCCTCCTGCGCTTGCGGGGCTACCGCATGCGCCGGGTTCGACCGCCCGGCGTTCCTCATCCTGAGTAGCGCTGGCCTTCGGCAGGCTCAGGACAGGCTACTGGCGCGGTCGCTACTCAGGATGAGGATGGGGCAGGCCCCTCTTCGTTGCCCCGGCCCCCGAGCCGGGGCCTCGCGACGCCGGGACACGGCCTTTCGACGCCGCCGCAAGCCGCCCAAGGCCCCGGCTCGGGGGCCGGGGCGACGAGATAGAGTGTCAACCGGACAGCAATGGAACAAGTTCGGGCATGACGGAGAGGGACATGCAACACCAAGCCAACAGCCACAGATGTGTGAATCCGGTAAACCTGCGAGGGAGGGCGGCCGCATTTGTCGGCGCCTGCTCGTCTTGCTAGAAGGGCGGCCGGTTTTCCCGGCCCGAGGCCCCGATGCGAATCCAGGCGAACACCATCCGTCCCGGCAATGTGATCGAGCATGACGGCAAGCAATGCGTCGTCATCAAGATCGACCTGATCCTGCCCGGCAAGGGCAATGCCTTCATCGCCGTCGAAATGCGCGACCTGAAGACCGGCGTGAAGACCCAGGAGCGCTGGCGCACCGCCGACAGCGTGGAGCGTCTGACCACCGAGGAGCGGCCCTGCCAGTTCCTCTACGCGGAGGCCGACGGCTATACCTTCATGGATCAGGAGACCTACGACCAGTTCTCGCTCGACGCCGCCACGGTCGGCGACGGCGCGCCGTTCCTCCAGGACGGGCTGGAGGTCAAGGTGATGACGGTGGACGGCAGCCCGGTCGGCCTCGAACTGCCGACGCGCATCGCGCTGGAGGTGGTCGAGGCGGAGCCGGTGGTGAAGGGGCAGACGGCCTCCTCCTCCTACAAGCCGGCCGTGCTGGAGAACGGGGTGAAGGTGATGGTGCCGCCGCATGTCAAGGTCGGCGCGCGCATCGTCGTCAACCCGAATGATCTCAGCTATGTCGAGCGGGCCAAGGGCTGATCCGCGATGCGCCGCCCGGCTGAAATCAATGTCATGCTGCGGGCGGCGCATGCCGCCGGGCGCGGGCTCGCGCGCGATTTCGGCGAAGTGGAGAACCTCCAGGTCTCCGAGAAGGGCCCCGGCGATTTCGTTTCCATCGCGGACCGGCAGGCCGAACGCCGGCTCATCGAGGAACTGGGCCGGGCGCGGCCGCGATACGGGTTTCTGCTGGAGGAAAGCGGCGCGATGGAGGGCCCCGACACCTCCAACCGCTGGGTTGTCGATCCGCTCGACGGCACCGGCAATTTCCTGCACGGCATCCCGCATTTCTGCATTTCGATCGCGCTTGAGCGCGACGGCGAGCCGGTTGCGGCGCTCGTCTATAACCCGCTCACCGACGATACCTACTGGGCCGCGCGCGGGGTCGGCGCCTATGTGAACAACCGGCGGCTGCGCGTGTCCGCGCGGGCGCGCCTGACGCACTGCATCCTGGCGACGGGCGAGGAGGCGGGCGCGGAAAGCGAGGCGCTGGCCTGCTATCTCCGCCAGCATGCGGCGCTGAAACATGCCGGGGCGAGCCTGCGCCGGTTCGGCGCGGCGGCGCTCGACCTCGCCTGGGTCGCGGACGGCCGCCTCGACGGTTTCTGGCATTCGGGCCTGAAGCGATGGGACATGGCGGCCGGCATGCTGCTGGTGCGCGAGGCCGGCGGCGCGGTCTCCGATGCCGACGGGTCGGGCAACATGCTGGAAACCGGCAATATCCTCGCCGCCAACGACCGTCTGCACGGCCCTTTATGCCGGATCGTGGCGGAGGCCGCGCACCCCGCTCCGGTTGCGCCGTCGGGGCGGGCGGCATAGAGTCCGCATTATGCTGCCGATGTTGCAGCGGAAGGGGAGATGGCGCGCTACCGAAGCACTTTACTGGCGGCAGTCGCGCTGGTTCTGGTTCTCCCCGCCGCCCAGCGGGCCGATGCGCAGGACATGCTGATTATCGATAGCGGCGGGGCGCGCTGGAAGAGCGGAGAACGCAGCGAGCCGTCCGTGACGGTCGATTTCGGCCTCATCGACGCGCTGTCGCCCGCCGCCCGCAGGCAGAAAAGCCGGACCCGGCAATTCCTGACGCTTACCATTCCCCGGCCGGAGCCGCCGGCCCTGCCCGAGCGCTTCGCGCCGCCGCCCGCCGCCGAGTCGGAATTGGCCGCCAAGCGCACTCCACCGCCGGCAGCGCCGGCCTCGAAACCGGAGCCGCAGGCTGCAGCGGAGACCCCGGAACTGGCGGCCGTCCCGGCTCCGGACCCGGCAGCCAAAGCGTCGCCTGCGGCCGAGCGTTCCGCGCCGCCGGTCCCGCCCATCTCCGAGCCGGAGCCGCAGTCTGCAGCGGAGACCCCGGAACTGGCGGCCATCCCGGCTCCGGACCCGGCGGCCAAGGCGTCGCCCGCGGTCGAACGCCCCGCGCCGGTGGCGGCGCCGGCCTCTGAACCGGAACCGCAGGCGGCGGCGGAGACCCCGGAACTGGCGGCCGTCCCGGCTCCGGACCCGGCAGCCAAGGCGTCGCCCGCGGTGGAACGCCCCGCGCCGGTGACTGCGCCTGTTTCCGAGCCGGAGCCGCAGATGGCAGCCGAGACACCGGAACTGGCGGCCCGCCCTGCCCCGGAGCCTGCGGCCGAAGCGGAACCTGCGGTCGAACGGCCCGCTACGCCGGTTCCGCCCGTTTCCGAATCGGACCCGCCGGCGGCGGAGACTCCGGAACTGGCGGCCGGGCCTGCTTCGGAACCGGCGGCGGCGCCTGTCTCCGAACCGGAGCCGGCCGAAGCCGTAACCCCCGAACCGCCGGCAAAGACGCCGGCCCTGTCGAAGCCGTCCAAGCCCGCATTGCCGTCCCCGCGCTCCCGAACGGCCGCTCTGCCTGCGCAACGCCCGCTTGACGGGAAGACGGAGGCATCACCGGCGCTGACGGCGTTCCTGACCCGCGCCGTCCGGACAACTGCGTCGGAGGCCGGCGCCGCGCCGTCCGCGGCCGGGCGTCCCCCTGCAAGGCTGCCGCCGCCGCCGCGACCGATCCAGCCGCGCCCTGCGGAGTCCGCCGCCGCTGCGCCTTCGCCCGGCGAACCGGAGACGCCGTCCCCGTCGGGCGCTCTGCCGCCGCCGCCTCCGGCAACCGGCGCTCCGGGAGCCGGTCTGTTGCCGCCGCCTCCGGACACCGGCGCCTCCGCAACGCCGCGCCGCCGGGCGGCGCTCGACACGTCCGGCGTCCGGGCCCTTGCGGCGCCGGCCCCGGCGGGCGAGGCCGCGACCTTCTTTTACAGGGGCAGCGAGGTGATGCTTGGCCTGCAGGATCGCGCGCGCCTCGGCGGCATTGCCGTGAGTGCGGCCGGCGATGCGGGGCCGGGCATCGAGATTCGCGCTTATTCGGGGTCGGTCGAAGGCGGCGGCGCGGAGGCTCGCCGCAGGGCGTTGTCACGCGCCATGGAAGTCCGCCGCCTGCTGATTGCCCGCGGCGTGCCGGAAACCCGCATCGTGACGCGGGCGGCCGGCGTCGGCGAGGACGCCAGGGCGCGCGTCGATGTCGTGCTGGTGGGGCGCAGTTGAAACCCCGGGCTGAAATCTCCGGCCGCCCGGCAGGGATTGTCCGGGAACGATGACCCGCCCGACCCAGTATCTGGTGCGCATGGCCGTGTTCGTTGCGGTGGTCGTGGCCGCCGCCGTGCTGCTGTTCCGCCCGGTCGCCGACGCGTTCAAGGCCAACCCGGCGCTGAACGGCCTGATACTGGGCGTGCTGCTGATCGGCATCGCCTATAATTTTCGCCATGTGCTGCAGCTGTTCCGGGAGATTGCCTGGATCCGCTCGATCCAGGGCCCGGCGCCGGGCCGGGGCGCGCCGCAGCCCGCGAGGCCGCAATTGCTGGCGACGCTGGCGACGGCCTTTTCTTCGGACGCTCCGGTGCGGTTTTCCGCCGTGTCGATGCGTTCGATTCTGGACGGCGTGGCCTCGCGCGTCGAGGAGGCGAGCGAGACCGCCCGCTATCTGGCGGGGCTGCTGATCTTCCTCGGCCTGATCGGCACATTCTGGGGGCTGATCCAGACGGTCTCCGCCATCGGCGACGTTATCGGCGGGCTGGAGGTTGCCGGGGGCAGCCTCACCGGCGTCTTCGAAGAGCTCAAATCGGGCCTCGATGCGCCGCTCGCCGGGATGGGCACGGCGTTCAGCTCGTCGCTGTTCGGGCTCTCCGGCGCGCTGGTGCTGGGGTTCCTGGACCTCCAGGCGTCCCAGGCGTCGAGCCGGTTCGTGAACGAGCTGGAGGAGTGGCTGTCCTCGCTCACCCGTCTCGGCAGCAGCGGCGCGGGCTTCGGCGACGGGGATCAGTCGGTGCCGACCTATATCCAGGCGCTGCTCGAGACGACGGCGGAGAATCTGGAGGATTTGCGCCGTATTGTCGGCCGGGCGGAGGAGGGCCGCCATTCGGTGAACCGCAATCTGGAATCATTGTCGGAGACGCTGACGGGCCTCGCCGAGCAGCTGCACGCCAGCCAGGCCGCCCAGGCGCGCCTCGCCGAAGAGCAGATCGAGACCCAGACGCTGCTGCGCCGGGTGCTTGAGGGCGGGCAGCGCGAGCGTAGCGGCCTGGACGCAACCACCCGCCGGCATATCGCCAGCCTTGATTCGGCGCTCCTGCAAATGCGCGACGAAGTGCGGGCGGGGCGCAATGAGCTGGTCGAGGACCTGCGCAACGAGATCAAGCTGCTGGCCCGCACCGTCTCCGCCCGCCTGGAGGACCGGCGGTGAGCGAACGCGTCCTGATTGTCGATTTCGGCAGCCAGGTCACGCAGCTTATCGCCCGCAGGGTTCGGGAAGCCGGCGTCTATTCGGAGGTTCATCCGTTCAACAAGGTCGATGCGGCCTTCCTTGCGGATTTTGCGCCGATAGGGGTGATCCTTTCGGGCGGACCGGCGTCCGTGCTGTCGTCCTCGGCCCCCTCGGCCGATCCGGCGCTGTTCGCGGCTGGCGCGCCGGTCCTCGGCATCTGCTACGGCCAGCAGGTCATGGCGGCGCAGATGGGCGCGCATGTCCAGCCCGCTGACCATCGCGAATTCGGACGCGCGACCGTGGAAGCGGTGGCGGACTGCAGGCTGTTCGAGGGGCTGTGGGAGCCGGGCGGTCGCTACCCGGTCTGGATGAGTCATGGCGACCGGGTCGAGACGCTCCCCGACGGCTTCCGGGCGGTCGCGCGCAGCGACGCCGCGCCCTTTGCCGCCATCGCGGACGACAGCCGCGGGTTCTACGGCGTGCAGTTCCACCCCGAGGTCGTGCATACGCCGGACGGGGCCGGGCTGATCCGCAATTTCGTGCGCCGGATCGCCGGGGCCGAGGGCGAGTGGTCGATGGCGGCCTTCCGGGAAACCGCCATTGCGCAAATCCGGGCTGAGGTCGGCGGCGGGCGGGTCGTGTGCGGGCTTTCCGGCGGCGTGGACAGCACGGTCGCGGCGCTGCTGCTGCATGAGGCGGTCGGGGACCGGCTCAACTGCATCTTCGTCGATACGGGTCTGATGCGCGCGGGCGAGGCGGATGAGGTGGTGGGCCTGTTCCGCCGGCATTTCAACATCCCGCTCGTTCATGCGCAGGCGGGCGCGCTGTTCCTGGAGCGGCTGGCCGGCGTGGACGATCCGGAGAGCAAGCGCAAGATCATCGGCGCCGCCTTCATCGAGGTGTTCGAGGCGGAGGCGGCGCGGCTCGGCGGCGCGGACTTTCTCGCCCAGGGAACGCTCTACCCGGATGTCATCGAGTCGGTCGCGTTCGACGGCGGCCCGTCAGTCACGATCAAGTCGCACCACAATGTCGGCGGCCTGCCCGAGCGCATGGGACTCGGGCTCGTCGAGCCGCTGAGGATGCTGTTCAAGGACGAGGTGCGCGCGCTCGGCCGGGAGCTCGGCCTTCCGGACCGCTTCATCGGGCGCCACCCCTTTCCGGGGCCGGGGCTGGCGATCCGGATGCCGGGCGCGGTGGACCCGGAAAAGCTGGAGGCGCTCAGACGGGCCGACGCGATCTTCCTGGAGGAAATCCGCCGCGCCGGGCTCTATGACGACATCTGGCAGGCCTTCGCCGTGCTGCTGCCGGTGCGCACGGTGGGCGTGATGGGCGACGACCGCACCTATGAGCAGGCCTGCGCGCTCCGCGCCGTCACCTCCGCCGACGGCATGACGGCGGATTTCTACCCCTTCGACGCCGGGTTCCTCGGCCGGGTCGCGGCCCGCATCGTCAATGAGGCGCCCGGCATCAATCGCGTCGTTTACGACGTGACCTCCAAGCCGCCCGGCACCATCGAGTGGGAATGACCGCGCCTCAGTCCACCGCGACGCTGTATTTCTTGCCGAGTGCTCGGAACTTCTCCCAAGTCGCGTCCTCGATGTCGATGCCGTCCGCCCGCCTGGCTTCGGCGTTGCGCCGCTCGATTTCGCCGGGGGTCAGCACTTCCTCGAAGCCGGCGGCGGCGCGCGTGTCCTTCAGGTAGTCCGCGAACTCGTCCACCTCGCGCCCGAACTCGTCCGGGTCGCGGAAGGCGGCGGCCTTGAAGAGCGCGAGGAAACAGCCGTCATTATGCCGCCCCGTCGGCTCGATGCCGAAACCGAGCCCGGTCAGCAGGCCGGAGAGAATCTCCACCATCGCAGAGAGGCCGTAGCCCTTGTGGCCCTCGCTGCCGCCGAGCGGCAGCAGCACCGCGCCATTGCCGAAATCGTTCGGGTCCGTCGAGGCCTGGCCGTCCGCGCGCACGATCCACCCTTCCGGGATCGCCTTGCCGCGCGCCTGGGCGAGCTTGATCTTGCCGGCGGCGACCGATGAGGTGGCCATGTCCACCAGCAGCGGCTCGCCGCGCGCCGACGGCACGGCCATGGCGATCGGGTTGGTGCCGAGCCGGGGTTCGGCGCCGCCGAAGGGCGCCACCATCTTGGGCGCGCGACCGGAATCGGCGGTCATCATGGCGATGAAGCCGGCCTTCGCCGCCATGGCCGGATAGGCCCCGAGCCGCCCGACATGGCTCTGGCGGAAGATCGTGCAGGCGGCGACATTCTGCGCCTCGGCCTTTTCCATCGTCAGCTTCAGCGCGCGCTCGGCGACCGCGTAGCCGAAGCCCCAATGGCCGTCCACCACCGTCGTTGTCGGGCTTTCCCGGACGATCTCGAAGGGCGCGCCCGGCACGATGTGGCCCTTCTCGACCCGCTCGATATAGATGGGGATCTGGATGGCGCCGTGGCTGTCATGCCCACAGAGATTGGCGTCCACCACATGGCGGGCGACGATTTCCGCCTCGTCATCGGGCGTGCCGCAGGCGGCCAGCAGGCGGCGAATGGTGTCTTCCAGCTTCCCGGCGGCGATGTTCGGCATGGCTGCGATTCCTCCCTCTCGTCTCGCGACTTTGGAGCATGGACCGGCTACGGTGCCGGGGTCCAGTCCGGAAAAGGCGTGCGCCGGGGGGAACATTGGATGGGTAACGGGAGCTATGGGGCGCTGGAGCGGCGATTTCAGCGCATTGCCGACCTCAATGCGGCGGCGCGGACGGTGCGGTGGTTCTCGCTGACTTACGGGCCGCCCGGCGGCGAGGCGGCGCGGGGGCACCAATTGGCGACTCTGGGCGGCCTGGCGCACGAATTGCTGACCGCGCCGGAATGCGCCGAGGCGCTGGCGGCCGCGCGGGCGGACGAGCCCTGGCAGGCGGCCAATCTGCGCGAAATGCGCCGCCAGCACGACAGCGCCGCGGCCCTGCCGGCGGCGCTTGTGGAAGCCAAGGCGCGGGCCGTTTCCAGAGCGCAGGGCGTGTGGCATGCGGCGCGGCCCGAGGGCGATTTCACGGCCTTCCTGCCGGCGCTGCGCGAGGTCGTCGCGCTTGTCCGCGAGGAAGCGCAGGTCGCAGGCGAGGCGAGGGACCTCGCGCCCTATGACGCGCTGCTGGACGGCTATGACCCGGGCCGGCGCAATGAGGGCGTCGCGGCCATGTTCGCGGAGCTGGAGGCAGTGCTGCCCGGCGTCATAGACCGCGTGCGCGGCGGGCCGAAGCCGCCGGGGCCGGCCGGGCCGCGCGACGGGCTGGAGCGGATCGCCCGGCGGCTGATGGCCATGCTGGGGCTGGAGGAGCGGCATGTGAGGCTCGACGAATCCGCGCATCCCTTCTCGACCGGCGAACCGGAGGATGTGCGCATCACCACGCGCTATTCGGGGCCGCCCGGCGAGGCGCTGATGGCGGTGCTGCACGAAAGCGGCCACGCGCTTTATACGCGCGGGCTGCCGGAGGGCTGGCGCCGCCAGCCGGTCGGCCGCAACCGGGGCATGACCGCGCATGAAAGCCAGTCGCTTTCCATAGAGATGCAGGCCTGCCGCTCGCGCGCCTTCGCGGTCCGCTATGCGCGGCTGCTCAACGAGATATTGGGGCCGGACGCCGGCTGGGAGGCGGACAGGCTTTACGGCGTGCTGACGCATGTCGAGCCGGGGCTCATCCGCGTCGAGGCGGACGAGGTGAGCTATCCGCTGCATATCGTCGTCCGCCACCGCTGCGAAACCGCGCTGGTTTCGGGCGCGCTCGACCCGGCAGACCTTCCCGACGCCTTCGACGAGGCCGTCGAAGCCCTGCTCGGCATCCGGCCGCCGGGCCCGCGCGAGGGTTGCATGCAGGACATCCACTGGGCGGGCGGATCGTTCGGCTATTTCCCCACATACACGCTCGGCGCGCTCATGGCGGCGCAGCTTGCGGAAGCCATGCGCGCGGCCGTCCCCGACCTCGACCGGGAGATCGGGCAGGGCGATTTCCGCCCGCTCACCGGTTGGCTCAGGGAAAACATCCACAGCCGGGGCTGCTTCGACGCCTCCTCGGACGATCTCGTCGAGCAGGCGACCGGAAGGCCGCTCGATACCGGCGCCTTCCTCCGCCATATCGGGGCCCGCTATCCGCATTGACACAGCCGCAAGCGCGTCATGGGCCGGTTTCCGTCCGGGGCGGAAACGCTATAAAGTGCCGGGCTTGTTGCGATCCGGCGGTGCGCCGCCGAACCGGGAGGGTCCATGCCATGAAGAAAACCGTGCTTGCGCTTGCGGCCGCCGCCGCGCTGCTGGCGTCGCCATCCGTCGGCGCCGACAAGGTCAGGATCGGCTTCGTCACCACGCTCACCACGCCTGCGGGCGTCATCGGGCGCGACATGCAGGACGCCGTCAATCTCGCCATGCAGGATATCGGCGGCAGGATGGGCGGCCTGGAGGTCGAGCTCATCATCGAGGATGACGGCTTCAAGCCGGAGATCGGCAAGCAGAAGACCGACAAGCTGGTGAAGCAGGACGATGTGCATTTCGTCGCCGGCTTCATCTGGTCGCATGTGCTGCTCGCCTCGCGCAAATCGGCGCTGGACGGCGGCAAGTTCCTCATCAGCTCCAATGCCGGCCCCTCGCAGATCGCCGGCAAGCTCTGCCATGAGAACTTCTTCTCCACCTCCTGGCAGAACGACCAGACGCCGATGGCGATGGGCGAGGTGCTGAACCAGCGCGGCGTCAAGTCGCTCTATGTGATGGCGCCCAATTACGCCGCCGGCAAGAACATGGTCGCGGGCGTCGAGCGCACCTTCCAGGGCGAGATCCTCGGCAAGGATATGACCAAGTGGGGCAAGGACGCCCAACTCGACTTCTCCGCCGAATTGGCGAAGGCGAAGGCCTCCGGCGCGGATGCGATTTTCGTGTTCTATCCGGGCAAGGCGGGCGGCGCCTTCATCAAGCAGTATCAGCAGGCCGGCCTGCAGGACGAGATCGCGCTCTACACGGTGTTCACTGTCGATTCGATCGCGCTGCCGAACCTCCAGAAGGCCGGCATGTCGGGCGTGCTCGGTTCGCTGAACACGCAGTTCTGGGGCCCCGACCTCGACACGCCGCAGAACAAGGCGTTCGTCGCGGGCTTCAAGAAGGCCTATGGGCGCTACCCGTCCTTCTACGCCGCGCAGTCCTACGACACGATCTTCCTCATCAAGAGCGCGGTCGAGGCCGTCGGCGGGAATCTGGACGACATGGACGGCATGCGCGCGGCCATGATGAAGGCCGACTTCCCCTCCGTGCGCGGGCCGTTCCGCTACGGCAACAACCACTTCCCGATCCAGAATTTCTACCTCCGCAAGGTGGTCGAGGATGCGGACGGCGTGTGGACGACGACGGTGGTCGATACCGTGCTGAAGGACCACCAGGACGTTTACGCCGCCGAGTGCAAGATGTAACGAGGGAGGCGGCCCGCCCATGGATGCGGGTCTCGTCGCTGCGCAATTGCTGAACGGGCTTCAGCTCGGAGTGCTGCTGTTCCTGCTGGCCTCCGGGCTGACGCTCATTTTCGGCATCATGGACTTCGTCAATCTGGCGCATGGCTCGCTCTACATGGTGGGCGCCTATTTCTGCGCCACGCTGACGGAGGCGACGGACTCCTTCCTGCTGGCGGTAGCGCTGGCGCTGCCGGCCACGGCGCTGGTCGGGGCTGCGGTCGAGCTTCTCGTGGTGCGCCGCCTCTATCGCCGCGACCATCTCGACCATGTGCTGGCGACCTTCGGGCTCATCCTCTGCTTCGATGCGCTGGTACAGATTCTCTGGGGGCCGGAGGGCATGGCGATCCGCCTGCCGGCCTGGGCGGACGGGCAGCAGCACCTGCCGGGCGGGCTGGTGTTCCCGACCTACCGGCTGCTGATAATCGGCGTCGGGCTCGCCGTGGCCGCGGGGCTCTATGTGCTGGTGGCGAAGACCAGGCTCGGCATGCGCATCCGCGCCGGCGCCTCCAACCCGGCCATGGCCGGGGCGCTCGGCATCGACATCGGCCTGCTGTTCACGCTGGTGTTCGCGCTCGGCGCCGTCATGGCGGGGCTTGCCGGCATGATGATCGCGCCCATTACCGAGGCCTCCATCGGCATGGGCAACGAGATCATCATCACCGCCTTCGTCGTCGTCATCGTGGGCGGCATCGGGTCGATCCGGGGCGCCTTCGTCGCCGCGCTGCTGATCGGGCTGATCGACACGATGGGCCGGTCCTTCCTCGATATGGGCCTCAAGCTGGTGATGAGCGTGCAGGCGGCCGAGACCTCCGCGCCGGCGCTGTCGGCCATGCTGATCTACATTCTGATGGCGGCCGTGCTGGCGTTCCGTCCGCAGGGCCTCTTCCCGCCGAAGACGCGATGAGCCGGTGGGCGGGTTGGCTGCTGCTGGCGGCGCTCGCCGCCGGCCCGCCATTGGCGCTCGCCGCCGGCCAGCCCTTCTATGTCGATATCATGACGCGCCTCGTCTGCCTCGCCGCGGCCGCCACCTCGCTCAACCTCATACTGGGCCATGGCGGCATGATCAGCTTCGGCCACGCGGCCTATATCGGCATCGGCGCCTATGCGGTCGGCATCCCGGCCTATTACGGCATTTACAACGGCTGGCTGCATATCGTGCTGGCGGTCGCATGCGCCGCCCTGTTCGCGTTCGCCACGGGCGCCATCGCGCTGCGCACGCGCGGCGTCTATTTCATCATGATAACGATGGCGTTCGCGCAGATGGTGTTCTTCGCCATTGTCAGCATCGAGGAATATGGCGGCGATGACGGCCTCGTGATCGACATCCGCTCGGAGTTCCCGCTGGTCGATCTGGAGGACGGCCTCACGCTCTACTATGTCTGTTTCGCGGTCCTGCTCGGCACGCTCTATGTGGTGCATCGCGTGGCGCGGTCGCGCTTCGGCATGGTTATCGAAGGCGCGAAGGGGAACGAACGCCGGATGGCCGCGCTCGGCTTCGCCTTCTACCGCCACCGCCTCGCCGCCTACACGTTCGCCGGCGCGCTATGCGGCCTCAGCGGCGCCATGCTCGGCAATTTCACCAATTTCATCAGCCCCGAAATGATGGACTGGACGCGCTCCGGCGAGCTGATCTTCATGGTGGTGCTGGGCGGGACGGGCGCGCTGTTCGGCCCGTTGATGGGCGCGGCCGCCTTCCTGCTGCTGGAGGAGCTGCTGTCCGGCTGGACGATCTACTGGCAGCTTCCCTTCGGCCTCCTGCTGATCCTGGTCGTGCTGTTCGCGCGCGGCGGGCTCGCCGGGCTTCTGGAGGGGCGCCGTGGCTGAGGACGCGCTGCTCCGGGTCGAGGACCTGCGGAAGAGTTTCGGCGGAGTCGCTGCCGTCGATGGCGTGTCGATGGCGGTCGAGCGCGGCGAGGTCCATGCCGTGATCGGGCCGAACGGGGCCGGCAAGACGACGCTGATCTCCCTGCTTGCCGGGGAGCTCAGGCCGGATAGCGGCCGCATCCTCCTCGGTGGGCGGGACATCGCCCGCCGCCCGGCGCATGCGCGGGCAAGGCTCGGCCTGGCGCGCTCCTTCCAGATCACCAGCGTCGTGCCCGGGATGCGGGTGCTCGACAATGTGCTGCTGGCGGTGCTGGCGCGGGACGGGCGGAGTTTCCGCTTCTGGGGTCCGGCGAGGAGCGACCCCGCCCTCGTCCGGCCGGCCGAGGCGGCGCTCGAACGGGTAGGCCTTGCGCACGCGGCCGGGGAGCGCGCGGGCGCTGTCAGCCATGGCGAGCACCGCCAGCTCGAAATCGCCATGACGCTGGCCGCGGAGCCGGACCTGCTGCTGCTGGACGAGCCGATGGCCGGCATGAGCGCGGAGGAGAGCCGGCGCATGACCGGCATACTGGAAGGCCTGAAAGGCGAGAAGACCATGCTGCTGGTCGAGCATGACATGGATGTCGTGTTCGCGCTCGCCGACCGGATCAGCGTGCTTGTCGGCGGGCGCATCGCCGCGTCGGGTCCGCCGGAGGCGGTGCGGGCGGACGAGGCCGTGCGCCGCGCCTATCTCGGCGACGAGGCGGCCTGACATGCTGCGGATCGAGAGCCTGGAGACGTTTTACGGGCGCAGCCAGGCGCTGTTCGGCGTGTCGCTGGAGGTGGGCGAAGGCGAGGCGGTGGGTTTCATGGGCCGCAACGGCATGGGCAAGACGACCACGGTGAATTCGCTGTTCGGCATTGTGCGCGCCGCGGCCGGCGCCATCCTGTTCGAGGGGCGGGAACTGCGCGCCCTGCCGTCCCACCGCATCGCGCGCCTCGGCCTCGGCCTTGTGCCGGAGGGCCGGCAGGTGTTTCCCAACCTCACGGTCGAGGAGAATCTGGCGGCGGCGGCTGCGAATCGCGGCGGCCGGGGCAATCCGTGGACAGCCGCGCGCATCTTCGCGATGTTCCCGGAGCTGGATGCGCGCCGGCGCCATATGGGCAATCTGCTGTCGGGCGGGGAGCAGCAGATGCTCGCGATCGGCCGCGCGCTAACCACCAACCCGAAGCTGCTGGTGCTGGACGAGGCGACGGAAGGGCTTGCGCCGCTTGTGCGCCGGCGCATCTGGGAGTGCCTGGCCGCGCTCAGGGAGGAGGGCCATGCAATCCTGGCCATTGACCGGAACGCGGCCGACCTCGCGCGCCTCGCCGACCGCCACTATATCGTCGAGAAGGGCCGCATCGTGTGGACCGGGAACAGCGAGGAACTGACCGGGGGCGGCGCCGACCTCGAACGCTGGCTCGGCGTGTAGCCGCCCGGCGGCCTTGCGGAAGGCGGGGCCGGCCTGTAATGCCCGGCGTCGATTACCGCATTTGAGGGGGAGGAGAGGCCATGACCGGCGTCGAGACCATCGATCCTGCAATCGTTGAAGCAGGCAAGCGCGCGGCCGCAGCGTCGCCGCCGCTCGACCTCAAGGCGCTGGTCGATGCGCCGGCGGCGGACATCCGCGCCGCCTATGACGCCTCCTCCGTTTACTGGAATGCCGACCCCCCGCCCGTGGCGTCCGTCGTCAATCTCGCCCTCGCCGGGCCGCATGGCGAACTCCGGGTGCGGGTCTATCGGCCGCGCGAGGATGCCGCGCTGCCGGGGCTGCTCTACCTGCATGGCGGTGGCTTCATGCTGGGCAGCGTCGAGTCCCACGACACGCTTTGCCGCCTTCTGGCGAGGGAAGCCGATGCGGCGGTGGTCTCCGTCGATTACCGCCTCGCCCCGGAGCACCGGTTTCCGGTTCCGGTCGAGGAATGCATCTTCGCCTGCGACTGGCTGGCGGAGCATGGCGCAGAGGTCGGGGTGGACGCCGCGTGCCTCGCGGTCGGGGGCGATTCGGCCGGGGCCAATCTGGCGCTCGCCGTTCTGGACCGGCGGCGCGAGACGCTGAAGACCGCGCTGCTGTTCTACGGCTGCTACGGCCATATGCCGGAATACGGCTATGAACTCGGCTCCGCCGCCGCCGCTTACGGCGATGGCCGCTACGGTCTCGGCCTCGCCATCATGCGCCGCTTCTACGCCGACTATCTCGGCAGGGAAGAGGATGGACGCGATCCGCTGTTCTGCTCGCTCAACATGGATTTCCGCGGCCTGCCGCCGGTGTTGTTGACGGCGGCGGCGCTCGACCCGCTGCGTGACGACGCCGAGGCGCTGGGCCTGAAGCTGGCCGCCGCCCATGTGCCGCACCGCTATATCCTCTATCCCGGCGCGCCGCACGGCTTCCTGAAAATGGCCCCGGAAGTGGAGGTCGCCGCCCGCGCCGTCCGTGACGCCGCTGACCATCTGCGCGAGCACTGGGGACGCTGAACCGGCGCCCGTCTTCCGTCAGTGATGCACGAAGACCGGGGCCGGGCAATCGTGCAGCAGGCGGCGGGTGGCGGAGCCGACCAGGATATTGCGGACGAGATTGTGGTGTCCGAAGGCGCCCATGACGAGCATGCCGGCATTCATCGACTCGACCTGCGAAAGAATGGCGTCGGCCGGGTTGCCGCGCGCCGCGATCCCGTGCGCTTCGGCCTCGAAGCCGTGCGAATGGAACAGGCCCGCGCCCTTGGCGGCGGTCTCCGCCGCCTCCGCGCGGTCTGCGGCAATGCTGACGACATGGGCCTCCCGCCCCTTCGCCAGCCCGAGCAGGATGAATATGTGCATGGCGCGGGAGGATTCCCGGCTGCCGTCGAAGGCCACGACCACCCGGTTGCCTGACAGCGGGGCGGGCGGCGCCATCAGCACCGGCCGCGGATTGTCGCGCAGCAGGCGCTGGACGACATCGGCGATGTCATGGTCCTCGACGCCGTGGAAGTTTGTTTCACGCCCGATCACGATGAGGTCGTGCCGGTCCGCCTCCGCCTCGATCAGCTCGTGCGGCACGCCTTCCGCCTCGACGACTCCATAGGCCGCGCCGGCGGCGGCGCAGGACGCCTCGAATTCCTTCATCCGCGCTTCGAGCCTCAGGCGCGCGGCCTCGACCAGCGTTTCGTCGCGGTGCTCCTTGTAGGCGCCCGCGCCCACCGGCCGGGCCATGGGCGCGGTGAAGAAAGGCGTATCGAGCACGCCGATCCCGACGAGCTGCGCGTCATGGCCGCCGGCGACGGCAAGCGCCAGCTTCTCCGCCTCCACACTGGACGGAGAGGCGTCCACCGCAACGACTATGCTCTTGAGCATGATGCACCCAACCCTTTTGGCCGGACCGGATTGTAGCCGTCGGACAGACCGACGTTAACCGTCCCGGCGGTGCGCCTCGACCAGCTCCGCCATCGAGCCGAAATGGAAATCGACCTGCACCTCCGAAGGCGGCGGCATGGTCGCGCCCCAGCCGGGCCGGCCCTTGCGCCGGTCGATCCAGCAGGTCGCGAGCCCTGCGGCGGCGGCCGGCGCATGATCGTGGAACAGAGACTGGGCCGTGTGCAGGAGGCGCGCTTTCGCAATGCCGCGCGCCTCGAGGCCGCCGATCAAGGCGTCGAAATTCGCCGGCGCGGGCTTGTAGGAGCCGATATCCTGCGCCGTATAAACGGCGTCGAACCGCGTTTCGAGCCGCTCGGCAGAGCCGGCGAAACTCTCCCGGTCCACATTCGACAGCACGATGAGCTCGTAATGCCGGCTGAGATAGGCGAGCGCCCCGGCGCTGTCTGGAAAGGCCGGCCAGTCCGGAACGGAACGACCGAAGGCGACCGCATCGGCCTCGACGGGCGCGCGTCCGAAATCCGCGCCCATCGCCATGAAGGTCCGCGCCAGGACTTCGGGGTAAGGCAGGCCCGGCGTCTCCGCCTGCTGCCGGGACTCGTTGGCGGCGAAGCATTCCAGCACGGCGCCGTCCCCGGCTTCGACGCCTTCCCTCTCGGCCCAGGGGCGCCAGGCCGCGAGAATGCCCGATTCCCAGTCGATCAGCGTGCCGTAGCAGTCGAAGCTGAGCGCATCGAAATCCCGGAGCCTCATGCGCGCACCAGCACAGTTTCGACCAGGCGAGACCAGTAGGTGGCGCCCCAGGGCAGGGCATCGTCATTGAAGTCGTAATGCGGGTTGTGGACGACCACGCCGCCATGCTCGCCTTCCGCGCCGTTGCCGATGCGGACATAGGCGCCCGGCTTCTCGTTGAGCATGAAGGAGAAGTCCTCCGAGCCCATGCCGGGCGGCGCGTCGGTGGCCACATTGCCTGCGCCGAACACGTCCCGCGCCACGGCGGCGGCGCGATCGACATGCTCCGGATCGTTGACCGTCGGCGGGTAGCGCCGCTCATAGCGCACCGAGACGCTGGCGCCGAAGGCCTCCGCAATGCTGTTGCAGATGCGCCGCATGCGCGCTTCCGTCAGGTCCTGCACTTCGGGCTTGAAGGCGCGCACCGTGCCGCGCAGCACGACCTTCTGCGGAATCACGTTCCAGGTGTCGCCGCCATGCACCTGGGTAATGGTCAGCACCACCGAGTCGATGGCGTTGACCGACCGGCTGGGGATGGTCTGCAGCGCGGTGACGATCTGGGCCTGCACCACCACCGGATCGACGCCCTGGTGCGGCCGGGCGGCATGGGTGCCGTAGCCGTCGATCTCGATCTCGAAAATGTCGAAGCCCGCCATGGACGGCCCGGCGCGGGTCGTGAAGCGCCCGACCGGCACGCCCGGCGAGTTGTGCATGCCGTAAACCGCATCCGCCGGAAAGCGCTCGAACAGGCCGTCCTCCACCATGGCGCGCCCACCGCCCTCGTTCTCCTCCGCCGGCTGGAACACGAAATAGACCGTGCCGTCGAAATTGCGCGTCTCGGCGAGATATTTCGCCGCGCCGAGCAGCATGGTCGTGTGCCCGTCATGGCCGCAGGCATGCATCTTGCCGGGATTGCGGGACTTGTAGTCGAAGTCGTTCGCCTCCTCGATGTCGAGCGCATCCATATCGGCGCGGATGGCGAGCGAGCGCGGGCTGTCGCCCTGTCCGCGCAGCACGGCGACGACGCCGGTCTTCGCGATGCCGGTATGGACCGCGTCCACGCCGAATTCCTTCAGCCGGTCCGCGACGAAGGCGGAGGTGCGCACCTCCTCGAACGCCGTTTCGGGATACATGTGGAGCTCGCGCCGCCAGGCGGTCATTTCCTCGTGGAATTCGGCGATGCGGTTGACGATGGGCATAAACTGTTCTGCCTTGTCGTGTGTCGGGGTCGGGCGCCGATTTCGCCCGACGCCGCCCGGCGGGTCAAGCGACGCGGTTCGTGATTTCCCCGCGCGCCCAGGCTTCGAGGCCTGAAACGAGGCCCTCCGCAAGCGTGGCCATGGCCGATTCGCTTGCCCAGGCGACATGCGGGGTGACGATGACATCAGGCCGGCCGGCGAGCGCGGGCAGCGGGTGGCCTTCCGGCGGCGGTTCGACAGTCGCCACATCGAAGGCTGCGCCCCGGATCGCGCCTTCGTCCAGCGCCTCGACCAGCGCCGCTTCGTCCACGATGCCGCCCCTTGCCGTGTTGATGAGGAAGGGCCGGCGGCGCATCGCGGCGAATTCCGCGCGGCCGATCAGCCCCCGGGTCTCGTCGTTCAGCGGGCAGTGGATCGAGATGGCGTCGGCGCTCGCCAGCATCTCGTCGAAGGCGATTTGCCCGGGGCCGGGCGCGGCGCCCTTGCGCGCGGCGGTGACCGGCTCCATGCCGAGGGCTGTCGCTTTTCTCGCGACCGCGGAGCCGATAACGCCCGCGCCGACAATGCCGAGCCGGCGGCCGGCGAGGTCCAGGATCGGGTAGTCGAACAGGCAGAACTGGCGCGCCTTCGCCCAGCGCCCCTCGGCCACGGCGCGGTCATAGGCGGGCACGGCGCGCGCCAGCGCCAGCAGCAGGGCGAGCGCATGCTCCGCCACGCTGTCGGCGGCGTAGCCGGTGACATTGGTGACCGGCACGCCGGCGGCCCGCGCGGCCTGCTTGTCCACGCAATCGGTGCCGGTCGCGGAAACCGCTACAAGCTCCAGGGTCGGCGCGGCCTCGAACACGGAGGCGTCGATGCGGCACTTGTTGACGACCGCAACATGCGCGCCCCGAAGCCGCGCCGCCGCCTGGTCCGGCCGGGTTTCCCCGAACTCGACCCACTCATGCGGAAAACCGGGAGGGCGAAGCGGCACGCCCGGCGGGAAGGAGTTGCGCTCCAGAAAGACGATTCGTTTCATGGCCCTGCTTCCCGATTCACCGTTTCGGGCATTACAACATGCAGGACGCATCAGGGGGGAGAGGCATGGCGGAAACGCAGGCCGGCAGAATCAGACGCTTCGCTCTGGAACGCTGTGTCGAGCCAGCGCGGCAGACCGGACAGGCGAGCATCGGCATTCGGGTTGGCGATATTGCGCGCGACATGAACCTGCAAAACCGTATTCCGGCAGTTTGCAGCGCGCTCGGGGGAACCCGGTTCGCGCGGATGGCGGGTGTCAGGCTGCTGGAGCGGAGGGGGCCGGTGCGAAGCACGACGACCGAATTTTATTACGAGATTCTCGACAGGCCGGACAGCGCGGGAGCGATGGCAGATGCGGGACGCGACAGGCGGCCGAACCCGGTTTTCACCGCCGGTACGCCGCCCGATGACGAGGGCGGCAACACGCTTTATCTGGTCTCCTGCGTGAAGAAGAAACGAACTTCGGCGGCGCTGGCGAAAGACCTCTACATCTCCGACTGGTTCTGCAAGGCGCGGGCCTGCGTCGAGCGCATGGGGCACCCATGGCTGATATTGTCCGCGAAATACGGTCTGGTCGATCCCGAAAGGACCATCGAGCCTTACGACAAAACGCTGAAGGCTATGCCTGTTGCCGAACGGCGGGCCTGGGCGCAATCCGTGCTTGCCGAACTTGGTCCGGCGCTTGCCGGTGTCGATACGGTCGTCTTTTTCGCTGGCATGGATTATCGCAAATATCTCGAGCCTGTATTGCGACAACAAGGCTTCAGGGTTCGCGTCCCGATGGAGGGGCTGAGCCAGGGGCGGCAATTGTCATGGCTGGGCGTCTGCTTGGATGACTGACCGTCGTGTCGATACGGACCGTTTTTACCGGTTGCTCGAACGGCTTGAAACGCACATTGGCGGCTACCGAACCCTGACCGGTTGCCGGGGCGGAGCGGGCTGGCCGAAACGCGGGCTGTATTTTTTCTTCGAGGTTGGGGAAGCGCGTTTGCGTTCGGAATATAGCGGGCGCGTCGTGCGCGTCGGGACGCACGCCCTCAAGGCCGGAAGCCGAAGCACACTGTGGGGCCGCCTGTCGCAGCATCGCGGCAGCGCGAGCGGCAGCGGCAACCATCGCGGTTCGATTTTTCGCTTGCTGGTCGGTGTGGCGCTGGCGCGTTGCCTCGGCCTCCCGCTGCCGCAGTCCTGGGGCATCGCCTCCGATCCCGGCGCGGCGGCAAGGCGGCTCGATATTGAGCGCGAGGCGCTAAAGCGCGGCGAAGCGGCGCTGGAAGCGGAAGTCAGCCGCTATATCGGAGCAATGCCCTTTCTCTGGCTGGATGTGGACGACGAACCCGGCCCGGAAAGCGACCGGGGTTTCATCGAGCGTAACGCAATTGCGTTGCTCAGCGGCGTCCGGCAGCCGGCGGTCGATGCGCCGTCGCGGGACTGGCTCGGTCATGAAAGCGACCGGAAACGGGTGCGCCGTTCCGGCCTCTGGAACAACAACCATGTAGATGAGTCTTACGATCCGGCTTTTCTCGATGTGATGGAAAGGCGAATCGAGAAACTTGGATAAGGTGCCGCGCCTCTCGACCTGCTGCGAGTGCGCATCAAATCATGCAATGGGCCTCTGGGGCGGGGCCTGACGCCGGCTAATCCATGGTAAGCTGTTCCTGCGGGACGGCGCGGGAGGCCGTTTCGCTGCCGGGCGGCTCATGACACAACATGACATTCCCGCAGGGCTGCCCGCTCCAACCCCTCCTCATCCTGAGTAGCGGCTGCGTTAGCAGGCGCGTATCGAAGGATGCCTTGCCCGGGACAGGCCCCCTTCGACAAGCTCAGGACAGGCCCCTTCGATACGCCGCTTCGCGGCTACTCAGGATGAGGAAGGGGGAGGCGCGGCTACTCGGGAACAGGGGACAGCAATGGAACGCGACCATGACATCGCATGACATAACATGACACCCCCGCAGGGGCGGTCGGAGCGGCGGGAGAAACGGAATGAAACCGGAAGAGGAGCCTATGCCCGAAAGGACCATCGCGTATGCCCGCTGCGCATGGAGATCATGACACAACATGACATATCATGACATTTCCGGATGTCCTCCGGGCCGGCATATGCAGGACGACAAAGAGGGGATCGATGCGGGCGGCGTGGTATGAGCGCAAGGGACCGGCGCGGGAGGTGCTGGAATTCGGCGAAATGGAAACGCCGGAGCCGGGGCCGGGCGAGTTGCGCGTCCGGCTGGCGGCGTCCGGCGTCAATCCGGCCGATGTGAAGCTCCGCGCCGGCATCAGCGACTACGGCTTCGAGTTTCCGCGCGTGATCCCGAACAGCGACGGGGCCGGGACCGTGGACCGGGTCGGCGCCGGCGTCGATCCCGCATGGGTCGGCCGGCGGGTCTGGCTCTATAACGGCCAGCGGCTCGGCCGGGCTTTCGGCACGGCGGCGGAATATATCGCGCTCGACGCCGGGCTCGTGCATGCGCTTCCCGACCGACTCGGCTTCGCCGAAGGAGCGACATTCGGCATTCCCGCCATGACAGCGCATCGCTGCGTCTTCGCGGACGGGTCCGTGGCGGGCCAGATCGTGCTGGTCACGGGCGGCGCCGGCGCGGTCGGCCACTATGCCGTGCAGCTGGCGAAATGGGGCGGCGCGCGGGTGCTGGCGACGGTGAGCGGCGAGGAGAAGGCGGCGCATGCGCTGGCCGGCGGGGCGGACGCCGCGATCAACTACCGGCAGGAGGACGTCGCCCGGCGCGTGCGGGAGCTTACCGGCGGCGAGGGCGTGGACCGGATCGTCGAAGTCGATTTCGGCGGCAATCTCGTCAGTGCGATGGGCGCATTGAAACGCAATGGCGCCATCGCAATCTACGCCAGCGACGGCGACCCGAAACCGGAGATCGATGTGCGCGCCCTGATGGGCCTGAACGCCACCCTGCATTTCGTGGTGCTGAACAGCATCCCGCTGGAGGCTCGCCGGCAGGCGCAGCGCGACGTGACGCGCTGGGCGGCGGGCGGCGAAGGGCTGTTCCCCGTCGCGGCCCGCTTCCCGCTGGACGAAATCGTCGCCGCGCATGAACTGGTGGAAAGCTTGGACAAGCTCGGCACAGTCGTCGTCGAGCCATGACCGAGCGAGGATTGCTCATGGACCTGCCCTGCACATTGGCCGAGCTGATTGCGGCTCATCCCGATGACCGCATTGCCCTGGCCGCGCCCGGCCGCGCCTCGTTGACGTTCGGGGCGCTCGGCAAGCTGGCGGACAGGACCGTCGCTGCGCTGAACGATTTCGGAATCGGCCGGAACGACCGGGTGGCGGTCGTGCTGCCCAACGGCCCGGAGATGGCGTCGGCCTTCCTGGCCATAGGCGCCGGGGCCGCGGTCGCGCCGCTCAACCCGGCCTATCGGGAGGACGAGTTCCACTTCTACCTGGATGACCTGTCGGCGAGGGCGCTGGTCGTGTCCGATGAGGAGAGCGGGCCGGCGGCGGCTGCGGCGGCCCGCCTGGGCATTCCGCTGCTGCGCCTCGTCCGCGATGAGGACGGGCCGGCCGGCGGCTTCTCGCTGTTCGCGGAAGGCGCGGGAACCGAGAGCGCATCGGTCAAGGGATATGCGGGCGCCGCCGATACCGCGCTCGTGCTGCATACCTCCGGCACCACCTCGCGGCCGAAGATCGTGCCGCTCAGCCAGGCGAATGTCTGCGCTTCGGCGGCGCATATCGCGGAGACGCTCCGGCTGGAGCCGGCGGATCGCGGCATGAACATCATGCCGCTCTTCCACATCCACGGGCTGATCGCCAATGTGCTGGCGCCGATGCGCGCCGGCTGCTCCGTCTGTTGCACGCCGGGATTCGACGCCTTCAGGGTGTTCGATTGGTTCGCCGAGGCCAGGCCGACCTGGTATTCCGCCGTGCCGACCATGCACCAGGCCATTTTGGCGCGGGCCCGGCGAAACGCCGGGACCGTCGACGCCCTGCAATTGCGGTTCGTGCGCTCGTCCTCCGCCTCCCTGCCGCCGCAGGTGATGCGCGATCTGGAAACGCTCTTCCGCTGCCCGGTGATCGAGAGCTACGGCATGACCGAGGCGGCCCACCAGATGGCGAGCAACCCGCTGCCGCCGGCGGAGCGCCGCCCCGGCTCCGTCGGCGTGGCGGCCGGGCCGGAAGTCGCCGTCATGGACGAGGCGGGCCGCCTGCTGCCGGCGGGGGAGACGGGCGAGGTCGTTATTCGCGGGCCGAATGTCATGGCCGCTTACGAGAGCAATCCCGAAGCCAATGAGAGCGCCTTCGCCGATGGATGGTTCCGGACCGGCGACCAAGGCGTGATCGATGCGGCGGGCTATCTGACCATCACCGGCCGGCTCAAGGAGATCATCAACCGGGGCGGCGAAAAGATTTCCCCGCGCGAGGTGGATGAGGCGCTGATGGACCACGCCGCCGTCCAGCAGGTGGTGACCTTCGCCCTGCCGCACCGGACGCTCGGCGAGGAAGTGGCCGCCGCCATCGTGTTGGCCGAGGGGGCGAAGGCGAGCGACAGCGAGCTAAAGGAATTCGCCGGCGCCCGGCTTGCCGATTTCAAGGTGCCGCGCCGGATCGTCTTCGTGGACGAGATTCCCAAGGGCGCCACCGGCAAGCTCCAGCGCATCGGGCTTGCCGAAAAGCTCGGCCTCGCTCCGTGAAGATCGCGATTTTCGGGGCCGGCGCGATCGGGTGCCATCTGGCCGCCCTGCTTGTCCGGCAGGGCGAGGCCGAAATCGGCCTGATCGCGCGCGGGCCGCATCTGGCCGCCATGCGGGCGAACGGGCTGCGCTTCGTCTCCGACGAGGAGGATTTCACGCTGCCGGTGGCGGCGAGCGACGACCCGGCGGACTTCGGCGTGCAGGATATTGTGATCGTGACGCTCAAGGCTCATCAGGCGCCGGGCGCGGTCGAGTCGATGCGCCCGCTGCTGGGGCCCGACACGGCGGTGGTGACCGCGATGAACGGGGTGCCCTGGTGGTATTTCCACGGCATCGGGACGGGCTTTCCAGCGGGTCCGGTGGAAGCGGTCGATCCGGGCGGCGCGCAATGGCGCGGGCTCGGGCCGGAGCGCGCCATCGGCTGCGTCGTCTATCCCGCGGCGGAGATCGTCGAGCCCGGAGTCTGCCGTCATATCGACGGCAATGGCTACACGCTGGGAGAGCCGGACGGCACCCGGAGCGAGCGCGCTTCGGCGCTGTCCCGCCTGCTTATCGCAGCCGGCTTCCGCGCGCCTGTCCGGCCCCGCATTCGTGACGAGATCTGGGTGAAGCTCTGGGGCAATCTCTGTTTCAACCCGATTTCGGCGCTTACCCATGCGACGCTGGCCGGGATCGGCGCGGACAGCGAGGTGCGCCGGCTCGTCGAAGCGATGATGCGCGAGGGCCAGGCGGTCGGCGAGGCGCTCGGCGCGCGCTTTCGCATTCCGTTGCAGCGCCGGCTCGAGGGCGCGGTTGCGGTCGGCGCGCACAAGACGTCGATGCTTCAGGACCTTGAGCGGGGCCGGCCGATGGAGATCGATGCGCTGGTGGGCGCTGTGAGCGAGCTCGGCCGGCGCGCGGGCGTCGCTACGCCGGCAATCGACACGGTGCTGGCGCTCATTCGGCTAAGAGCGCGCATGGCCGGCACCTATCCGCCATAAGCCGCGGGCGCTTCGGCCGAAAGGGCGCGCGCGCATAACGAAACTGCAACGAAACAGGCGACTAGTGTTTGCGAATCGGGTATAAGTGCTTATCATGACGGGAGGCCGGATTGACAGGCCGCCTGCTACTTGGACAAACGCCAATCGCGAGGGAATAACATGCTGTCACGGATCACTGGTTATGTTGTGGCCGGGGCCGCCGCGCTTGCGCTCGGGGGATGCGCTTCGAGCCTCAAGGATGCGCAGATGGCCGAGGCGACCGGGTCCGACTTCCAGATGGGGCTGATCGAGGGCTACAAGAAGCTTGCGGACATGGAAGCGGCCGAAGCGGACTGGAATGACGCCCGCGTCTTCTCCGACCGCGCGCTGGCGGTTGCGGGCGGCGCCGATGTGATGCCCGAGGATCCGGCCATGCGCCATCTTGCGGCGGATGCGAAACTCGAAGTGGAAATCGCCCAGGCGCGTCTCGAAACGATTCTGGACGGCGGCGGGCGCGACAAGGCCGGAAAGGCCGCCGCCATGGCGCAGGTCGGCTTCGACTGCTGGCTGCAGGAGTTGGAGGAGAACATCCAGCCCGGCGACATCGCGAACTGCAAGGCGATGTTCGAGGAAGGCGCGACTGCTGCCGAAGCGGCGCTGCGGCCGCCGCCGCCGAAGCCCGTGGACAAGGGTCCGTGGGAGATCTATTTCGCTTGGGATAGCGCTGCCATCGACGGCGCCGCCCAGCAGGAAATCAACAAGGCCTACACGTCCTTCGGCAAGCTCAAGGGCGCGATGGTGAACATCTCCGGCCATACCGACACGAGCGGTTCGTCCGAATACAACCAGAAGCTCTCCGAGATGCGCGCCAACGCGGTCTATGAGGTCTTTACCCTCGATCTGCTGGTCCCCGAGGACAGCGTCGCCGTGAGCGCGATGGGCGAGGCCGATCCGGCGATCAGGACTCCCGACAACACCCGCGAAGTGTTGAACCGGCGGGTCGTGATCCACCTGTCGAACTAGGCCTGTAACCGGCCGGCGGGACCGGCCGAACGGAACAGGCGCCCCGCCGGAAACGGCGGGGCGTCCTGCATTCAGGCCTGCAGGATCACGCCTTCGCGGCGGAGGCGCGCAATTGTCCCGGGCTCATATCCGAGCAGTCTCGAGAGGCAGGCTTCGGTGTGCTCGCCGAGCAGAGGCGCGCCGGCGGGGTCGCGCACCGGCGTGCCGGAAAGCGACACCGGGGAACGCACGGCCCGCACCTCTCCGAGCGCGCTGTGCGCCTGGGCGGTGACCATGCCGCGCTCCGCCATCTCGTCCGACGCAAAGGCCTCGGGCACGCTGCGCACCGGCCCGCCGGGGATGCCCGCATCCCGCATCCGGGCGATCCAGGCGTCCCGCGTGCCGGCCTTCAGGATGTCGTTCATCGCCCGGGTCAGCGCCGCGCGGTTCTCCATGCGCGCGGCATTGGTCGCATAGGCGGGGTTGTCGGCAAGGTCGGGGCGGCGAAAGACCTTTTCGGCCAGCCGCCGGAACAGCCGGTCGGTCGTCACCGTAATCATCACCGGGCCGTCCGCCGCCTCGAACAGTCCGGCCGGCATGGCGACAAGATTGGAGTTGCCGGGCCGGCCGATATCCACCCCGGCCTCGAGCCAGGCGGTGGCGGCATGCGAGGTCATGGCGACGGCGGTGTCGAACAGCGGCACGTCGAGGCGCTGGCCGCGGCCGGTGCGCCCGCGCGCGACCAGGGCCGCCAGCACCGCCTGGGCCGCATACATGCCGGCCATGATATCGACCAGCGACACGCCCGTGCGCATTGGCGGCCCGTCGGGCTCGCCGGTGAGCGACATGAAGCCGCTCTCGCCCTGCGCCACCGGGTCGTAACCGGGCCTGTCGGCAAGCGCGCCGCTGCGCCCGTAACCGGAGACGGAGCAGTAGATGAGGCCCGGATTCTCCGCCGCCAGGGCGTCATAGCCGAGGCCGCGCCGGTCGAGCGCGCCGGTGCGCGCGTTCTCCAGCAGCACATCGGAGACGCGCGCGAGCCCCCGCACGATTTCGGCGCCCTCCGGCCGGGTGAAATCGACGGCGATGCTCTTCTTGTTGCGGTTCACGGTCAGGAAATAGGTCGAATGCCCGTCCCGGGCGGGGGACAGGAACGCGCGCGTGTCGTCGCCGCCGGCGGGATTTTCGATCTTCAGCACCTCCGCGCCGAGATCAGCGAGCTGCATCGCGCACCAGGGGCCGGAGAGCACGCGCGTCAGATCGACGACGCGAATGCCTTCGAGAGCGGTCAAGGGGCCGGTCCTTTCTTCCTGCGGGCGGGGTTCAGACATAGACCCAGGCGAGCAGCAGCCCGCCGAGCAGAACCCGATAGACGACAAAGGGGGCGAAGCTCGCGCGCGCGAGCCAGCGCATCATCGCGGTGATCGCCGCAAGCGCCGCCAGGAAGGCGAGCAGCGCCGCCAGGCCTGCGGCTGCAGCGATGGCGGGATCGCCCATCCGCGCCAGGTCCCGCGCCGTCCACAGCCCGGCGCCCAGAATGACGGGAATCGAGAGCAGGAGGGAAAAGCGCGCGGCCTCCGCCCGCTCGAAACCGAGCGCGAGCGCCGCCGTCATGGCGATGCCGGAGCGGCTGACCCCCGGCGCCAGCGCCAGGACCTGCGCCATGCCGATGGCGAGCGCATGCGGCAGGCGCAGCGAGTCGAGCCGCTTCGTCCGGCGGCCCCGGCGGTCCGCCGCCCAGAGCGCGAGGCCGAAACCGAGCGTTGTCCAGGCGATCACCTCGACGCTGCGCAGATCGGCTGCAAGCGTGTCCTTGAGCAGCGCGCCGGCGACCGCGACCGGAACCGCCGCCGCTGCGACATGCCAGCCAAGCGCCCAGCCCTCGGGCCGCGGCCCGGCGAGGCCGGCGAGCCCTGCTGCTGCCAGGCGGGCGATATCGCGGCGAAGATAGACCAGCACCGCCCCGAGCGCGCCGAGATGAACGGCGACATCGAGGACGAGCGCGGCCGCGCCGTCCGGGCTGTGCGCCCCGTAGGCGGCGTGGACGAGGACGAGATGCGCCGAGGAACTGACCGGCAGGAACTCGGTAATGCCCTGGACAAGCGCGAGAAGGACAATGAGGGAGAGCGGCAAGGACGGTCCGGCTTCGGCGACGTTGCGAGGATATAGCACCGCCGGGCGGTTGCGGGTTAAACTCCGGCATCGATCCAGGGGGCGTATATGGCGACCCTGCTTCACCTGCCGCTTTCCCCCTATTGCCGAAAGGTACGGATCGCGCTGGGCGAATTCAGGATCCCGTTCGCGCTGGAGGAAGAACCGGTCTGGGAGCGGCGCGAGGCTTTCCTCGCGCTCAACCCGGCGGCGACGGTGCCGGTGCTGCTGCTGGACGACGGCCATGCGCTGGCGGAAAGCCAGGCCATCGTCGAATATCTGGAGGAGACGGCCGGACCGCCGACGCTGCTGGGCGCAGCGCCGAGGACCAAGGCGGAAGTCCGCCGCCTTGTCCTCTGGTTCGACACCAAATTCGCCCAGGAGGTAACCGACTATCTCTACCGGGAACGCATTTTGAAGCGGCTGGCGGGGCACGGGCCGCCCAATTCGGAATTCGTGCGCGCGGGCGTGCTCAATCTGGAGCAGCATCTGCGCTATATCGACATGCTGCTGACGCAGCGGCACTGGCTGGCCGGCGACCGTTTCTCGCTGGCGGACATCGCCGCCGGCGCGCATCTCTCCTCGCTCGACTATATGGGCGTGGTGCCCTGGGCCGATCATCCGCCGGCGCAGGAGTGGTATGCCCGGTTCAAGTCGCGTCCGTCGGTTCGCCCCCTGCTTTCCGACCGGTTGCCGAACTGGCGGCCGGTGGATCATTACACCGATCTCGACTTCTGAGCCGGGCGGCGTCCGGCAGTGAAGCTCTTCATCCACGGGCTCGGTTATTCCGCAGAGCGGCTGGCGCTCCGGTTGGCGTCGGAAGGCTGGGAAATCGCCGGCTCGACGCGCGATTCCGCGAAGGCGGCGCGCTTCGCGGAGCGCGGCTGGAACCGCTTCGGCAGACGGCAGGCGACGCATCTGCTCTTCTCCGCGCCGCCCGGCCCTTCAGGCGACCCCTTCCTGCCGGGTTTCGAGGCGCCGCCGGGGCTCCTCTGGGCGGGCTATCTCTCGACCACGGGGGTTTACGGAGACCGGGGCGGCGGCTGGGTGGATGAGCGCAGCCCGCTGCTTCCGACGGGGGAGCGGGGCCGCCGGCGGGTGGAGGCGGAGGCCGCCTGGAGCGCGCTCGGGCTGCCATTGCATGTGTTCCGCATCGCCGGCATTTACGGGCCGGGCCGCAATGCGCTGGCGGCGGCCCGCGCCGGCCGGGCGCGGCGGATCGTCAAACGGGACCAGGTGTTCTCCCGTATCCATGTCGATGACATAGCAGCGGTGCTGGCGGCGTCCATTGCGCGCCCCAGTCCCGGCCGCGCCTATAATCTCGCCGACGACCGGCCGGCCCCGCCCGCCGAGGTGACCGAATTCGCCTGCCGCCTGCTGGGCCTGCCGCCGCCCCCGACCGAACGCTTCGAGACAGCGGCCCTCTCGCCCATGGCCGCCAGCTTCTACCGCGACAGCAAGCGCGTCTCCAACGCCCGCATCAAGGCGGAACTCGGCGTCCGCCTGCGTTACCCAGGCTACCGCGAGGGACTGGAGGCGTTGTTCGAGGCGGGGGAAGGGAAGCCGTCTCCATTTGCGCCGGGAAGCGGACCCGGCCCGATGGCGGCCTGACGCTCCTGCCGGAGAACGCCGGGTTGAAACTCACGGGCAAATGCCGCCCGGCGTCCCCGCCTCTCCTGATCCTGAGCAGCGCCCGCCTGCGGGCGCGTATCGAACCTCATCCTGAGTAGCCGACCGAAGAGCCTGTCCTGAGCTTGCCGAAGGGGAGGCGTACCGAAGGATCGTCCCGCCGGTGGGAGCGCCGTCCCCTTCGGCAAGCTCAGGGCAGGCTCTCGATACGCGGCTGGCGCCGCTACTCGGGATGAGCGACTGTCTTGTTGGTCAAGCTGTTTTCCATGGTTTTCTGTCCCTGAGTATGGCGTTGAGGATAGTGAGGAGCTTTCGCATGAGAGGAAAGAATGTCGGGGCGCTGGGCGTCGATCCATGTCTCGATCCCGCCGAACCCTTTAAAACCCGGGTGAATCCAGACACTGCGCTCTATCCGCAAAATCCAAACCGGACAGTAATGTCCCTCCACCGCGCATGACAGGCCTACCCGAAAGGCGAGGCCCCGCCGAGCACCCTGGGCAGCCAGGTGGACAGTTCGGGCACCAGGATGATGATGAGGGTCACGATGAAATCCGACACGAAGAAGATCATCGCCCCGCGCAGCACGGTCTGGATGGGGATCTGGGCAATGCCGCTCACGGCATAAAGATTGAACCCCACCGGAGGGGTGATGACGCTCAACTCGACGCCCATGGTGACTACGATGCCCAGATGGATCGGGTCGATGCCGAGCGCCGTGGCCACCGGGAAGACGACCGGCACGGTCAGCAGGATCATGGCGATGCCGTCGAGAAAGGTGCCGAGCATCAGCAGCAGCGCCATGTAGCCGAACAGGAACGGCAGCGGTTCGAGCTGCATCTCGATGACCAGCTGCGCGAGCTGCTGGGGCCATGCCTGGTTGGCCGCGACGAACTGGAAGATGCCGACGCTCCCGACCAGGAAGAACACCACTGCGCTGAGATTCATCGCCCGGGCGGCGGTCGGCAGCAGATTGCGCAGGAACTCGCCGCGGCCCGTGACCAGTCCGTAGATCAAGGCGTAGCCGCACGCGGCGGCGGCGGCTTCGGTCGGCGTGAACAGCCCGCCATAGAGCCCGCCCAGCACAAGAACCGGCATGGCAAGGCCGGGGAGCGCCCCTACCGTCGCGCGTCCCAACGGGCCCCAGGCGAAGTGGCCGCGGCTCAGGGTCTTGGTGCGCCAGGCGGCGAGTATGATGAGAATGAACATGCCGCCCGCCAGCATCAGGCCGGGGATTATGCCGGCCATGAACAGGCGCACGATCGAGGTTTCCGTCGCGATGCCGTAAATGATGAGCGAGAGGCTCGGCGGGATGAGCAGGCCGATGCCGCCGCCGGAAGCCACGATGCCGGCAGAGAGCCAGTCGGGATAGTTGCGCTTGCGCATCTCCGGGATCGTGATGAGGCTCATGGCCGAGGCGACGGCGACGCTCGAGCCGGAGATGGCGCTGAACAGCACGCAGGTGGTGACCGTGGCCAGTCCGAAGCCGCCGATGACCCAGCTCACCAGGGCCTCGGCGAACTGGAACAGCTGGCGCACCATGCCGGTGCGTTCCATGAGGAAGCCGGCGAAGATGAACAGCGGCACCGCCATCAGGCTGTAGTGGCCGAGGAACGAGAAGAAGGCCGAGGACAGCGCCCGGGCGTCCAGCAGCGGATCGAACAGGATGTAGATCGCGCTGGCCGCGCCGAGCGCGATGCCGATGGTGACTCCCGAGCCCAGAAACGCCAGGATGCCGGCGAGCAGACTACCCATCGTGCAGGGCTCCTTGCGGGCTTCCGGCGCCCGGCGGCTCGTATATGCGGGTCATCTAGAGCAGCGAGCCTTCATCGGTATGAGACCGGTAACGTTCCTCCAGCCCGGCCCCGCCCATCATCATGCATATGTGGTGGTAGAGCTGGAACGCGTAGCTGACGGCGAGAAACGCCATGCCGAGAAGGAACACGGCGAAGAAATGCCATAGCAGGAAGGCCAGGCTCTCGGTCTTGCGTTCCTGGAGGATCATCAGGTCTGCGACTTCGAGGCCCCACCAGACCAGCCATGCGCAGAAGGCGAGCCCGACGGCCGCGCCGAAAATCTCGAAGATGCCGGCCAGGACGCGGCCCCACCGCCCGGCCTTCTCGCGCAGCAGAAGCAGTACGATCGTCACCCGCAGGTGGGCCCCGCGGCTCTGCGTGACCGCGAAGAACAGATACACGCCGGCGAGAATGCCGAAGGTGACCGCGTCCTGCTGCCATTCGAAGGACACGCCGAAGACATAGCGGCGAATGACCTCCAGACCGGCCAGCAGCGTCAGCACGAGCAGGAGCGCAGCAGCGATGTACTGCACGAAACGCTCCTGGAAGGTGCGCCAGGCGTAGTAGAGACGGTTCATGCGAGTGAGGCCGGAGAGGCCCGGCGGGCCTCCCCGTTCTCCCCGGCCGGCACGTCCGGATTACCCTTTCTTGAGCACCGGCTCATGCTTGGCGCAATCGACGCTCTCGACCGGGTCGGTGCCCGGGCCGAGCCGCGCCGAGGCCTCGCGGCCTTCCTTGAGGAACCTGTCCACCCACTCATGCGCCTCCGCCGGCAGCCGCTCCTTGAGGTAGTCGGCGACATTGTTGCCGATGGCCTCCTGCAGGGGCTTCGCTTCTTCGGGAGTCGCGGAGTAGATGCCGACATCCGAGGGGTTCTCGGCCTTGTACTGGTTTATGGCGAACTGGTCGTTGCACCAGTTGAGCTCGTTCTGGTACTTCACGGCCTGCTCGACCAGTTCGCGGATCTTCGCCTGGGTCTCGTCGTTCAGCTTGTTGAACCACGCCTGGCTGGCGCCGACCCAGTAATTGTCGAAGGTCACCGTGGAGATGCCCGCGATGGTGTAATAGGGCGTCTGCTCGGTGATGGCGCGCCATCCGCCGATGGAGGTGATGACGCCGTCAAGCACACCGGATTCGAGCGCGCTCGGCACATCGCCGAAGGACATGACCACCGGGGAGGCGCCCCAGGAGGCCACCACCGGGTTCACCGCGGCGGCGAAGGTCCGGATTTTCTTACCCTCGAACGAATCCATCGCAAGCAGCCGCTCCTTGCCGGCAATGGCGAGCGCGAAGCTGAGATCAACGAAACCGAACGGCTCGATGAAGTGCTTCTCGCGCAGCCGGTTCAGCAGCATCTTGCCGGTGGCCTGGTTCTCCAGGTCGTGGATGGCCGCGACCGTGGTGAGGACGCCGGGCTGGCCGATAATGCTCATCCAGATGTCCGTCGCGGCCGTCTTGCCGGAGACCAGCCAGCCCATCTCCAGATTGCCCTGGGTCATGGCGGTCATGGCGTCGGGGTCCTTGTAGAGGGCGCCGGCATAGAAGTTCCGCACCTCGCTGCCCTCGGGGAATTGCGCTTCCACCTGTTCCTTGAACCACTCCATGGCGATGGCCGTCGGATGCGGCGGCGGCGGCAGGTCCACCGAAACCCGGATGATGACTTTCTCCAGTTCGGCCTT
>JAJECF010000097.1 GCA_022822125.1 Alphaproteobacteria bacterium
CATGGCCGTTCTCGCCGGATCCCGGGGTCCGTGGGCGGCGGCCCGGCAGCTGTTCCCCGAGCGCGACGGGATGTCGAACGCGATCCGCGGCCTGCGCCGCGCGTTCGCGGCGGTGTCGGCCTTCCTGGCGGTCGTGGCCACGATGCGTCCGGACCTGTTCCGGGGATGCCCGGCGGAGCTGGGGGCGATGCGCGCCGCGCTGGGGACGGAGACGCTGCTCGTCGACCTGCGCCGGGAGATGACGGCGCACCTCGCGTTCCTGCCGCCTCCGGTCGGGTTCAGGCCCCCGCGGACGGGCGGGAAACTCCCGACGGGGCCGCCCAACAGGAAGTGAACCCTGTTGCCGTCGCGCCGGCGGCGGCAGACAGGGCCGGCGGGCGCACCGACGCCCGGAACGATGGAGGAAACGATCATGAAAAACACGACCGACGACCACCGGATGGAGGTCGCGCTGTTCCGCTACGGCCTGATCTCGGAGGCCCTGCACCTTCCGCGGGACGAGGCGGCGCGGCACCTGAAGCGGCAGTCGAAACGGGAGCTTGCGATTCCGGGCTCGGCCCGGCGCACGGTCGCGGTGACGACGATGCAGGCCTGGGTCCGCGCGTACCGCAAGTCGGGCTTCGACGGCCTGATGCCGCAGCGCCGCAGGGACCGCGGCTCGTTCCGCAGCATGCCGGGCGACGTCATCGAGGGCCTGCTTGCGGTCCGCCGGGAACACATGGACCTCAGCGTCCGGCAGGTCGTCGCGCATGCCCGGGCCACGGGCGCGGTGCCCGAGGACGCCGCCGTCGCCGCCTCGACCGTCCACCGGCTGTTCGTCCGGGAGGGGATCATGAAGCGCCGCAGGGACGCGCCGTCCGAGGACCTGCGCCGCTTCGCCGCCGCGGCGCCCTGCCAGCTCTGGCAGTCGGACGTCATGCACGGCCCGAAGGTCCGGGACACGCGGGGCCGGAAGAGGAAGACCTACCTGATCGCCCTGCTCGACGACGCGACCCGGCTCGTCCCGTACGCGCACTTCGCGCCTGGCGAGACCGCAGCCGACTACCTGGCCGTGCTGAAGGAGGCGATCCTGCGCCGGGGGCTGCCGGAACGGCTCTACTGCGACAACGGCGCGAACTTCCGCTCCCGGCAACTGAAGATGATCTGCGGCCGGCTGGGCGTCTCGCTGCTCCACGCGCGGCCGTACCATGCCGCCGGAAAGGGAAAGATCGAGAGGTTCTTCCGCACCGTGCGCGGGCAGTTCCTGGCCCTGCCCGAGGTGCGGGACATCGACGGCCTGGACGCGCTCAACCGGCGCTTCCGCACATGGGTCGGCGCCGAGTACAGCACGGCGCCTCACCGCGGCCTTGAACACGGGCGCTCGCCTCTCGACCAGTGGGCGCTCACCGGCGGCGCGGTCCGGCGGCCCGACCCCGGCGTCGACCTCGACGACATGTTCCTGTTCGAGGCGGTCCGGCGGGTCTCCAAGGCCCGGACCGTCAGCCTCCACGGCCGCGTCTACGAGGTCGATGCGGGCATGAACGGCGCCATGGTCACGCTCCGCCACGATCCGTCCGCCCCGCCCGGCCGCCCGGTCAAGGTGGTGCACGAGGGCCGGCCGGCCGGCCTCGCGCGGCTGCTCGACCTGCATGCCAACGCCCGGATCCGGCGCGGCGGCGAAGGGCCGGCCGTGAGGTTCCGGAAGCCCGGCGACGGGGAGGGCTGACCATGTACCTGCCGCACTTCGGACTCAAGCACTACCCCTTCGAGAAGACGCTCGGCCCCGACGAGCTTCTCGACACCGAAACGCAGGCCGAGGCGCGCGCCCGCATCGCGCATCTCGTCGAGCTGCGCGGCATCGGCCTGCTCACCGGGGAGCCGGGCGTCGGCAAGACCGCGGTCTGCAGGCAGGTGGCCGACGGCCTGCACGACGGCCTCCACCAGGTCCGCTACGTCGCGTTCTCGACCGGAAGCGTGCGCGACACCTACAACGCGGTCGCGGCCGCCTTCGGCCTGGCCGGGAGCCAGTCCCGCGCCACGCTGTTCCGGGCGCTCCGCGAGGAGACGGCCCGCCTCGCCACGGAGGCCGGGAAACTGCCCGTGCTGATCCTCGACGAGGCGCACCATCTCGGCAACGACGTCCTCGCCGAGTTCAGGATGCTCGCCAACCACCGCATGGATTCGGCGAACCGGCTGTGCCTGCTCCTGGTCGGCCTGACCGAGCTGCGCAACCGCCTCAGGATGGCCGTGCACGAGCCGCTGGCCCAGAGGATCGTCGTCAACTGCCACCTCCCCGCGCTCAGCCGCGGGGAGGTCGACGCCTACGTCGCGCACCGGATGCGCCTGGCCGGCGCCGACGTTCCGGTCTTCGAGCCGGCGGCCGTCGAGGCGCTGGCGCTGGCGTCCAACCGCGTCCCCCGGAAGATCGACAGGCTTGCCCATCACGCGCTGATCGCCGCCGCCGCGGACGGCAGGCGCGCCGTCTCCGACGGCCATGTCAACCGGGCCGCCGAGGAGACGGTGCTGTGAGCGGCCGCAGGGAGCGGGCCGATGCCGCGCGGGCGATCCCGCTCCCGGACGTCGCCGCCCGGCTCGGCTACCGGAGGGACCCCGCCGACGGGACACGCTGGAAGCGGCCGGGGTCCGTGATCAGCATCGACGGCCCGAAGTTCCACGACCATGTCCGGGGCCGGGGCGGCGGAGGCGCCATCGACCTGGTCATCCACGCCGAGGGGTGCGGATTCCTCGAGGCCCTCCGCCGCCTCGAAGGGATCGCGTCCCCCGGCCCGCGCGGCGGAGACGGAGCCCGCGGGCTCCCCGAAGGCCGGGCTTGGGAAAGGGTGCGGCGCCACCTGCACCGGGACCGCGGCCTCGACCCGGAACTGATCGGCCATGCGAGGCGCATCGGCGTCCTCGGCGCCGACGGCCGCGCCAACGCCGTCTTCGCCTGCCGCGACCGGGACGGCGCGAGGACCGGCGCCGAACTCGTCGGAACCCTCCCCGGCCGGCCCTTCAAAGGCATGGCCCCTGGAAGCCGCAAGGCGGCCGGAGGCTTCTGGATCAGGCGAAGGCCGGCTCCCGAGACCGCTCTCCTCGTCGAGGGAGCCGTCGACGCCCTCTCGGCATGGACCCTCGACGAGGGCGCGCGGGTCGACATCGTCATCTCCACCGCCGGCGTCGCGCCCAGGACGCCGGAATGGATCAGGAGCCTCGGGCTCCGCACCGTCCTCTGCGGCTATGACGCCGATCCCGCCGGCGACCGCGCCGCGCGATGCCTCGAGACGCAGGACCCCAAAGTCCGGCGCATGCGGCCGGACGGCGGCAAGGACTGGAACGAGATCCTCCGGAAGCGGAAGGACGGGTCCGGCCCGGAACGGACGTAGGCATCCGGGCGGCTGCGCACGCGGCAACGACGGAATCCGCGGTCCGGCACGAACGGACAGAACGCGCGCGCAGCCGGCGCCGGAGGCCGCGGCACCGCCCGATTCCCCGACAGGCACGACTGCCAAGCCGTTATCACGTAGATGCTCCCGTCGTCGCGCCATGCGCGCGGCACCGCCCGATTCCCCGACAGGCACGACTGCCCGTTCAGAACGGGTGCGCATCGTCCGCTGCCGCCCACGACACGTCCGGAGCGTCCTCCGAGGCAGGGAAACGGAACCGCAGGCTGCGGACGCTCCGGGGCGTCACGGGAACGAAAGCGGGAAACGACGACGTCCCCAAGACCCCTCCAGCCGGATCAGCCAAAGCGGGAAAAATCGTCCCGATCCGAACGAAAAAGCGCGGGAAATCCACGCCAGAGCAGTTCAAAAAACAACAGGCGCCCTCTGCGTCGGCAAAGGCGGAGAACGGCTTGAGGACATGGTTGACCGAGGTCATGCTGGCCCCGAACCGGCGGCAATGGTCGAGATACTCGGAAAGCCGGGTGGAGAGCGACGTCATGATCCTGCCTCCGCGACGGGATGCGGCGCCGGCCAGGGACGCGCTAGCGGGCGCAGGGCCTCGATGTCGTGCCGGGCGTAGACCGTCGTCGTGTTTGCCGATTCGTGGCGCAGCAGGTTGCCGATGTCGGCCAGCGGCATGCCCTCCTGCAGCAGGGTCATGGCCAGGGAGTGGCGGAACACGTGGCAGCGAACCAGACCTCCCGGCGGCGCAACGCCCGACGCGGCATACGCATTGCGAAGCCGCTCGCGGACCGGGAGCGACGACGTGAATGGCAGGAAGGGCGGCCGGACGCTGACGAAGAGATGCCGTGAGTTGCCCTGTCGACCGTTCCGGACCCAGCCCGCCATGGCCTCGCCGACGTCGACCGGAACCGGCATGGCCGCCTGTCGGGCGCACTTGCCCCGGATCAGGATCTCGCCACCCTCCCAGTCGATGTCGTCGAGCCGGATGGCGATGATCTCCTGGCCGCGCAGGCCGAGCCGCGCCATCGCCAGCAGCATCGCATGGTCGCGACGGGCGATGGCGCTGTCTCCCCTGGCCGACGCAAGGACACGCTCAACCTCTTCACGCGCGAGGTGCCGCGTCAGCGTGGGCGACCGGGGTTCGGCAATGCGCGGGACGCAGGGAACCAGGTTGCGCTCGGTCCGGCCGGTCGCGAACAGGAACCGGAACAGCGATCGCAGGGCATCGGCCTTCGTTCCTGCGCCAGCAGGACCCGTTTCGCCGATGGTCTCGAAATGCGCAGCGATGTCGGCACGGGAAATGGCGTTCAGGTCGTCGGGAGCTGAATCGCCGAACCGGAGGGCCAGGAAGCTGCGGACCACGCGTTGGCGCACCTTGATCGTGCCGGGCGCCGACCCGCACCGGGTGCGCAGCCAACCGCCGTAGTCAATGCACAATGCCTCGATGGCTGTCGGCGCCGGTTCCGGCGGTTGCGGCGCGGCCGCGATGGCGTTTTCCTTGACGAGCCAGGCGATGAACCGGTTCAGGACTGCTGTCCAGCTCTGCTGCCGTGGAGCCGAGAGCGTCGCTGGCGGCGCCTCCCGAAGAACGTGCGCGAGCGTTGCCTCGTCAACGCCGTCCGGCCCGGTCAGTCCTCGACGCCCCGCTTCCGCGCAGAGCCAGTCGATTGCCGGGACATGGTTCTTCCGGACTGTACCGGTCTTCAGGCCAAGCGACAAAAGCGAGGCCAGGAATGCATTGCGCAGGGGAAGCAGCCAGTCCGGCATCTCCCCCCTCGGCAGCGGGACTCCAACTGATCTTGATTGCATGATTGTCGTTCCTTCGTTGTGGACAAGTGGAACGGACAGGATTGCACGGCCTTGGCGGATAGCTGCAGGCACAATGCGATCTCTTGATCATCAGGGCAGTCGGGAAGCGCGTCCGGCTGCGTTCCGCGAAAGCGGTGGCCGCCAGGCCTGGCGGGACCGTGCATCAGACCCGTTCAAGCGTCGGAGCAGCGAAATCGAAGGGCCGGAATGAACGTGATTATGCCGGCATTCCCGGCAGGAAAGCCCATGAAAACAACGCCCCAGGCCGCAAACGCGGCATAATCCGGTTGTCGGCATGTCACCTTGTGCAGATGGCATGGCGCTGGCTGCTGCACCAGCCGGACAGCGCGCTGTCGAAGTGGTTCCGGGACTACGTCAGCGCCCGCGACGGGCGTTCGCGGAAACGGGGGATCGTGGCGCTGGCCCGCAAGCTGCTGGTGGCGCTGTGGCGTTTCGCGACCACCGGACTGGTGCCGGAGGGCGCCGTTCTGTCGAAGGCCTGAGAGGAGGGCACCTGAACACCTGAACACCCGGGCGGCCCGACGGGGCATCCGGGCAGCCCGGGCAAGGCGTGTGACCGTGCGGGACCATGGTTCGCCGCAGACCGCGGCACC
>JAJECF010000179.1 GCA_022822125.1 Alphaproteobacteria bacterium
TCGGTGAACTCCTGCCCGCGCCGGTCGTACCACTCGCCCATCCGCCGGTAGCTCTCGGGATGGTAATGCCAGTCCGTCCCGAAGGCGGCGGCGACGGATTCCGGCGTGATGTCGTCATGGGTCGGCCCGATGCCGCCGGTGGTGAACACATAGTCGTAGCGCGCCCGGAGCGCGTTGACGGCCGCGACGATCTCCTCGCGGATGTCGGGCACGATGCGCACTTCCGAGAGCCGGATGCCGATCTCGTTCAGGCCGTTGCCGAGAAAGGCGATATTCCTGTCCTGGGTGCGGCCCGAGAGAATCTCGTTGCCGATGATGCAGAGCGCGGCGGTAACCATATTGGCCATGGGGGCTGTCCTGGGGCGGCGGGCCGGGCGGAGGATAGCCCCGCCGGACGCGCTCTTGAAGACGGCGCTGAAATGTTATGCTGGTGGCCGCCCCTGTCCGTAGCACCCGTCCGGAGCCTCGATGCAGCTCAAGCGCCAACAGACCCGCCGCCGGGAAGACGAGATCATGATCCACACTGAGGACGACCTTGCGGCCATGCGCAGGGCGGGGCGGCTTGCGGCGGAGGTGCTGGACCATGTGACGCCGCATGTCGCGCCGGGCGTGGCGACGGAGCAGCTCAACACGCTTTGCCACGACTTCATCCTGGCGCATGGGGCCGTGCCGGCGCCGCTCAATTACAAGGGCTTCCCGAAGTCGATCTGCACCTCGATCAATCATGTCGTCTGCCACGGGATTCCCGGGCCCCGCCGGCTCCGCGACGGCGACATCCTCAATATCGACGTCACCGTCATTCTCGACGGCTGGTACGGCGATACGAGCCGCATGTTCCTGGTCGGCGAGGGGGTCGGCGTGAAGGCCCGCCGGCTGGTCGCGGCCACGCATGAGGCGCTGATGCGCGGCATCGACGCGGTGCGTCCGGGCGCGTATCTGGGCGATATCGGCCACGCCATCCAGGCCTATGCGGAGCCGATGGGCTTTTCCGTGGTGCGGGATTTCTGCGGCCACGGCCTCGGGCGGGAATTCCACCAGCCGCCGAGCGTGCTGCATTTTGGGCGGCCTGGCGACGGGCCGATGCTGCGCGAGGGCATGTTCTTCACCATCGAGCCGATGATCAATGCCGGCCGCTTCCATGTGAAGATCCTCGCCGACAACTGGACGGCCGTCACCAAGGACAAGTCGCTCTCGGCCCAGTTCGAGCACACGGTGGCGGTGGTGCCGGACGGGGTCGAGGTGCTGACCTGGTCGCCGAAGGGATGGGACAGGCCGCCCTATGCGTGACGGGCCCGCCAGCGGAGCGGGGCCGCCGACAGAGGGCGCGGAGCGGCTGCGCAAGCAGCGGCAGGGGCACAGGGAGCGCCTGCGCCGGCATTTCCTGGAGAACCTGCACGGCGATATCCGCATGCGGGACTACGAACTGCTGGAGCTGCTGCTGTTCGGCGCCTATCCCCGGCGCGATGTGCAGCAGATCGCGCGGGACCTGGTCCGCACTTTCGGCTCTCTGGCGGGCGTGCTGGCGGCCGAGCCGGCCGCGCTGCTCCGGGTCCGGGATGTGGGCGAGGCGGCGGTCGCGCTCATCAAGGTGGCCGAGGCGCTGGGGATCGAGCTTGCCCGCGAGGCCGCGGTCTCCGGGGATATGCTGGGCGATTACGACGCCGTGGCCGCCTATTGCCGGGCCAGGATGGGCCGGCGGCCGGTGGAGGAATTCCGCATCCTGTTCCTGGACAGGAAGAACCGCCTGATCCTGGACGAGCGCCAGGCCAGCGGCACGATCGACCATGCCCCCGCCTATCCGCGCGAGGTCTGCCGGCGGGCGCTCGATGTCGGCGCGGCCGGCATCGTTCTGGTCCACAACCACCCGAGCGGCGACCCGACCCCGTCCGGCGCCGATGTGGAGGTCACCCGGCGCATACAGGCGGCCGCAAAGACGCTCAATATCGCCGTGCTCGACCATTTGGTCGTCACCCGCGGCCGGATACTGAGCTTCAGGTCGAAGGGCCTGCTGTAGAGCGCGCGCCGCCCGCGGGCGGAATGCAGCCGCCGCCCGTCTCCCCTTTCCTCACCCTGAGTAGCGTCCGCGTCAGCAGGTGCGCATCGAAGGGCCGGTGCGCGGCCGCCGCCATCCTTCGATGCGCTTCCCCTTCGGCAAGCTCTGGACAGGCTCTCGATACGCGGCTGGCGCCGCTACTCGGGATGAGGACAAAGGACCGTGGCTACGGCAGGGAGGCGCCGCGCCATCGGTTCCGATCAACGACCGCTGGTATCAGGATGAGGAAGCGCGGCTGCCAGTGCTCCAGCGCGCACTACTCAGGATGAAGGGACAGAGGGGCGACATGCCGCCCGTCGGTCCGACCGGACAGTGAGGCACCGGACCATGACATCCCGGCGGCGGGGTCGTCAGCCGACAAGGTAGCGGGCGGCAAGTATGGCGCCGAGCAGGGCCAGCAGCGCCAGCACGGCCTTGCGGAAGACCTCCGCCGGCAGGCGGCGGCGGAGCGCCTCCCCGAGCTTCACCCCCGCCCAGACCGGCAGCAGCCCCAGCACGGAAAGGACGGCCGCGGGGCCGGTCAGCAGCCCGGCCTGCGACAGGCCGACGGCCATGGCGAGGCTGGAGAAAGTGAAGACGCAATTGATAGCCTGCACGAAGCGGTTCGGGTCCAGCCCGAGCGCCAGCAGATAGGGCAGCAGCGGCATGACCTGCGAGCCGGTCAGGCCGTTCACCGCGCCGTTGACGAGCCCGACCGGCCATTGCAGCGGGCGCTCCAGGCGCGTCGGCAGGCTGAGCGCCGGGCGGGCGAGCGCGAAGGCGGCGTAACCCGCCAGCACCGCCCCGAGCACGGCCCCGGCGGCGAGCGGATCGACCCATACCAGAAGCATGACGCCGAGCGCGATGCCCGGCAGCGCCGCCAGGCAAAGCGGCCAGAAGCGCCGGACGGTCTCGCGGAAATGGCCCGCGCCGCGCATCACCAGCAGGTTGCTCGCAATGGAGGGCGCCAGCACCAGCGGCAGCGCCTCGCGAATGCCGATGGCGAGCGCCAGCAGCGGCAGCGCGCAGGTCGAGAAGCCGAGGCCGGTCGCGCCCTTGACGAAGGCGGCGACGAGGAAGGCGGCGGCGGTGGCGGCGAGCGTTTCCGGCGCCGTCCAGTCAGTCATGCCGCCAGCCCTGCCGCGCGAGCGGGACCGGCGTCCCCGCTGCGTCGAGGACCGTCACGCCCGCGCCCGCGACGATGCGGCCGACGGGAATGGCGGCGCTCTCCCGCGCGGCAAGCACCAGTTCGTAGTCGTCGCCGCCGGTGAGCGCCTCCAGCCGGGCTTCGGCTCCGAGCGCCGCCACTTCCGGCGAGAGCGGCACGGCCTCCAGGTCGATGACGGCGCCGACGCCCGAGGCGCGGCAGATATGGCCGAGATCGGCGATGAGCCCGTCAGAGATATCGGCCGCGGCCGCCGCGCCCTCGGCCGCGCCGAAACGGGGCGAGGGCAGCCAGTAGCGCTCCGCGAGGCGCGGCGCGTCGAGCTCGCCCCTTACGGCCTTCAGCCCGAAATGGCCGTCGCCGACGGGGCCGGTGACGAAGACGCGGTCTCCGGGCCTCGCGCCGGAGCGGCGAACCGGGAGGGCGGTCGAGCCGAAGGCGGTGACAGTGAGCGTGAGCGCGCCCGGCGTCGCCACCGTGTCGCCGCCGAGCAGCGAGAGGCCGAACGCCTCCTGGTCCTCGGCGAGGCCGGCGGCGAAGCCCGCCAGCCACGGGTCGTCGATCCAGGCCGGCAAGGCGAGGTTGAGCAGGTAGCCTTCCGGCCGCGCGGCCATGGCGGCGAGGTCGGAGAGGTTGCAGCGCAGCAGCCGGCGCGCAATCAGGCCGGGCGGGCCGCCGGCGGGAAAATGGACGCCTTCGACCATGGTGTCCGTGGTGACGATCGTCTTCCGGCCCGCGGGCGCGTCGAGCAGCGCGGCGTCGTCCTCCAGCCCGCCCGCGCCGGGGGCGGTGGCGAGCGGCGCCAGGAAACGGCGGATCAGCTCAAATTCGCCCGACCGGCTCATGCTCCGTCGAGCCCGCCGGGCCGCGCGCTGTGGGCGATGCGGTCGAACACGGCGGTCGCGAAGCGGGCCTGCGGCTCGTCGAAGAAGTCGCCCACAAGGTCCGTATATTCGCGGATGGCGACGCGCGGCGGCACGTCCGGCTCATAGAGCAATTCGGCCGCGCCCAGCCTGAGCGCCGCGCGGAGCACCGGCTCCAGCCGTCCGAGCCCGTGCTCCCTGGAGAGCGCCGCCGAGACCGCACTGTCGATATCGCGCCTGTGGGCCGCCACGGAGCGGAGCAGGCGGTCGAAGAAGCGCCGGTCGGCGTCGAGCCGGATGCCTTCGAGGTCATGGCCGAGGCGGTGGCGCAGGAACTGCTTCGACACCGCTTCGGCCGATTCGCGGTTCATCTCCGCCTGGTAAAGCGCCTGGAGCGCGGCGAGGCGCGCGAGGCGCCGCCGGCTGGGAGGCGCGTCCTCGCGGTCGCCGGTGGGCGTCAATCCGGCCGCCCGAGCGCCTGCTTCAGTACGACGGTCTTGAGGCAGGCATGGGCGGCTTCGGCGCCCTTGTTCTTGCCCGAGACGCTGGCGCGGATGCGCGCCTGCTCGCCGTTCTCGCAGGTGAGGAGGCCGAAACCGAGCGCGAGCTTGCGCTCCACCGCGAGCGTTTGCAGCGCGCGGCTCACCTCCGAGCAGAGATGGTCGTAATGGGTGGTCTCGCCGCGAATGACGCAGCCGATGGCGATAAAGCCGTCGAAACGCTTCGGCGAGTCGAGCGCAATCGAGATCGCGACCGGCAGTTCGAACGCGCCGGCGACGTCGTAGCGGTCCCAGCTGTGGCCGGCCTCGTCGATGACGGCGGCGGCCCCGGCGATCATTTCGTCGCAGATATCCCGGTAATAGGGCGCGACCACCATCATGATGTGGGCCAAAGGCTTTCCTCCTTGGGGATCGGCCGCCGGCCGGCGATATGCAGGTCGTAGCCGTCGAGGCCGACGACATGCCGGTCGCTGTCGGACAGCAGGATCATGTTGACGACGCCGAGATCGCGCAGGATCTGCGCGCCGACGCCGTAATCGCGGAGCGGCGGCCGGCCGCGCGACTCGCGGCTGTCGAGTTCGGCCTTGATCCGCGCCGAGAGCAGCGCCGTGTGGCGTTCGCGAAGCAGCATCACCACGCCCCGGCCCTCCTGGCCGATGGCCGTCATGGAGCGCTGCAACTCGCCGCCGCGGCCCCGGTGCTGGTCGCCCAGCACGTCTTCGAGGATGTTGAAGGCGTGCGCGCGCACCAGCACCGGTTCGTCGCCCGAAAGCTCGCCCTTCACCAGCACCTGGTGCTCCACGCCGTCGATCTTGTTGCGGTAGACGATGAGCTTGAAATGCCCTCCGTAGCGGCTTTCAAACTCCGATTCGACCACCTGCTCCACCAGGATGTCCTGCCGCCGGCGCCAGGCGATCAGGTCCTCGATGGCGCCGATCTTGAGATTGTGGAATTGCGCGAAGGGCACGAGGTCCGGCAGCCGCGCCATGTTGCCGTCATCGTTCATGATCTCGCAGATCACGCCGGAGGGGTTGAGCCCGGCGAGGCGCGCAATGTCGACCGCGGCCTCCGTATGGCCGGCCCGCACCAGCACGCCGCCCTCGCGCGCCTCCAGCGGAAAGACGTGGCCCGGCGTCGAAATGTCGTTGCCGTTCCTGTCCGGGTCGATGGCGACCGCGATGGTGCGCGCCCGGTCCGGGGCGGAAATGCCGGTGGTCACACCTTCCTTGGCCTCGATGGACACGGTGAAGGCGGTGGACTGGCGCTGCTCGTTCTCGCGCGGCATCAGCGGCAGGCGGAGTTCCTTCACGCGCGCCGGCGTCAGCGCCAGACAGATGAGCCCGCGCCCGTATTTCGCCATGAAATTGATCGCGTCCGGTGTCGCCATCTGCGCCGGAATGACGAGATCGCCCTCGTTTTCGCGATCCTCGTCGTCCACGAGGATGAACATGCGCCCGTTGCGGGCTTCCTCGATGATCTCCTCGATGGAGGAGAGATAGCCGAGGTCGTCCGTCGTGCGGGGCGCAGGCGCGCGCATCAGCCCGTCGAGATTGCTAGCCACGACCCAGATCCTCCAATTGGCGGGCAAGGTAGCGCGCCAGCATGTCGATTTCCATGTTGACCGCGTTCGCCGGCTCCAGGCTGCCCAGAGTGGTGTGCGCGAGCGTGTGCGGAATGATGTTGACGCCGAAGCGCCTGCCCTCCACCTCGTTGACGGTGAGCGACACGCCGTCGAGCGCAACCGAGCCCTTGGAGGCGACGAAGCGCGCCAGCGCCTCCGGGGCCTCGAAAGTGAAGCGCACGCTGTCGCCCTCCGGACGGCGCGACACCGTCCGCGCCACCCCGTCCACATGGCCGGAGACGATATGCCCGCCGAGCTCGTCGCCGACGCGGAGCGCGCGTTCGAGATTGATCCGGGTGCCCTCGCGCCAGCCGCCGAGCGTGGTGCAGGCGAGCGTCTCGGCCGAGGCTTCGACGGCGAAGACGCCGGGCCGCGCCGCGACGACGGTGAGGCAGGCGCCCGAGCAGGAAATCGAGGCGCCGAGCGCGATGTCCGAGGTGTCCCAGGCCGTCGCGATCTCGAAGCGGGTGTCGCCCCGCCGCTCGACGGCCTCGATGCGCCCGATATCGGTGACTATGCCGGTGAACATCGCCGCCAGACCTCCCAGATATCGCTGCCCGCGCCGCGCCGGGCGTGCAGGCTGAAGCGCGGAGCCTCGCCGGGGTCGGCCGCGCCGAGCGCCGCTATGGCCGGCAGGCCGTCGCCGCCCATGACGGCGGGCGCGCGGAACCAGTGTATGCGGTCCACGAGGTCCGCTTTCAGCAGCGCCGCCGCCAGCACGCCGCCGCCCTCCACCAGCAGGCGGGTGAGGCCCGCTTCGCCGAGCCGGAGGAGGCCGGCTGCCAGGTCCATATGCCCGTCCGCGCCGGAAGGCAGGCGGATGAGCCGCACCCCGACGTCCTCCAGCGCGCGCGCGCGTTCCCCGTCGGCGTCCTCGCGGCAGAGCACCCAGCAGGGCCGGCCATCGGCCGCCAGATGGTGCGTCGCCGGCAGTCGGAGCCCGCCATCGGCCACGATGCGCAGCGGCGCGCGGTCGCCGAGCCCGTCCAGCCGGCAGTCAAGCCGCGGATTGTCCAGAAGCGCGGTGCGGGCGCCCACCATGATGGCGTCATGGCCCGCCCGCAGCCTGTGCGCGGCGGCGCGGGCCTCGGGGCCGGTGATCCAGCGGCTCGTGCCATTGCCGGCGGCGATCCGCCCGTCCAGCGTCGTCGCCGTCTTGAGCGCGACCAGCGGCCGGCCCCGGGCGACGCGGGTGAGGAAGCCGGCATTGTCGAACCGCGCCTCCGCCTCGCCCGGCCCCCGCTCGACGGCGATGCCGGCCGCCTCCAGCCGCGCAAAACCCTGCCCGGAAACGCGCGGGTCCGGGTCCCCGGTTGCGGCGACGACGCGGGCGATTCCGGCCTCGATCAGCGCGTCGGCGCAGGGCGGCGTCCGGCCGTGGTGGCTGCACGGCTCCAGCGTCACATAGCAGGCCGCGCCCCTGGCGGCCGCGCCCGCGCGGGCGAGCGCTTCGGCTTCGGCATGGGGCCGGCCGCCGGGCTGCGTCCAGCCCCGGCCGACGACCCGGGGCCCGTGCGCCAACACGCAGCCGACCGCGGGATTGGGCCAGACCCGGCCGAGGCCGCGCCGGGCGAGCGCCAGCGCCGCGCCCATATGCGCCGCGTCCACGCCGCTTGCGTCAGTCATCCCGGTCGCCGAGCCGCCCGACGAAATCCTCGAAATCCTTCGCTTCCCGGAAGTCGCGGTAAACGGAGGCGAAGCGCACATAGGCGACCTGGTCGAGCCCGGCGAGCATCTCCATCACCAGTTCGCCGAGCCGGTCGGAAGGGAATTCGGTCTGTCCCGAGGCTTCGAGCTGGCGCACCAGGCTGGAGATCATGCGCTCCAGCCGGTCATCGTCCACGGGCCGCTTGCGCAGCGCGATCTCCACGGAGCGCTTCAGCTTCTCGCGGTCGAACGCCTCGCGCCTGCCGCTCGACTTGACGATGGTGAGGTCGCGCAGCTGCACCCGCTCGAAGGTGGTGAAGCGCGCATTGCAGGCCGGGCAGTAGCGCCGGCGGCGGATGACGGCGTTGTCCTCTGTCGGCCGGCTGTCCTTCACCATCGTGTCTTCATGGGCGCAGAACGGGCATCGCATGGCGTCAACTCCCGCAGAGCGCCCCGTAGATCGGGAACCGCCGGAGCAGCGCCTCGACCCGCTCCGCCACGCGCGCCTCCGCCGCCTCGCCGCCCTTCAGCACCTCCACGATGAGCCGCCCGACCTCGCGGAACGCCGCCTCGTCGAAGCCGCGCGTGGTCGCCGCCGGCGAGCCGAGGCGCAGCCCGGAGGTGACGGCCGGCTTCTCCGGGTCGAAGGGAATGCCGTTCTTGTTGCAGGTGATGCGCGCGCGGTCCAGCGCCTCCTCCGCGACATTGCCGGTGAGGCCGAGCGGGCGTAGATCGACCAGCAGGAGATGCGTGTCGGTGCCGCCCGAGACGATCTCCAGCCCGCCTTCCCGCAGCGTCCCGGCAAGCGCGCGCGCGTTCGCCACCACGGCCTCGGCATAGTCGCGGAACTCGGGCTGCAGCGCCTCGCCGAAGGCGACCGCCTTGGCGGCGATGACATGCATCAGCGGGCCGCCCTGGAGGCCGGGGAACACCGCTGAGTCGATGCGCCGGGCGAGGCTTTCGTCATTGGTGAGGATCATGCCGCCGCGCGGGCCGCGCAGCGTCTTGTGCGTGGTGGTGGTGACGATATCGGCCCAGGGCAGCGGGCTCGGATGCACGCCCGCCGCCACCAGCCCGGCGAAATGCGCCATATCGACCAGGAGCCGCGCCCCGCACCCGTCGGCGATCTCGCGGAAGAGCCGGAAGTCGATCTCGCGCGGATAGGCCGAGCCGCCGGCGATGATGAGCTGCGGGCGGCGCTCGTCCGCCAGCCGCGCCACCTCGTCGAAGTCGATCCGGCTGTCCTGCCGGCGCACGCCGTAATGCACGGCGTCGAACCACTTGCCGGAGAGGTTGGGCGCCGCGCCGTGCGTCAAGTGCCCGCCGGCGGAGAGCGCCATGCCGAGCACGGTGTCGCCCGGCTTGCAGAGGGCCAGGAAGGCCGCCTGGTTGGCCTGCGCGCCGGAATGCGGCTGGACATTGACATGGGCCGCGCCGAAGAGCCGCTTCGCCCGATCGATGGCGAGGCGCTCCGCCCGGTCCACCCATTCGCAGCCGCCATAATAGCGCCGCCCCGGATAGCCCTCGGCATATTTGTTGGTCAGCACCGAGCCCTGCGCCTCCAGCACGGCGCGCGAGACGATATTCTCGGAGGCGATCAGCTCGATCCGGTCGCGCTGGCGCACCAGTTCCCCGCCTATGGCGGCGGCGAGGTCGGGGTCGGCGTCGGCAAGCGGCGTCTGGAAGAAATCGGCCATGAGGGAACGGCTCCGGCGTCCGGCCCCCAGCCCATACCAAATCCCGGCCCCGCCCGCCATAGCGCCATGCCTCGACGCGCGGGGCGCGCCCGGATCACCGCTCGGCCCGAACCGTCAGATGCAGCCCCTCGCAGTCCTGAAGACGGGCGATGATCTCGAGCAGGTTGCGGGCCTGGGGATTGCCGTGCGGGCCGAGCATGCGCATCAGGTTCTTCAGCGACTTCCTGGTCAGTCCGCCGAGCGCCCGGAATCCTATCGTCGCGTTGATATAGTCGCGCAGCACCGATTTCCCGGTATCCACATCGCCGGCGAGGAGGCGCTGCACCCCCCTCTTCCAGCAGCGCTTCGCGAAAGTCGGGGTCCCGCGCCGTTCGCGCCCGGATCGTCTCCCTGAAATCGCGTGTCAACGGCATGGCGGTCAACCCTCCTCCTGCTTGCGTTGTCCGCCGGTCCGGGTCAGTTCGTCTCCCGCTTTGTGAAGCCCTCGAACAGTCCTTCCAGACGGGCCATGCGTTCGCGCAACTCGCCGACGTCGCGATGCACGCGGTCGATCCGGCTCCAGAGGAACGCGAAGCCCGCGATCAGGATGGCGGGCGTAATCCAGGGTTCGAGCGATTCCACAGGCAATTTCTCGCTTTGCCGGCAAGGAACAAAACTGATACATCCTTATCCACCTTGCAAGCGTCAGTCCATCGCCCCGAGGCTCGAAACCGGCCGGTTGCACCCCGGCTCCCGAAACGCCAGACTGGCCCCGCGACCATACCACAGGCACCCGCTTCGTCGGGCCGCCTGCTGAATACAACAGCCGTGACCCGGTAGGGGTAGCGCCCCGACGCCCGGCGAATAGGCAGGGCTTTCTGCATGTCTGTGGATGGTCGCAACGGCCCGGCGCCAGCCGGAAACCGGAGCGGGGGTCCACAGTGCTGCCTGTCTATGTCATCAATCTCGACCGCCGACCGGACCGCTGGGCGGCCATGCGCGGCCGGCTGGACGGGCTCGGCATGGCGGCGGCGCGCATCGCCGCCATCGACAAGACGGACCTGGCGGGCGACCCGGCGCTGCAGACGATGGGGGCGGGCCATGTCGCCTGCGCCCGCAGCCACTACAAGGCCATGCAGGCGCTGGTGGACAGCGGCGCGCCCGCCGCGCTCATCCTCGAGGACGATGTCGAGATTGGCGAGGAGGCGCCGGCGCTGCTCGCGTCGCTGGACTGGTGGCCCGGCGGGCACGGGCTGGTGAAGCTGGAAAGCACGATCGCGCCCGACCGGCGGATATGGCTGGGCCCCGCCGTCGGCGCCGCGCCGGGCGGCCGCGCGCTCCGGCCGATCATGCACAACCATCTTGGCGCCTATGGCTACCTGATCGACCATGACGCCGCGCTGGAGGTGCTCGACATCGCCCCGGCGACGCCCATGCCGATCGACCATCTGCTGTTCAATCTCGGCAATTCGCATCTCGCGCACAGCCTGGCGCCGCTGCAGATGACGCCGGGCGCTATCCGCCATCTGCCCTACGACATGTTCGGCTCGGACACGGACGGCAGCCGGGTCAACGGGCGGAAGCTCTGGAAGCCCGGATGCTTGACTCGCCTGATGCTAAAGAAGACATGGATATGGGCCACGTGTTGTCTCCCGGTTTAGCCGGGTAGAAGGCGGTCGATTTTTGTCGGTTTGATCGGTTTTGGGATTCCCCTGGCTGATTGGGGAATGCGGTACGGTTGCGGGCATTCTCCTGGTCTTGGCGGTGTGGGGCTGTGTCCGTAGTGTCGCTGTGACGGTGACCCACAAGAAGGAGGCCCGCGCGGGGTAGAGACCCGCCGGGCCATGGCCGGCTTGCAGCTTCGTTACGAGACGGGGCTTACCGGCGAGGAATACGTTAGGACGGAGGCGTGGCGCGAGGCAAGGCTTGAGCGCTGCCCGAACCATCCTCACGGCGGCTGTTCGGTGGCGCGGCACGGTACCTATGGTCGGAAGACGCCGCCCGGCGCGAAGGTTCCCCGCTGGTATTGCCGAGAGAGCCATACGACGATCGGTCTTCTGGCCGACTGTCTGTCGTCGCATCTGCCGGGCACGCTGGACGATCTGGAGTCGGTTGTGGTGGCGGCCGAGGGGTCGTCGAGCCTTGAGGCGGCGGCGAACGACGTGCGCCGGGACGCGGTGGAACTTCCCGGCGCGTTGCGCTGGGTTCGCCGCCGGGTTCGCCTGGTGCATGACGTTCTTGCCCGTGTCATCGGGCTGATCCCCGACCGTCTGTCGGGCTGCGCGGCGACGATGGTGGCGGTGCGCGCGCGTCTCGGGAGCGCCAGCGCGCTGATGCAGCTGCGCGGTCTGGTAGCGGCGCAGCTTCGGATGCTGCCTTCCCCGTTGGGCTTCCAACCGCGCGGCAGGGGCGTGCCGGGTCGCAAACCGGTCTTCCAACACTCGATGGGGCCTGATCCGCCTCCGGACGCCTCGTAGCGTCATGGTCCCGGGGCTGGAGAGCCCCCCGAAGGAGGACCGCGGCATGAACAACTCGCATGACGACCTTCGCCAGGAGATCGCGCTGTTCCGCTACGGCGTGATCGCGGATCTGGTGCATCTGCCGGTGGGCGCACCGGGCGCCGGCGCGCTGATGCGCGCCAAGGCGGAGCGGAACTACGTCATACCCGGGAGCGAGCGGACCCGGGTCGCGGCCAACACCATCCGGGGCTGGGTCAATCTGTACCGCCGCGGCGGCTTCGACGCGCTCTACCCCAGGGCGCGCACCGATCGCGGGCAGCCCCGGCGCCTGGCGCCCGAGGTCGCCGAGCGCCTGGTCGCGCTGAAGACCGGGAACCCGCGCTGTTCGGTGCGGGCCATCATCAGGATGGCGCGCGACGAAGGCATCGAGGACCCGCTCGCCCCGTCCACCGTGCATCGGCTACTCAGCCGCGAGGGGTTGTTCGACAGGAAGCCGCCGGACGGCGCCGACCGGCGCCGCTTCGCCTTCAGGGACGCCGGCGAGCTGTGGATGTCCGACGTCATGCACGGGCCGAAGGTCCGGCACGGTCGGAGCCGGCGCAAGACCTACCTGATCGCCTTCATCGACGATGCCACCCGGGTGGTCCCCTTCGCGGCCTTCGCCATGTCCGAGAACACCTCGGCCTTCCTGCCGGTGTTCAGGAACGCGCTGATCCGGCGCGGCCTCCCAGCGAGGCTGTACGTCGATAACGGCAGCGCCTACCGCTCGCGGCATCTCGCCCTGGTCTGCGCGAAGCTGGGGGTGGCGCTGATCCACGCCAGAGCGTTCCAGCCAGCGGGGAAGGGCAAGATCGAGCGGTTCTTCAGGACGCTCCGGGCCGGCTGGCTGGCGCACATCGAAGCCGGCGAGCGGGAGACCCTGGAGACCCTGAACCGCAGCCTGTGGGCCTGGATCGAGGGCGAGTATCACCACACCCCGCATCGTGGCCTGGAGGGGCGCACGCCGCTCGAGCAGTGGGCGCTGGCCTCGGGCGCGGTCCGCTATCCGGACGCAACCATGGACCTCGACGACCTGTTCCTCTTCGAGGCCCGGCGGCGCGTCTACAAGGACCGCACCGTCAGCCTGAACGGCCGCGTCTACGAGGTCGACGCCCTGCTGATCGGCGAGAAGGTCACGCTGCGCTACGACCCCGAGGCGCCGCCCTCGCGGCCGCTCGACGTGGTCCATGACGGCAAGCCGGCCGGCAAGGCCAGGCGTCTCGACGCCTACGCCAACACCGCCGTGCGGCGCACCTACCCGGCGAAGGAGATCGAAGCCGCCGAGCCGCCGCCGGAGCCGCCGCCCTCGCCGCTCAGCCTGCGCAAGCTCACGGACAGGAAGGAAGACGACTGATGTACCGGAAGCACTTTGCCTTCACCCGGCTGCCCTTCGAGACCCCGGCGG
>JAJECF010000186.1 GCA_022822125.1 Alphaproteobacteria bacterium
CCGCCACAGCATCGCGTCGCCGCCGCGCCGGAAATAGCCGATGCCCCCGGTGGGCGCGATGCCGTAGGGGCTCGACCATGTGCGTCCGAACAGCGCCACCGACCGGTCGAGCGCGGAGACGTCCACCATGTAGCGCGGCACGAGGGAACGGCGCCGGAAGGCGTCCTCATTGCGCCGGAGTCCGCCTTCGTCGTCCACGCCGCCCTCGATGTAGTCGTAAACCAGCTTCGGCACGCGCTTCTTCGCCAGCACGCGCAGATCGTCGAGGTTGAAGCAATTGTCGATCTTCACCCGGCCTTCTCCCGGCGCCGCCTGCCGTAGTGCCGGCTGGCGCAACGCTGCCAAATGGGTTCGATGCTGTCGGCCGGCAAGTGTCCGGCCCAAACCGCCCCATTGCTGTTGAGGTTGCAGTTGCAACCGTCGCTTCGGGCTTCAGGCCGCGGCCGTCAGAGCCGGATGTTGCGCGTCGTGTCTTCCGGGTCCCAGTGCAGGAATTCCGGGCCCAATTGGTCGAGCGACGGGCAGCCGATCTGGGCCATGACCTTGTCGATTTCGTCGCGGAGGATGTCCACCGCCTTCGCGGCCCCGGCAGCGCCGCCGGCGACCGCGCCGTAAAGCGTCGGCCGGCCGAGAAAGACAAACTTTGCCCCGCTGGCGAGCGCGATCAGTATATCCGCGCCGCGCCGGACGCCGCCGTCGAGCATCAGCGCCATGCGGTCGCCGACGGCCGCATCGAGCGCCGGCAGCACATCCAGCGGCGACGGCGCGCGGTCAAGCTGGCGGGCGCCGTGGTTGGAGACCATCAGCCCGTCCACGCCCGTCTCCGCCGCGCGCAGTGCATCGTCCGTGCGCATGACGCCCTTCAGGATCAGCGTGCGCGGCCAGAGCGCGCGAAACCGTTCGATATCGGCCCAGGTGAGGCTGGTCGGGATCTGTCCGGCCACGAATTCGCCAACCTCCGTGGCGCTGGCCCCGGGCGGCGCATAGGGCTGCCAGTTCTCCAGCATGGCGAAGCCGTGGCGCATATAGTCCCTCAGCCAGGCGGGATGGCGGAGCGTATCGAGCTTCGTTCCGAGCGTGAGTTTTAGCGGCCGGCCGAAGCCGTTGCGCCGGTTGCGCTCCCGGTTTGCGCCGGCGGGGACATCGACGGTGACGACCAGGGCGGGAATGCCGAGATCGGCCGCGCGCCGGATCATGTCTTCCGAGATCGACCGGTCGTTCGCCGTGTACATCTGGTACCAGCCATGCTCGGGCGCCTCGCGCGCCATGTCCGCCATCGACGCGGTAGCGGCGCCCGACATGATGAAGGGGATATTGGCGTCGCGCGCGGCCCGCCACAGCATCGAGTCTCCGCCATGGCGGTAATTGCCGATGCCGCCGGTGGGCGCGATCCCATAGGGGCTCGACCAGGTGCGGCCGAACAATTCCACCGACCGGTCGATCTTCGAGATATCCACCATGTAGCGCGGCACGAGGGAACGGCGCTGGAAGGCGTCCTCATTGCGCCGGAGCCCGTCCTCGTCGTCCACGCCGCCCTCGATGAAATCGTAGACCAGCTTCGGCACGCGCTTCTTCGCCAGCACGCGCAGGTCCTCGAGGTTGACGCATTTGTCGATCTTCATCCGGCCCTCCCCGGGCGCCGGCTGCCGCCATTCCATCCGGCGGAGTATTCCCGACCGCCGCCGCCCTGTCAGCCTCTATATGGCGGGGGAGCCATCGGCGGAGGGAAGGAACACCGTGAAGCGGCTGCCCTGGCCGACCGTGCTGCTGGCCGCGAGGCGCCCGCGATGGCGGTTGACGATGTGCTTGACGATAGCAAGGCCGAGGCCGGTGCCGCCGAGGCGCCGGGAGCGGGCCTTGTCGGCGCGGTAGAAGCGCTCGGTCAGCCTCGGCAGGTCGGCCTCGTCTATGCCGGGGCCGGCGTCGGTCACGGTTATGCGCGCGCCGGGAAGGCCGATATCCGGAATGCGCGACACCGCCGCCGCCTCCAGCCGGACGCCGTCGCCGCCGTATTTGATCGCATTGTCCAGCAGATTCTCGAACACTTGCGTGAGCTCGTCCTGCTCCCCGAGCACCGGCGCCAGCCCGTCCGCGATATCGAGCGCGACCGGCACATCCGAACGCAGGGCAAGCATGCGCGCCACTTCTTCGAGCAGCGGCGCAAGATCGAGCGCCGTGTCGGGGCGGATATGCTCGCGCGCCTCGACGCGCGCCAGCGACAGCAGGTCGTCCACGAGGCGCGACATGCGCGCCGCCTCGGCGTCCATGATCTCGAGGAAGCGCATCCGCGCCTCGGGGTCGTTCGCCGCCGGCCCGCGCAGGGTTTCGATGAAGCCGATCAATGTCGCCAGCGGCGAGCGGAGTTCATGGCTGACATTGGAGACGAAATCCGCCCGCATCCGTTCGTTCTGCCTGACCGCAGTGACATCGCGCATGATGACGAGCGCCCCGCCCTGCGCGCCCGGGGCGGCCAGCGCCTGGAGGTCGTAGGCGCGCGCAATCGGCACCGGCAGGCCGACTTCGGCGCCGTGCGGCCCGCCGTCCGCCAGGGCCGCATCCACGGCGTGAAGCGCATCCGGATGGCGCAGGCTGTGGCTGAGGTTCCGGCCGAGGGCGCGGTCGCCCAGCACGGCGCAGGCCGCCGGGTTGATGCGCGTGACGACCCGCCCGGCGTCCAGCAGCAGGACAGGATCGGGAAGGGCGTCGAGAATATCTGTGGCGAGATTGTTCATGCGGCCTTAAAACTGCATGAAATATATGACGATTCGATGCGAGGATACCCCTGCGATGCGCGATTTCCATTCACCGGGCCGCTCCGCCGTACGCGCCGCCAACGCCATGGTCGCGACCAGCCAGCCCTCCGCCACCCTGGCCGGCGTGGAGGTGCTGCGGGCGGGCGGCAACGCCGTAGATGCCGCGGTCGCCGCCTGTGCGGTGCTCTGCGTGACCGAGCCGCAATCCACCGGCATCGGCGGGGACTGCTTCTGCCTCTATACGCCGGCGGGCGCGGAAAAACCGATTGCGCTCAATGGCTCCGGCCATGCGCCGGCGGCGCTCTCGGCGGAGTGGCTGGCGGAGCGGGGCGTGAACGCGCTCGACGGGTCGAGCCCCCATGCGGTGACCGTGCCCGGCGCCGTCGATGCTTGGGAACGGCTCGTGGAGGACCACGGCAGCAAGGGCCTCGACGAATTGCTGCAGCCGGCGATCCGCTATGCGGAGGACGGCTTCGTCGTCCATGCGCGCACCGCCGCGGACTGGAGCGAGGCGGCCGGCCGCCTCGCCGGCGATGCCGACACGGCCGCGCGGTTCCTGCCCGACGGCGCGGCAGTGGGCGAGGGCCGGATGTTCCGCCAGCCCGAGCTTGCGGCGACGCTCCGCCGGATCGCCGGGGAAGGCCGGTCCGCCTTCTATGAGGGTGAGGTGGCGGCGGACATGGTGGGCAAGCTGCGCGCGCTCGGCGGGCTGCACACGGAAGAGGATTTCGCCGCGCGCAAGGCGGAATATGTCGAGCCGATTTCCACCGATTACCGCGGCTATACCGTGTTCGAGTGCCCGCCCAACGGCGTCGGCGTTATCGCGCTGCTCATCCTCAACATGCTCGAGGGCTTCGCGCCGGCCGACGATGCGCTTTCGCCCGTCCGCATGCACCGGCTCGTTGAAGCGACGCGGCTCGCCTACCGGGACCGCAATGCCTTCGTCGCCGACCCGGCGGATGCGGAGCTGCCGCTGGATATGCTGCTGTCCAGGGACTATGCGGCGGCGCTCAGGGACACGATCTGCGAGGACCGGGCAGCGCGTTCGCTGCCGCCGGCCGGCTGGCCCCGGCATGAGGACACGGTCTATCTCTCGGTCGTGGACCGCGACGGCAATGCCTGCTCCTTCATCAACTCGCTGTTCAAATCCTTCGGCAGCGCGATCCTGGCGCCGAAGTCCGGCGTGATGCTGCATAATCGCGGGCTCGGCTTCTCGCTGGAGCCCGGGCACCCGAACGCCCTGCGCCCGAACCGGCGGCCGATGCACACCATCATCCCCGCGATGCTGGCGAAGGACGGGCGCGCGGTCATGCCGTTCGGCGTCATGGGCGGCCATTACCAGCCGGTCGGCCAGTCCTGGTTCCTGTCCTCGATGCTGGATCACGGCCTCGACCCGCAGGCGGCGCTCGACCTGCCGCGCCTCTTCGCCTGGGACGGCCGCGTCGAGGTCGAGCGCGGCATACCGGAGGCGGCCGCGGCCGAACTCCGCCGCCGGGGCCACAAGCTCGCGCCGGCGGACCCGCCGCATGGCGGCGGCCAGGCGATCTGGATCGACCATGACTCGGGCGCGCTGGTCGCGGGCTCGGACCCGCGCAAGGACGGCCTCGCGCTGGGCTACTGAACCGGGAGGCGGATCGGATGGGCGGACGGCTCGACGGCAAGGTGGTGGTGGTGACCGGAGCGGCGTCGCGCGGCGAGGGCGTGGGCACCGGCAAGGCGATCGCGCTGCTCTCGGCGCGCGAGGGCGCGAAGGTGGTGCTGGTCAACCGCACCGCCGAGCGAGCGGAGGGCCTCGCGGAAGAAATTCGTTCCGAGGGCGGCGAGGCGCTGGTCTTTGCCGGCGACATGACGGAGGAAGCGGCCGCCAACGCCGTGGCGGCGGCGGCCGAGGCCGAGTTCGGGCGCATCGACGCGCTCGTCAACAATGTCGGCGGCTCGCAGCAGCAGGGCGCGGTCATGGAGATCGGCCGCGAAGGGTGGGACGCGACGATTGCGGTCAACCTCACCTCGGCCATGCTCTGCGCAAGGGCCTGCATCCCCGCCATGCAGCGCGCGGGCGGCGGGTCGATCCTCAATATCTCCTCCGTGGTCGGCGCGCGCGGCCTGCTGAGCCGCACCGGCTCCGTCGCCTACGCCTCCGCCAAGGCGGGCCTGCACGGCCTCACCATGTCGCTCGCCGCCGACTATGCGAAGGACGCGATCCGTTGCAATTGCATCATCGTCGGCACGATCTTCACGCCGATGGTCGCCCATCAGGGCCCGGAGGCGCGGGCGCGGCGGGCGGCGATGGTGCCGCTCGGCACGGAAGGCACGGGCTGGGACATAGGCTGGGCGGCGGTTTACCTGGCGAGCGACGAGGCGCGCTGGATCACCGGCGTGCTGCTGCCCGTCGACGCCGGTCTCCTCGCCATCCGCGACTGGCCGCGATAGGCGGGGCTACTGGGGATAGAGGCGGAAGGCGACCCGCGCGCCGCCGGCGTCTTCCCGGGTGACGGCGAGCGACAGCACCTCCCCCTCGCGGCGGAACAGGCCGTCTCCCGCCGGCCGCCAGCCGAGCTGCGGCAGCGTCTGCGCATACCAGTTGCGAATGCGCGCCTCGGGCAGGTTGCCGGTGGCTGCGGCCTCGACGAGGCGGCCGTCCGGCTTGTCGAACGCCATTGCCGAGCCGGGTTCGACCGTGAGCCCCGCCATCAGCGGCAGGGCCTCGAACCCCGGCACGAACCGCTCGCCGGCCTGAAGCCCGGCGGCCAGCAGGGTGAACAGAAGGACAAGCGCTGCTCTCAACGCGCCCCCGATCCGGTCTTCGCCCCTGTCATGCCGCGCCAGACGCCTTTTCTCCTGCAAACAGCCGCACAAAGCGGCGCCGCCCGTCCGGAGCGGACTGCGACCATGTGACGGTATGCCCGCCCGCCGCCCGGCGCAAGCCCGCAAGGCCTGCGTAAAGGGTGGATGCGGCGCGAGCGACGCGTCCGCAGGCTTCATTGCGCGAACCGCATAGTGTTGCGCCTCCGCATCGCCCCTCGGAATGCCGCCTTGTCCCGGGACTCGCGAAATTGCGAAAATGAGCCGGGCGAAGGGCGCTTCCGCCCGCCTTTCCGCAAGCTATGATCGGAGCCTGCCATGAGCCCGCGCCCGCTGATTGTCGATTGCGACCCCGGCCAGGACGATGCCGTCGCCCTGCTGCTGGCTTTCGCCGCGCCGGAAGAGTTCGATCTTCTCGGCATCACGGCCGTCGCCGGCAATGTGCCGCTGGCGCTGACCGAAAGCAATGCGCGCCGGATCCGCGACCTGGCCGGCCGGCCCGACGCGCCGGTCTATGCGGGCTGCCCGCGCCCCATGGTGCGCACGCCGGTCACCGCCGAGCGGATCCACGGGCCGACGGGCATGGACGGCGCCGACCTGCCGGCGCCGAGCCGCCCGGCCGAGGACGCGCATGCGGTCGATTTCCTGGTCGAGACGCTGCTTGCGGCGCCGGCGCCCGTCACGCTCGCCACGCTCGGTCCGCTCACCAATGTCGCGCTCGCCATCGTCAAGAACCCGGCGATCCTGGCGAATCTGCGCGAGATCGTGGCGATGGGCGGGGCCGTGGGCACGGGCAATGTCACGGCGTCGGCCGAGTTCAATATCTTCGCCGATCCGCATGCCGCCCATGTGGTCTTCGAGGCGGGCGCTCCGCTCACCATGATCGGGCTCGATGTGACCCACCGGGCGATTGCGACGCCGCCGAGGCTGGAGGCGATCCGCGCGCTCGGCACAGCGCCGGCGGCGGCCGTCTGCGGCATGCTGGACCTTTACGGCGCAAAGAACATGGCCGCCTATCATCACGGCGCGCCGCTGCACGATCCCTGCGTCATCGCTTGCCTGCTGCAACCGGACCTCTTCGAGGGCCGCGAGATGCGGGTGGATATCGACCTCGGCGCCGGCCCCTGCTTCGGCCGCACGGTCTGCGATGTGCGCGGGCGCAGCGACAGGCCCGCCAATGTCCGTGTGCTGGAAGGCATCGACGCGGACGGCTTCTTCGCGCTGTTGACGGAGCGTCTGGCGCGTCTGCCGGCCGGTCCTGCGTAAAACCGCATTTGAAAGGGAACCCATGTCCGGCAAACCCATCGCCCTGGTAACGGGCGGCGCGCAGGGGATCGGCTACGCCTCGGCCGCCGCGCTCGCCGAAGACGGCCACCGCCCGATCCTCGCCGACATAAAGGAGGACGGCGTCCGGGAGGCCGCGGAACGCCTCGGCGACGGGGCCGCGGGCCTCATCTGCGATATGGGCGACCCGGCCGCCATCGCCGCGCTGTTCGACCGGATCGAAACCGATTACGGGCCGGTCGCAACGCTGGTGAACAATGCCGGCATCGCGCTCCCCGGGGATTTCCTCGCCTACGATCCGGGCGACTTCCAGCGCGTGATCGCCGTCAACCTGGTCGGCGTCTTCCTGGCCACGCAGCGCGCCGCGCGGACGATGGTGGAGAAGGGCATAAGGGGCGCCGTCGTCAACATGTCGTCGATCAACGCCCAGGTCGCCATTCCAGCGATCCCCGCCTATTGCGCCTCGAAGGGCGGCGTGATGCAGATCACCAGGGCGGCCGCGCTCGCGCTCGCGCCGCACGGCATCAGGGTCAATGCCGTCGGGCCCGGCTCCATCGACACGGAGATGATGGCGGGCGTGAACGCCAATCCCGAGGCGATGCAGGTGGCCATGTCGCGCACGCCGCTCAAGCGTCTGGGGGCGCCGCGCGAGATCGGCGCTGTCGTCGCCTTCCTTGCTTCGGACAAGGCAAGCTACATCACCGGCGAGACGATCTATGTCGATGGCGGCCGTCTGGGGCTGAACTACACCTGCTGACGCATCTTCGGTTCCAGAGGGGTATCCGACCGCAGTGATGCGCGTCGGCGACCGCCCTTCGATACGCGCCCGCTACTCAGGGTGAGGAAAAGAACAAAAGCGGGGTTTCCTCATCCTGAGCAGCCGCGAAGCGGCGTATCGAAGAGCCTGCCTGAGCCTGCCGAAAGGGCGCGCGCCACCTCGCCGTCGTCGTTACCCGCTCTCGCGTCGGGTCACGGCGACAGCGCTTTCGCAAGCGTCTCGACATTGTGGCGCATCATGTCGAGATAGGTGGACGCCGGTTCGTCCGGGCCGGAAAGCGCGTCGGAATACAGCGTCCCGCCGATGGACGCGCCGGTTTCGTCAGCGATCTGCTCAAGCATGCGCCGGTCCGTGATCGACTCGACGAAGACGGCCGTGATTCCCTCCTCGCGGATCTGCCGGATCAGGGTGGCGACATCCGCGGCGGACGGTTCGCTTTCGGTGCTTATGCCGCTCGGGGCGACGAAGCGCAGGCCGTAGGTCTCGGCAAAATACCCGAAGGCGTCATGGGCGGTGACGATCGTGCGCCTGTCCTCGGGCAGCCCTTCGACAGTCTTGCGGATATCGGCGTCCAGCGCCTCGATTTCAGCCACATAGGCCGCACGGTTCCCGTAATAGGTCGATGCGTTGGCGGGGTCGGCCTTGGACAGCGCCGCAGTGATATTGTCGACATAGACCACTGCGTTGGCGGGGTTTTGCCAGGCATGCGGATCGAAGGCGCCGTGGTCGTGCCCGTCGGCGTGATCGTCCTTGTCGTGGTCGTCCTTTTCGGCGTGGTCGTGATCGTCCTTGTCGTGGTCATCCTTTTCGGCATGGTCGTCATGGTGGTCGTCGTCATCCTCAAGGCTGATTAGCCGGACCCCGTCGGTCGCCACCACGCGGACGCCGTCAAAGCCCGACGCTTCGACCAGCCGGTCCAGCCAGCCTTCGAACGCAAGACCGTTGAACACGAGGATATCGCCCTGGCTCACAGCGCGCGCATCGGCCGGAGTCGGTTGATAGACATGGGCGTCGCCATCGGCCCCCACCAGCGTCGTGACGGAGATCCTGTCACCGCCGATGCGCTCGACCATGTCTCCCAGTATCGAGAAGGTGGCGACCACCGGGATCGGGGCGTCGGCCGACCATGCCGGCGTTGGAGCGGTCAACGACAGGCCGATAAGGGCGGTTGCGGATACAAGCAGGTTTCTGCGTCTGGTTACTGTGGCATCCTTTCAGGCATTGACGCGATGACGAAAGAGTGTCGCAGCAAGGCTGCCCGCCGGCCCGAGCATCAGCGACACCCCGTAGGCGATGCCTGCCACGAGGATGATCGCCGGCCCCGACGGAAGTCCGAAATGGTAGGAGACGAGGAGACCGCAGACGCTCGAAGCGATGGCGATGGCGACCGCGGCTGCGATCAGCCCGCCGATACTCACCGCCCAGAAGCGCGCGGCTGCGGCCGGAAGGATCATGATGCCGACGGCCATCAATGTGCCGAGCGCATGAAAGCCGCCGACAAGGTTCATGACGACGAGCGCGAGGAAGGTGAAATGGGTGATTGTGCTCAGCCCGCTCACCGAGCGCAGGAACTGAGGGTCCGCGCACTCCAGAACCAGCGGGCGGAAGATGAACGCCAGCGCCATCAGCGTCATGCTCGCGATGCTGCACAGCAGGATCAGCGCCGCGTTGTCGAGCGCGAGCACGGTGCCGAACAGCACGTGCATCAGGTCCACATTGCTGCCGCGGGTGGACACGATCAGCACGCCGAGCGCGAGCGATATCAGGTAGAAGGCGGCGAGGCTCGCATCCTCGCGCAGCGCCGTGACGCGGGCGACGAAGCCCGAAAGCAACGCCACGGCCATGCCGGCGATCAGACCGCCCACCGTCATGGCCCCGAGCGAGAGCCCGGCGACGAGGAAGCCGATCGCGGCGCCGGGCAGGATCGCATGCGCCATTGCATCGCCGGTCAGGCTCATCCGGCGCAGCAGCAGAAAGACGCCCACGGGCGTTCCGCCCACCGAAATCGCGATACAGCCCATCAGGGCCCGGCGCATGAAGCTGAATTCGGCAAATGGCTGGATCAGGGGCTCCCACATCAGGACGCGTATCTGCCGCCGTTGTAGGGGGGGCCGACACAGGACTCGCTCATCTGGCGCGCGCGGAACTGGTTCGCCGCCGTCAACACTTTCGCCGTGGGCCCGTGCGCCACGAGATCGCGCGCCAGCATCAGGGTCTCGGGGAAATGCTCCCGGACGATCTCTGCATCGTGCAGAACGGCGATCACCGTGCGGCCCTCTCCGTGCCACCGCCGCACCACGCCCAGAAGATCGACCATCGTCCTGGCGTCGATGGCCGTAAAGGGTTCGTCGAGCAGGACGAGTTGCGCATCCTGCAGCAGGAGCCGCGCGAAGAGCGCACGCTGAAACTGCCCGCCCGACAGCGAGCCGATGACCCGGGACTCGAATCCCGTGAGCCCGACGGCGGAAATGGCGTCCTCGATCCGGGCGCGATGCGCGGGGCGCAGTCCGAACAGGCCGCCGATCTCGCTCCAGAGCCCCATCGCCACCAGATCGACGACCGTGATCGGGAACGACCGGTCGATGTCCGATTGCTGCGGCAGATAGGCGATGTCGCCCCGCTCGCAGGTCCCGAAGCGCACCTGTCCGGCAAGCGGACGCAGGACGCCCGTCACCCCTTTCAGCAGCGTTGACTTGCCTGCGCCGTTGGGACCGACGATGGCGGTCAGGCTGCCGTCGGCAACCTCGCCGTCGAGCTGATGCACCGCCGGATGGCGGTCATAGCCAAGGGTCAGCTTCTCGAATGCCAAGGCGTAGGTCATAGGCTTCCCGGCGTGGATGTCGCCCAGAAAAACAGGGCCCAGAGTATCATCGCTATCAGCGCCGCCCCGGCAAGCCGCGGGCCGACACCGATGAGAAGCATCCCGCGGGCCGTGTTTCGTCTCGATGTCATGCCAGGGCTTCCTTCGATTCGCAGCGTGCGCACTGGCCGTGAACCTCGATCACATGGCGCGCCGGCGCAAATCCCGTCTGTCCCGCGATCCTCGACAGCTCGCTGGTAACGCGCTGCGATACGGCTTCCTCGACCGTTCCGCACTCCTTGCAGATCGAAAAAATCGGAACGTGACTGCGATGCTCGCAATTGCAGACGACGAAGGCCTTGAGCGATTCGAGACGATGAACCTTGCCGCGCTCGATCAACGCCGCCAGGGCGCGGTAGATCGTCGGCGGCGCCAGCCGCGGATTGCCGCCGCGCAATTGGTCGAGCACCTCATAGGCCGACATCGGCGCGTCGCACCTGTGCAAGACGGCGAGCACGTCCGCCTGCATGTTCCTGCCCCGCCGTTTCATGCGCGTCCGGATCCTGGCCCCGAGATTCTCATGTTATATTATAACCTGTCTTGCGCCGCCGGCAACGGTCCGGCTCCGGAAGGCCTTGCCGGACGGCATCATCTGTCTTATTGGGCATGGCTGGCCCGTTGTCCGTCGAAACGGCGTGCAACCGCGTTGCGTCGGGACGAGCGCGGGTCCAGTATTCGACAACGCCCGAACGCGGCCCCGTTCCTGAACCGATGATGCTTAGATTTACCCGTGAATCCGCCCAGGCGAAGGTGCCCGCGCTCGTGTTTTGCGGGATCGACGCCCGCGCGCGGACCGAAACGATCGAGCGCCTGCTCGAAGGAGGCGGCGCGCGCTGGGCGGTGATAAGCAACGAAACCGACGGTCCGGCCTTCGCCGCCGCGGCGACCGAGCGCATTGCCGGGCAGATGGTGCCGCACGCCATCGGGTGCCTGTGCTGCGTCACGCGTTCGGGGCTGGTCAGCAGCCTGCGCCGGCTTTTCGCCCGACGGGCGCAGGGCGAAATCGAGTTCGACCGGGTGGCGATCGAAACCCTGGCGGACACCGATCCGGCCCCGGTCATGCAAACCCTGCTGAACAACGCCCTCGTGACCGAATATTTCCGCCTTGACAGCGTCGTTGCGGTGATGGCCGGAGGCGACAGCGCGCTGGCGCGGTCCCGCCACGGCTGCAAGCAGCTTGCCATCGCAGACAGCATCGTGCTCGACCCGGCGTCGGTCGCCGCTCCGGAGATGTGCGCCGGCGCGCGGGCGCTGAACCCCGTTGCCGATCTGGTGCCGTCCGACCGGCCTTCCCTGGCGGACGCGCTGAGCGGAGCGGGCCTGGAAACGCGCCTGCTGGACGGCGACCTGGGCCGGTGGCTGGGAACCCCGCACTATGGCGGCAGCGGTCTGCTCCGGGACGGCCTGCACGGGTTTGCGATCGAAATCCCGCATGAGCTCGAATGGGAGGCTCTGCATGGCTGGCTGAATGCCGGCACGCAGACGAACGGTGACATCATGTACCGGACGAAGGCGGCGATCAGGATCGCGGGCGTGGAAGGACCGGTGGTCATCAACGGCGTCCAGCATGTTTACCAGCCTCCGCAACGGCTGCCGGAGGTCGAGGTCGATTGCTCCCGGTTCCTGTTCATCACCGCCAATCTCGACCGCGCGGCCGTCGAGGACAGCCTGCGCATCGACCTGCCCCAGTTCCAGCGCCTGAGCGAAGACCGGGCGGCCCGGCACGCTCGGGCGGCCAGCGACCCCTCGATACCGCTGTAGCCGCAGGAGGCGGCCTTCGCTGCCGGCGCGCGCGCCACCTTGCGGCCATGCCGATTCGGGTCCGCGCTTTATTGCTATCACCCATCCTGACTGTTAGCATATAACGGAGATTGAATCAGGCCCCGACCGGGAGGAACCGCCATGACCGATGAAATCCGCGCAGACGACGCTGTCGAACGAGAAGTGGACATGGAGGCCCATCAGGAGCCGGATAGCGGAGGAGTGGCGTCGCAGTCGCGCCGCTCCTTTATCAAGACCGCGACACTTGCCACCGGCGGCGCGGCGGTCGCCACCGTGGGCGGCGGGGTGATGCACGAGCTGGACCTGGTAAAGCCTGCGCACGCCGCCGATGGCGGGATCGAAGGCACGCCGGTGGCCGGGAAATGGTGGCCGTCCCGCTGGGGCGAGGGCGACCAGACCGGCGCCACCAACCACATGACGCCGGCGGTCGCGCTGGACGCGGCGAGCCTGATCAAGACCGGCAAGGTGTACAGCCTGGGCCGGGTCTATGAATACGGCATGCCCCTGTTCGGCCAGCGCGTGTTCGCGCTTCGGATCCCGGGCGCACCGACCGGAGGCGCATACGGCAAGAACCAGGTCATCTGGCACGACGAAATCCTGACCACTGAAATCGGCCAGGTCGGCACCCAGTTCGACGGGCTCGCCCATATCGGCGCACGGGTCGGCGACGCCGGCGATCTCTCCCAGGAGGTGTTCTACAACGGGTTTACCACGAGAGACCTGCACAACAATGACAGCGAGGCAGGGTCCACTGCCGGCGCCTACGGGCTGCAGAAGCTCGGCATGGAACATGTCAAGCCGTTCTTCTGCCGCGGGGTCCTGTTCGATGTCATGGGCCTGAAGGGGCGGATGCTGGACAAGGGCGAGGAAATCACCGTCGACGACCTGAAGGGCTGCCTGGATCGCCAGGGCATGACCGAGGCCGACATCACCGAGGGCTGCGCGGCGCTGTGGCGCACGGGCTGGGGCGAAAACCTTTGGATGAAGGACAATGCCCGCTTCAATTCCGGCGAGCCCGGAATCGGCGTGGCCGCAGGCGAGTGGCTGGCGGCCAAGGGAATTTCGGTGGGCGCCGCCGACTGCTGGGCCATCGAGTGCGTGCCCAACCCGGATCCGAACCTGGCGTTTCCGGTGCATCAGATCTTCCTGACCAAGAACGGCATCCACATTCTGGAGAATGTGCGCCTCGATCATCTGGCCGCCGACGGCGTTTACAAGTTCGCCTTCATTTTCTCCACGCTGCCGATCAAGGGGGCCACGGGCTCACCGGGCAACCCGATCGCCGTCGTCTAGAGCGGTATCCGACCGGTTTGAAACGGGCGGCTGCCCCCTTCGATACGCACCCGCTGGCGCGGGCGCTACTCAGGGTGAGGAAAGGGGATGGAGGTGGGTTCCATGGCCTCCTCATCCCGAGTAGCGGCGGAGCCGCGTATCGAACCTCATCCTGAGTAGCCGCGAAGCGGCGTATCGAAGGGCCTGTCCTGAGCCTGTCGAAGGGGACGGCCGGGCTTCCGTTTCAGCCTGAAAGAGTTCCGTACTAGAAGGCCTCATACCAACGGCGCCGGGTTGAAACTCACGGGCAAATGCCGCCCGGTTTCCCCTTTTGCGTCGATCCGCCCGGTGCTCCCGCCTTCTCCTCATCCTGAGTAGCGCCCGCCTGCGGGCGCATATCGAAGGATCGTCCCGCCGGTAGAACCGCGTCCCCTTCGGCAAGCTCAGGACAGGCTCTCGATACGCGGCTGGCGCCGCTACTCGGGATGAGCATAAGGACCGGGGCTACGGCAGGGAGGCGCCGCACCATCGGTTCCGATCAACGACCGCTGGTATCAATCGGCGCTGGCCAGGCGGGCGAGCGTGTTGTTGTCGAAGCGATAGGCGAACACGCGCCCGTCCGAGTCGCCGCCCAGCAGGCAGCTCCCGTCCGGGGACCAGGCGAGGTCTGCGACGGGACTCCCCTGCGGGGCGGCGAGGCTGTGCCTGTGCGGCCGCGTAGTCAGGCTCACCAGTTCGAGACCGCCGTCATTATATCCGGCGGCCGCGAGCGCAAGGCGCGGGTTGGCGCACACCCTGGCGACCAGCTGTTCGCTGTAGCGTCCCAGCATTCGCGGGGCCGGCGACGGCAGGCGGCCGTTCTCGAACGGCCAGCCGCTCACCGTGTCGGCCCCGGATGCGACCAGCCAGACGTCGTCGGCGCTCCAGCCGATGGATTTGACCTTGTTGATGCAGGGACCGAGGCTGACGTCCTGCCCGGAAACGAGGTCCCAGGCGTGCAGCGTCTTTTCCTGGGTGGCCGTCACCACGAACCGTTCGTTCCTGCTCCAGCTGAGATCGAGATGCGAACCCCGGCGATGCAGGCGCTGCGGTTCGCCGCGCTGTCCGTTCAGCGCCCAAAGGCTCGCCCCGTTGTAGTGCGAAACGGCCAGGCGCCGGCCGCTGCTGTCGAAAACCAGACCCGCGACGGTGCTTGGATGCCCTCCGAGCTCTGCAACCTCCCGTCCCTCGGCGTCCAGCAGCCGGACTAGCGCACCGTCGGGGATTGCCCTCAAGCCGCATGGGTGGGAGGCGAGCCGGTCGGGCCAGGACCGGGTGAGCCGCGCCAGCTCCTGCGGTCCATCCGTGGCGTGAACCCGGTACACGGCGCCGTCATCGGCCCCGCACAGGAATCCGCGCTCCCGGCAATCGGGGGCCAGCGCCAGAACGGCGCCCCGGGTCAGCGATCGGACCGAGAGCGACGGTTCCCGTTCGCGGAGGTCCGCAATGCGAACGCACCCGTCCCCGCCGGCGAAAGCCGCATAACGTCCGCCGCGCTCGACGCAAACGCCGGTCAGCGGCGCGTCAACGATCCAGTGATCCAGCCTGAAGCCGTTCAACGCCGCCTGCGCCGCCCCGGCCGGCCCGGACAGGCGCGCATGGCCGCCGCGCCCGCGGCTGCTCTCATGAGGCCAGGCACGCGCGCAATCCCCGTTCCAGCGCCGCTTCGTCCAGATTACGGCCGATAAACACCAGCCGGCTGGAGCGGGGCCGGTCGCCCCAGGGGTCGCCGGGCTGGCCGTCGAACAGCATATGCACGCCCTGGAACACGAACCGCCGGTCTTCGCCCTCGATCGCCAGGATCCCCTTCATGCGAAAGATGTCGGGGCCCTGTGTCTGCAGCAACCGGCTCAGCCAGGCGTTGAGCGCAGCCCCGTCGAGCGCGCCGTCGAGTTCGAGCGCAATCGAACGAACGGTGTCGTCATGCGTGTGTTCCGGGTTGAAGACGTGCTCCACAGCAAGGTCCATCTTCGCGCCGGCGGCATCGAAGAAGCCGGCCTCGAACTCCTCCGGCTGGTGCTCTGTAAACAGCGCGTAAAGTCCCGGGCGGTCGGCTGCAAGCGTGAAGTCGTAGCGATCGGCGCCGGTGAGCACCAGCGTTCGGAGCGTTTCGCCCGGCGGGAATGCGGCGCCCGGTTGCAGTATGTCGGCGGGCGCGGAGAACCGGGTGAAGATTCGTTCCGCCGTTTCCTTCAGCGCCTCGGGCGTCGCCGCATAGATGGGCTCCAGCACCGCCGTGACGTGGCCCGGTGTGATCTCCGACACCGGGAGCGCGCCGAGGCTCGGGTATTCTGCGGTCCACCTCGTCGAGCTCGCGCCCAAGCCAAGGACGACACGGAGAGACCCGTCATGCTGCTGATAGACCAGGTTCAGGTACTCCGAGAGAACATCCAACAGCTCAAGAACTTCGAGGCGTGCCTGCCTTTGCTAGGCGGGGTGGGCAGCGTTCGACAAGCCTATCGCTTCGTCCATCTGATCCATCCTGCACGGGACATCATCACCTCCATCAGACGGGCCGACCCGTCTGGAAACAAGCTCCCGAAGCATCTCAGAGGATGGAATGTCAGCGCCCAAGATGGCTGCGGGCAAGCAACGATAGTGGACTTGAAGGACTTGCTCGGAATGCTCGTCCACGTCTACTACCTGAGAATCGACAGCCACGTTCTCGATGCCTTCAACGATTTTGGCAAGCGCGCCATTGTCGAGTACGCGTCATTCCTTGAGGCGATCTCCCGACTGATCCTGTCGCCTGCCGAAGTCGCTTTGGTCGTTTGCCATCTGGCTAGAGTCGTGCATCTGGAACATCTCGTGTCTCTGCGAGGCACCAAGAGCACCGGTAAGTCGTTCCGGTTTCCGTCAGTCGACATTCCCGGAACCGGAGACTTCAGCGCACTGCTTTGG
>JAJECF010000193.1 GCA_022822125.1 Alphaproteobacteria bacterium
CCGGAAGACCAGCGGCTTGCCGTTCTCGTCCTCCCGCAGCCGCTCCGAGACCCGCTCGACCGCTTCGCCGAAGCGGCGGTAGAGATCGCCCACCGCATCGTGCAGGCGCTCCTCGATCTGGCTCTCGATGTCGCGTCTGACGCGGTCCACGTCGTCGGTCGCGAGTTTCGCCATGAACTGCTCGGCGTCCTGCACCGGAGTGATGCGGTAGCGGATCGAGAACTTGCCCTGGAGCGCCTCCTTCGAGGGGTAGTCCTCGATGCGGAAGAGCTTGCCGAGGTCGAGCCGGGCCTGGTCGACGTTGTCGTCGTAGTCCTCGATGAAACGGGCGCGGTCGCGCACCATGCGCTCGCGGAACGCGTCCATGAGTTCCGTGTAGTGCTCGTAGTTGGCGACGGTCAGCAGCCGCGAGCCCTGGTCGTCCCACGGCAGGGTCTGTTCGTAATGCGCGGTCCTGCACGCGCTGACCGTCGCGGTGAGCGCGGCCAGGGCGGCCTTGGGCAGCAGGCGCTTGTTGTAGCGCCCGGCGCTGGTCGACGCCTCGTGGTGGACGGCGACGTGGTTGCTCGCCTGGCGGTCGTAGAGCCGGCCGGACCAGGCGGTGATGCGCAAGGACACCTGCATGGCGTCGTCGGTGAGGTTCATGGGCTCTCTCCTCTGGGGCTAACGGAGCGTCCACAAGGGGACTTGGAGGGCGGCGGCGAGCTTCCGCTTCGCTGCGATGAGGGTGGGCGCCCGCACCGCGCAGTCGCGCGACGGCGCGGCGCCGGCGGGGTAATGGCCGATACGCCAGGCCATGGGCTTCTTCCTCATTGGGTCCTGGCGGCGGCCCAGCGGATGAAGCCGGGCGAGCGCTGCAATGCCGGGTCGCGGCGCACGCAGGAGCCCACGAGGAACTCGCCGACCTCGCGCCGGAGCCGCGCCGCATAGGTCACGATGGCGTCGAAGTTGACGTCGCTCGCCATCCGGTAGAGCGACCCGCAGAGCGCCATCAGCGCGCTCGCGTTGTCGGGGATGTCGGCGTTCCCGGGATCGCCGATGACGGCGCGGGGATGGGGCAGCTCGCGCCAGACCTTCAGGAACGCCGCGAACTCGACCGCGGCGGCCTCGCCGATGGTGCCGCGCAGCAGCGCGCGCTCGACCGACGGGTCGAGGCCGTTGCGGCGATGCACGATGTTGCTCGTGAAATGCCACGTCCTCGGGCACGGAAACGCCTTCTCCTTCGATTGCGGATCGAACTGGTGGAGAAGCGTGGGCTCGAGCTGGATGAAGAACAGCACCTCGGCCGCGATGCCGTTGGCCGCGCCCCAGGCGAGCCAGTCATCGGCGTCGACCCGGATCTCCAGGTGGACGAAGCGTGACGCGAGCGGGGTCGGCATGCGGTGGACCACGCCGCGGTCGCCCTCGCGGTTGCCGCAGGCAATCAGCGACGCGCCCTCGGGCAGCTCGTACTCGCCCACCTTGCGTTCGAGCGCGAGCTGATACAGCGCCGCCTGCACCATCGGCACGCAGGACGGCAGCTCTTCGAGGTTGATGAGCCAGAGCCCGGGATCGTCGCTCGGCGGCAGGAACACCGGCGGCGCCCATCGGGTGCGGCCGTCGGCGTCTCGCCACGGGATGCCGCGCAGGTCCACGGGGTCGAGAAGCAGCGCCCGGACGTCGACATACCGGCGGTTGCCGTCGTCGGCGACCTGCCGGGCGATCATCGACTTTGCCGTGCCCGGGGCGCCCCAGAGCATCGCCGGCTGGCGGGCTTCGACGAGCAGGGCGAGGGTCGCGGCGACCTCGCTCGGGCGGAGCGTGTAGTCCGCGGAGATGGTGGCGGGTTCGGTCATGGGCAGGCCTCCGGAATGGCGGGATGGCGGCGCGGGCTCCCTCCGGGCGCCCGGCCTTCGCCCGGCGGAAGCCGCCCTCCTCTCCTTTTGCTGCGGGGCGTGTCGCCGGCGCGTGGCGCGCGGGGCGGGCGCCGTCCCGCAGGTCCGTCAGACGCGGTCCGGACCGGTGGGGTCTTCCGGGCGGCGGACGGGCGCAATGCCGGTCAGCTCCGGCAGGGGCCTGCCCGTCGGCGACAGCGTGTGGCCGATGCGGCGTTCGGTCTCGGCATAGCGGCGGTAGAGACCGGGACGGAGTTCGGCCGCCGTCCGCAGGTCTCCGGGCGACGAGAAGATGCAGAACGAGCAGTTGCACCGCGACAGGTGGCGGTATATCCAGTGCGGCGACTGGCCGGCGTTTCGGATGACGCGGAATACGTCGTCGGTGGAAAGGTCGAAGATCGGCAGCCAATCGAAGACCTCGCGCCCGGCGACGCTCATGCGCTCGTTGCGCCGCCAGGGGATGCGCCTGGCGCGCGCGGCGCTCTCGTCGCGCCGGATGCCGAGGCAATTCACCAGACGTCCGCCGAAGTATAGCGCGACGATCTGGGTGAGAGCCGGGCGACAATCAGGATGAGATTCCTGGCGGCGTCGGCGAGCGGATGATTCCGCCGCACGGCGGAGAATGCAAGCCCCTTTTTCGGTTTTTGATTGTCGCGGAGGGACGGTTTT
>JAJECF010000024.1 GCA_022822125.1 Alphaproteobacteria bacterium
TGGTGGAGGGGGTTGGATTCGAACCAACGTAGGCAACGCCAACGGGTTTACAGCCCGTCCCCTTTAGCCACTCGGGCACCCCTCCGTTCCGTCCCCGAAACGGCGGGCGAAAATGATATGCTCATGCGGCAATGTCAATGGGCTATCGGACGCAAAATCGCGGCAAACCGCCCGACGGCGGGCTCTGGCTTCACGGCCGCCATGCCGTGGCGGCCGCGCTCGCCAACCGCGCGCGCAAGGTCCGCCGGCTGCAGCAGACGGAACCGGGCGCGGCGGACGCCGCGGCACGCCGGCGCGGCATTCCCGTCGAAACCGTGGAGCGCCGCCTGCTCGACCGGCGTTTCGGCCCCGGCGCCGTCCATCAGGGCGTCGCGCTCCATTGCGACCCGCTGCCCCCGCCCGACCTGGGGGCCATCGCGGCGAAGCCCGGCCCGGCGCGCCTGCTGCTGCTCGACCGGGTCAGCGACCCGCGCAATGTCGGGGCTGTGCTTCGCTCGGCCGAGGCGTTCGGCGCGCGGGCCGTCATCATGCCGGCCGTCGGCGCGCCGGCGGAAACCGCCGCGCTCGCCAAGGCCGCGGCCGGGGCGCTGGAGCGGGTGCCGCTGGCCCGCATCGTCAATCTCGCCCGCACCCTCGAGCGCCTCAAGGCGGCGGGATACTGGTTCGCCGCCCTGGACGGCGCGGCCGATCTGCCGCTCGCGCGCCTCGACCTCACCGGCAGGGTCGGCCTCGTTCTGGGCGCGGAGGGCGCCGGCATTCGCCGCCTGGTGCGCCGCGCCTGCGACTTCGAGGCCGCGATTCCCATGAGCGGCGGCGCCGACAGCCTCAACATTGCCGTGGCGGCAGGAATCGCCCTTTACGAAGCGCATCGGCAGACCTACATGAGCGACGCACCGGCCGGGGCGTCCTGAACCCCTCGCAGAAGGCGCGGCGATAGGGCTGCGGCAAGGCCGGTCGACCGGAAACGAAACGGGAAACACCATGTCTCTGCGTCTTGGCGACAATGCTCCGGACTTCACCGCGGAAACCACCGACGGCGAAGTTTCCTTCCACGACTATCTCGGCGACGGCTGGGGCGTCCTGTTCTCTCATCCCGCCGACTTCACCCCGGTCTGCACGACGGAACTGGCGGCCGCCGCGCGCCTCAAGGGCGAATTCCAGAAGCGGAATTGCCGCATCATGGGCCTCTCGGTCGATCCGCTCGGCAGCCACCGGGAATGGGCGAGCGATATCGAGGAGACCCAGGGCCAGGCGGTCAATTTCCCGATCGTCGCCGACCACGACCGCAATGTGTCCACGCTCTACGACATGATCCACCCCAACGCCGCCGAGACGGTGACGGTGCGCTCCGTGTTCTTCATCGGGCCGGACAAGAAGGTGAAGGCGACGATCACCTATCCGCCTTCCACCGGCCGGAATTTCGACGAGATCCTGCGCACCCTCGACTCGCTCCAGCTCACCGCCGCGCACAAGGTGGCGACGCCCGTGAACTGGCGGCAGGGCGACGATGTCATCATCCTGCCGGCGCTCACCAACGAGCAGGCGAAGGAGCTGTTCCCCGACGGCTGGGACGAGCAGAAGCCCTATCTGCGCGTGGTGCCGCAACCGGGCCGCTGAGCGGCGGCCCCGGCCGACAGGGTAAGCGCGCCGGGCGGCCCCGGCAGCACCTCGCCGACGACCGCCGCCTGCGCATAGCCGGCGGCGGCAAGCGCGGCCAGACAATCGGCCGTCCGGTCTGCCGGAACGCCGGCCAGCAGCCCGCCGGCCGTTTGCGGGTCGAACAGCACCGGGCAGTCTTCCGGGTCGAGGGCCCCTGCCGCCGCCTCATTCGCGGGATGCAGCGTGCTGCGGATGCCGCGCGCGATGAGGTCGCGGGCGCCCGGCAGCACGGGCAAGGCGTCGGGCCATAGAACGGCAGCGCGGCCGGAGGCGCGCAGCATTTCGCCGAGATGGCCCGCAAGGCCGAAGCCGGTGACATCGGTGACGGCAATCGCGCTATGCGCGCGCAGCGCCTCGCCCGCCTCGCGGTTGGACTTCTGCATGGCGGCAAGCGCCGCCCCCAGCCACTCGCCCCGGCAGCGGCCGGCCATATGCGCGGCGAGGATCGCGCCGGTCCCGAGCGGCTTGGCGAGCACCAGCAGGTCGCCTGCTTCCAGCCCGTCCTTGCCCGTCAGCCGGTCCTCGCGGCCGTGGCCGTCGAGGGCGAAGCCAAGCGCCAGTTCCGCCCCCTCGGCTGTGTGGCCGCCGACCAGAGCGCAACCGGCGTCGTTCAACACCTCCAACGCGCCGCGCAACAGCGCTTCGAGGTCCCGCTCCAGCTTGTCGTCCGGCGCGTGCGGCAGTGTCGCCAGCGCAAGCGCGGTCTGGGGCTCGGCGCCCATGGCGTAGAGGTCGCCGAGGGCGTGGTTCGCGGCGATGCGCCCGAAGAGCCAGGGGTCGTCGATGAAGGCGCGGAACTGGTCCGCCGTGCGGACCGCGACCCGGCCGGGCGGCGGGCGCACGACCGCGGCGTCGTCGCCGAGGCCGAGAGCCACATCCTTGCGCGGCGCGACCTCCAGGCGGGCGAGCACGCGCGCCAGCGGGTCCGCGGGCAGTTTCGCACCGCAGCCCCCACAGCGCATGTCCTCCGCGCCCGGCATGGCCGGCAGGTCGCGGTAGCGGTCCATCCAGCGCCGGTCGATGCGGTCCTTCCAGCGCCACGCCCAGCCGCCCGCGACGGCGAAGGGACCCCACGAAGCCACGGCCTGCCCGGTCTCCGTCGAAATGAGCGCGAGCGTCCGTTTTTGCGGCTTGTAAGGGCGCAGGGAGTCAGAGCCCGCCGCCAGCCGGCGCAGATTCTCCGCCAGAACCGGACCCTGGCGGACCGCGAAGACGCCCGATTTCGGCAAGGCGCGCGCGCCGAAAGCGGCGATATCCCCCGCCGCGAAGACCTGCGGATGGCTGCGGGAGCGCAGGTTTCGCCCTATCTCGACGAAACCCCGCTCATCCACCGCAAGCCCGGAGGCCGCAACCCAACCGGCCGGGACCGCCGGCGTCGCCAGGATCACAGCATCCGCCGGCAATATTTCGCCGGTCTCCGTCACGACGCCGTCAGGCTTGACCGCCGCCACCCGAACGCCCGTCCGCGGCTCGATCCCGCAGCGATACAACGCCGCCTCGATCCTCAGGCGCGCCGCCCGGCCGTAAGCCGGCAGCACCTCGCGCATGTCCGAGACGACTGTGAAATGCGGCCCTTCCACGGAAATACCCTGTTCCGCCAGACGCGCGGCCAGCCTGCGTTTCAGCGCAAGCGTGAGCTCGACGCCGCCCGCGCCCGCGCCCACGGTGACGAGCCGGAACCGCCCCCCGGCCCGAAGCGCCCGGTCCTCGATCTCCGCCCAGCCTGTGAGGAACCGGTCCACAGGCTTCACCGGCAGGGCGTGTTCCGTCCCTTCGATGCCCGCCGGGGACGGCGTTGAGCCGATATCGAGCGAAGCGAGGTCGAAGGCGAGCGCCGGCCGGCCGTCGATCCGGGCTTCATTGCGGTCGAGGTCGAGGCCCGTCACCGCCCCATGCACCAGCCTCGCGCCGGCGAAGGCGGCCAGCGGGGCCAGATCGACATGCGCCTCGTCATGGCTGTAATCGCCGGCGACCAGCCCCGGCAGCATGCCGGAATAAGGCGTGGCGAGATCGCGCGTCGCGAGCGTCAGCCGCACGCCGGGGACGGGCTGCATGGCGAAACGGCGCAGCACCTCCACATGGGCGTGCCCGCCGCCGATCAGCAGGATGTCGGCGCGTACCGGCGCCGGCGCGGGCATCATGGCGGGTCCAGAGCACGATCCAATCTATATGGATCGACTGTTTGTCGACGAGTAGCCGCCGGCCTTGCCCCCGCTTCGTCGCCCCGGACCCCGATCCGGGGCCCATCCACAACCCTCTGCGACTGGCGGACAGGCCGGGAGATGGACCCCGGATCACCGCTGACGCGCCGTCCGGGGTGACGATTGCAGCTATACGGACGAAACTGTTTCAATCTGAACAGAGTCCGCTCTAGCGCTGTTTCACGGCCCCGGCGGCATTCAGGCGGGCGATCTCGGCAGCCTCGAAGCCCCAGTCGCCAAGCGCCTCGTTCGTGTGCTCGCCGGCATGGGCCGGGCCTCTGGAAACGCCGCTCGGCGTGCCTTCGAACACCGGCGCCGGCCCCGGCTGGCGCACGCCGTCCACATCGACGAAACTGCCGCGGGCGACATTGTGGTGGTGCTCCATCGCTTCCGACATGGAGAGCACCGGCCCGAAGCAGATATCGGTCTGCTCCATGATCGCCACCCATTCGTCGCGGGTCTTCGTCTTGAAGATTTCGCGCAGGCGTTCGCGCGTTTCGGGCCAGCGGGGCCGGTCGAGCTGGTCCGGCAGGTCGGCGTCCTCAAGCCCGGTATGCTTGAGCAGCAGCGCATAGAATTGCGGCTCGATGGAGCCGACCGAGACATGCCTGCCGTCGGCGGTCTCATAGACATTGTAGTAATGCGCGCCCTTGTCGAGGCGGTTCTTGCCCCGCTCCTCGATCCAGGCTCCCGAGGCGAGCGCGCCATACATGGGCGTCATCAGCGAGGCCGAGCCCTCGACCATCGAGCAGTCCACCACCTGGCCCTTGCCGGTCGTGCGCGCGCTGATGATTCCGGCCAGCATGCCGACGGCCATATAGAGCGCGCCGCCGCCGAAATCGCCGACGAGGTTGAGCGGCGGCACTGGCGGGCCGCCCTCCTCGCCGATGGAGTAAAGCGCGCCCGAAAGCGAGATATAGTTGATGTCATGCCCCGCGGTGTGCGCGATTGGCCCGGTCTGGCCCCAGCCGGTCATGCGCCCGATCACGAGCTTCGGATTGCGTTCGAGCAGCGTGTCCGGCGCAAGGCCCAGGCGCTCCATGACGCCCGGCCGGAAGCCTTCCACGATGGCGTCCGCGCCGTCGCAGAGCCGGAGCGCCGTTTCGCGCCCGTCCGGGTGCTTGAGGTCGATGGCGATGTTCTTGCGGCTTCGCAGCAGGGTGTTGAACTTCGGGTGCTCGGCCTCCCTGCCGACATTCGCCGCCCGGTCCACGCGCAGCACGTCCGCGCCCATATCCGCAAGCAGCATACTGCAAAACGGCCCCGGCCCGATGCCGGCGAATTCCACGATCCTGACCCCGTCCAGCGCGCCCATGGCCTCAATGCCCCCTTTCGGCGTTATGGTGGCGCGAGCATAGCGCGCGAAGAAGGACCCGCAACATGGCCGGGCCGTTTTCCGGTATCCGCCTTCCGGACTTCGCCGGCCTCATACCAACGGTCGTTGACCGGAACCTATGGCGCCGCCGCCTTTCCTCGTGCTTGCGCTCTTTTTTGTCACCCCGGCCTCCGAGCCGGGGTCCAGCTACAGCGTTCCCGGCGGGCGCCGCCAGGGAGAACAGGCGCGACCGCCCCGGGCCGCCGCACGGCCGCACGGGGCCCCGGCTCGGAGGCCGGGGTGACAGTTGAGGCCATCTCCCATGAGTCACAATCCGACGCCGTTGGTATCACTCGTCTGGAAAGACTTTCTGGACACTGTAACATAATGTGTTACCGTCGGGCATGATCCGGAGCTTCCGGCACAAGGGTCTAGCCGAATTGTTCGAACGAGGCCGCAGCCGTCATGTTCAACCGAGTCTCCATGCGCGCTGCCTGCGCCGGCTGGAAGTTCTCGACCAGGCCGAATCACCAGCCGACCTTCGTGTCCCGGGATTCGATTTCCACAGCCTCCGCGGAGCGCCGCAACGCTTCACCATCCATGTCAACGGTCCCTGGTGCATCACGTTCGAATGGCGGGACGGCGAGGCGCTGCGCGTCGATCTCGAACAGTATCATTGAGGAGAGGACGAAATGACGGAATATCGCGTGGAGCGCCCGCTCCAGCGTCCTGCGGTTCATCCGGGGGAGGTTCTGCGCGAGGACGTCCTGCCGGCCCTGGGCCTGTCAGCCAGTGCGGCGGCGGCCCGGCTTGGTGTTTCGCGCCAGCACCTTCACCGGGTCCTGGCCTGCACGCATCCCGTTTCCGTTGAAATGGCGCTGCGGATCGGCAGGCTTGTCGGCAACGGTCCGGGCCTCTGGCTCAGGATGCAGCAGAACCACGACCTGCGGCATGCGGAACGAAGGCTGAAAGATGAGCTTGAGAAGATAACCCCCGCCGAAATGCCCCCGCCCGCGCCGGCGGCCCCTGCGGCGTGAATGGCGGCCGGAGCATGGCGCGCGAGAAAGGACCCGCAACATGACCAGGCCGTTTTCCGGCATCCGCGTCCTGGACTTCACCCAGGTGTTCGCCGGGCCGTTCGGCAGCTACCAGCTCGCCCTGCTCGGCGCGGATGTCGTGAAGATCGAGCGGCCGGGCGGCGAGGACATGCGCTTCTCCCCGCCCTCGAAGCTGTGGGCGGAGCGCGCGATGGCGCCGATGTGGGCGTCCGCCAACGCCAACAAGCGCAATCTCGCGCTCGACCTGAAGGACCCGGACGCCGTGGCCGCGCTCCGCCACATGGCGGAGAGCGCCGACGTGGTGATGGAGAACTTCCGCCCGGGCGTGATGGACCGGCTGGGCCTCGGCTACGAGGCGCTCTCGGAGATCAATCCGCGGCTCATCTATTGCGCGGTTTCGGGCTTCGGCCAGAACGGGCCCGACCGGGAGACGGCGGCCTATGACGGGCGCATCCAGGCCACTTCCGGCATCATGTCCGTCACCGGCCATGCCGAGACCGGGCCGGTCCGGGCGGGCTTCGCGGTCTGCGACGCCATCGGCGGCATGACGGCGGCCTTCGCCGTGGCGAGCGCGCTCTTCCAGCGCAGCCACACCGGCAGGGGCCAGATGGTCGATGTCGCCATGCTCGACGCCGCGCTCTCCTTCATGTCGCCGGCGGTGGTGGAATATCTCGTCGCCGGCCACCTGCAGGGCCAGTACGGCAACCAGGCCGTGAGCCGCAAGCCGACCGCCAACCTGTTCAG
>JAJECF010000087.1 GCA_022822125.1 Alphaproteobacteria bacterium
GAGCTACCGGCACTGGTCGCTCGCCGTCGAGGGAGCCGTCGCCACTCTCACGCTCAGGGTGGATGAAGACGGGGGTCTCCGTCCGGGCTACCGGCTCAAGCAGAACTCCTACGATCTCGGCGTCGATATCGAGCTGAACGACGCCCTCAACCGGCTGCGCTTCGAGCACCCGCAAGTGCGCGCGGTCATCGTGACCAGCGCGCTGGATCGCATGTTCTGCGCCGGGGCCAACATCTACATGCTCGGCCAGTCGAGCCATGCGGCGAAGGTCAATTTCTGCCGCTTCACCAACGAGACCCGCAATTTCATGGAAGATGCGAGCCGGCGCTCCGGCATCGCCTTCATCGCCGCCTGCAACGGCACCGCGGCGGGCGGCGGCTACGAGCTGGCGCTCGCCTGCGATGAGATCTGGCTGGTGGACGACCGGTCGAGCGCGGTCAGCCTGCCGGAAGTGCCGCTGCTGGGCGTGCTGCCGGGCACGGGCGGCCTGACGCGCATCACCGACAAGCGCCGCGTCCGCCGCGACCTCGCCGACGTGTTCTGCACCGACCCGGACGGCGCGCGCGGCCGCCGGGCGCTCGAATGGGGCCTGGTGGACCGCACCGCGCCGCCGCCGCGCTTCGAGGCTGCGGTCAGGGCGCGGGCGGAGGAACTCGCCGCCCGGCCCGGCCTGCCCGCCGGCGAACCGGTGGCGCTGACGCCGCTGGAACGGCATGTCGAAGCGGATGGCTACCGCTACCCGAACGTCCGGGTGCGGATCGACGATGCGCGCCGGCTCGCGGAAATAACGGTTTCCGGTCCCGCCGCGCCGGTCGTGGTCGAACGCTCGGCCGGCTGGTGGCCGCTCGCCGCCGCGCGCGAGCTCGAAGACGCGGTGCTGATGCTGCGCACCAATCACGAGCAGATCGGCGCCTGGGTGCTCCGGACCGAGGGCGACCCGGAGGCGCTGCTGGCGGTGGACGCGCTGCTGGCCGAAGGCGCCGAAACCGACCGTTTCCTTCGCGAGACCGTCGCCTGGTGGCGGCGCGCGCTCGCCCGGCTGGACGTGACCTCGCGCTCGCTGATCGCGCTCATCGAGCCCGGCTCCTGCTTCGCCGGCCCGCTCATGGAACTGGCGCTCGCTGCCGACCGCAGCTTCATGTTCCTCCCCCTCGACGAGCCGGAGACCGCGCCCCGGATCGCGCTCGGCGCGCTGAACCGGGGCGGCATCGAAACGGCGAACGGGCGCACGCGCCTCGACTGCCGCTTCTCGGGCGCGGTGCCGGAGTTCCAGGCCGAAAGTTTCGGGCCGGAAGAGGCGCTCGCCGCCGGGCTCGTGACCTTCGCGCCGGACGAGCTCGACTGGGACGACGAGGTGCGCATCGCGCTGGAGGAACGCGCGGCGCTCTCTCCGGACGCGCTGACCGGCATGGAAGCCAGCCTGCGCTTCGGCGGCGCAGAGACGCTCGCCACCAAGATCTTCGGCCGGCTCTCCGCCTGGCAGAACTGGATTTTCAGCCGCCCCAACGCCGTCGGCGAGGACGGGGCGCTCAAGCGTTTCGGCACCGGTGCGAGGCCGGGCTTCGACTGGAGGCGTGTGTGATGGCCGTCGATTACCGGGGGCGCATCCCCAACAATATCGATCTCTCCGCCGACCGGCGCCTGCAGCGCGCGCTGGAGCACTGGCAGCCGCGCTTCCTGAACTGGTGGCGCGAATTGGGGCCCGAGGGCTTCCAGGCGGCGGATGTCTATCTGCGCACCGCCACGGCGGTCGATGCCAGGGGCTGGGCCAGCTTCGGCTATGTGCGGATGCCGGAATACCGCTGGGGCATCTTCCTCGCCGAGCCTGAGCAGGACCGCACCATCGGCTTCGGCGACGAGATGGGCAAGCCCGTCTGGCCCGAGGTTCCGGGCGAGCACCGGGCCGCGCTCCGCCGGCTGATCGTGACGCAGGGCGACACCGAGCCCGCCTCCGTCGAGCAGCAGCGCCGCCTGGGCCACAGCTGCCCCTCGCTCTACGACCTGCGCAACCTCTTCCAGGTCAATGTCGAGGAGGGCCGCCACCTCTGGGCGATGGTCTATCTGCTGCACGCCCATTTCGGCCGCGACGGGCGCGAGGAGGCGGAGGAATTGCTCTACCGCCACTCCGGCGACCCGGACAATCCGCGCATCCTGACCACCTTCAACGAGCCGATAGACGACTGGCTCTCCTTCTTCATGTTCACCTATTTCACCGACCGGGACGGCAAATACCAGCTGAAGTCCTTCGCCGAATCGGCCTTCGACCCGCTGGCGCGCACCTGCTCCTTCATGCTGACCGAGGAAGCCCACCACATGTTCGTCGGCGAGACCGGCATCGGGCGGATCGTCAGGCGCACGCTGGAGGTGATGCAGGCGCTCGGCACGGACGACCCCGACGCTGTGCGCGCCCAGGGCGCCATCGACCTGCCGACGCTCCAGCGCTACATCAATTTCTGGTTCTCCTCCTCGCTCGACCTGTTCGGCTCCGAGACCTCGTCCAACGCAGCAACCTATTTCGCCGCAGGCCTGAAGGGCCGGCCCGACGAGGCGAGCTTCGAGGACCATGTGTGCCTCGATACCGCCGAGCGCATCGCGGTCCCCGGTGAAGCGGGCGGCGTCGCCGAGGAGGAGGTGCCGACCCGCAACGCAATGAACGAGATCACGCGCGGCCTCTATGTGAAGGACTGCGCCATCGGCATGACCCGCTGGAACCGGACGATCAAGCGCGCGGGCTTCGACGCCGAACTGTTCCTGCCGTCCACGCGCTTCCGCCGCACCATCGGCCGCTGGGCCGGGGCCTCCGTCGCCCCCGACGGGACGCCGATGGCGGACGACCTCTACCGCAAGCGCCTGCCGGGCTGGCTGCCGACGGAAGAGGACAAGGCCTATATCCGCTCTCTGATGCATGCCGTCACCGAGCCCGGCAAGATGGCGGGCTGGATCGCCCCGCCCGCGCGCGGCATCGACGGCAAGCCGGTCGATTACGACTATGTGAAGCTGCATTGACGGCGCGCTTCGCCATCGCCGGGTCCGGCCCGGCGGGCTGCTACCTGGCGGACGCGCTCGCGCGGGCCGCGCCCGGCGCCGTCATCGACGTGTTCGAGCGGCTGGACGAGCCTTTCGGCCTGGTGCGCTTCGGCGTGGCCCCGGACCATGAGGCGACGCGCGCCATTTCCCGCGTGCTGCGCCGCCCCTTCGACAAGGGCGCGGCGCGGCTCCATCTCGGCGTCGAGGTCGGCCGCGACATAAGCCTTGCGTCCCTCCGCCGCGACTATGACGCGGTGGCGCTCGCGACCGGCGCGCCGGTGGACCGCAGGCTGAGCGTGCCCGGCGAAGAACTGGCCGAGCCTTCCGGGCGCTTCATCCGCTGGATCAATGGCCATCCCGAAGCCGCCCCGCCGGCCCGTCTCGCCGGCGCCAGGCGCGCGGTCGTCATCGGCGCCGGCAATGTCGCGCTGGACGCCGTCCGCCTGCTGGCGAAACACCGGCAAATCGGCTGCCTGAACCCGCTGGCGCTGGAGCGCATCGACCTGCTGGTCCGAGGCGGCCCGGAAGACGTGCGGTTCACGCCGTCCGAACTCGTCGAAATCGGCGAACTCGCGACGGCATGGCCCCGACTGGACGCTTTCGACGAAGCGAGCGGCGAAGCAGCGGTCATCCTGAAAGGTTTCGCAGCCCGCCCGCCGGGGCTCGGCATTCCGATCCGCTTCCATTTCCGCACAAGCGCAACGGCCTTCCTCGGCTCCGGGGGGCTGGAAGCGGTCGAAACGAACCGCGGCGCGCTACCGGCCGACCTTGCCGTCACCTGCATCGGCTACGAAAAGGCCCCCGTGGACGGCGTCCGGCCGACAGGCCCGGAAATCGAACCCGGCCTCTACGCCGTCGGCTGGGCCGCCCGCGGCCCCACCGGCACGATACCGACCAACCGCACGGAGGCCCGCGCCCTTGCACAGCGGATGGTCGCCGGCCTCAAGCGGTAAGCTCTCATGGACGGCCTGCGAAAGCTGCTCCCTCGCTTGCGGACCTTGCGGTTTCCCCGATTGTTCGCATAATCGGGTTGCGTATTCTCCAAACGCCGGGAGGGTGCATGACCGACACGCCGGGGCTGATACGGACCCTTGAGGACAGCGGCCTCGAGCGGCGGGCGGCGGACGCCATCGCGTCCGCGCTGGAGGAGCAGCGCCGCCGGTCGTCCGGCGGGGTCCCGCCCTGGGCGTTGATCCTGGCGGCCGGGCTTGTGGCCGGCGCAATCGGCTTCCTCGCGACCATCGCCGTCGAAAACCGCGAAGGCCTGGCCCGGGCGGAACAGACGCAGCGGGAACTCGTGCGGCGGGTCGGCCTCCTCGAAGAGGGGCAGCAGGAAATCCTGCAGCGGGTTGCAGCCCTCGAAGAAGGGCAACGGGAGGTCCTGCGGCGGGTCGGGGCCATCGAAGAGGGGCAGCGCGAGATCCTGCGCCTGCTTCGCCGGTAACAGCGCGGGAGGCGGGCAGGGGAACGCCTGCCCCGGACTGCGATCCCGAGGCCGGGTATAGCGAGAAGAGGGGCGGGACGCCGGGCGCCGGTTCGACCGGATTCTTCAAAACCCGGTCGAATCCAAGCCCACTTCAGGCAGTAAGCCGGCCTACGATCTCTTCGACCGCTGCATCCGCCAGCGCCTGGATTTCGGCGTCGGTGCGGTCCTGGATCGGATGGGGCACGAAGATCATGGGCGGCTCGTAGCCGAGCGCCGCCGACTGCGCCCGCCACGCCTCCACGAACTCCGTGGTCGCCACGCCCACGCCGGGGACGCCGCGCGCTTCGAGGTCTGCGATATCATGCGTACAGCACGATGTGCAGGAGCCTCAGTCGGCCAGCCCTTCGACGACGAGGGCGGCCTCCGACGCGATCTGCTGCTTGACGGCGATCGGCGCCGTGCGGGCGAAGGTCGGCTTCATGTAGCGCTTCACTTCGATGCCCCGCTCGTCCAGGCGCATATGCAGGCGGTCCAGGAAGACGTCGCCGCGCGCCTTGGAAATGTCGAGCAGGGCCACGGTCCTGCCGTCCAGCGAGTCCGGCCGGGCGAGCGGCTCGCGCCGCGCCGGCTCGGCTTCGCCGGTCGGATCGACCAGCACCGGGGTGTTCCTCATGGTCCTACCTCCTTCGTCACGGGAATGCTGCCGACCGGGCCTGTGGCGGCCCAGCCGGGAAGAATGGCGGAGAACATGCCCGCGCCGCCGCCCGCACGGACGATCAGCAGACCGCCCTCGCGCAGTTTGGGCGTGCCATGGCCGGGTTCGTCGAGTGCTGTGCGGAGCGCTGCCTCCAGATCCTCGCGCGACCAGCCGCCATCCCGGAAGACGCGGTCATGCTCCGGCGATACGACGACCACGGCGTCGATATTGCGCCGGTTCCGGTTCTCCAGCCCGCGGAACACGTCTGCGAAAGTTTCCACGAGCGCCTCGGGCGCGCGCGAATCCTGGTCCACCACGCCCATCACGCCATAGCCGGCAAAGAGCGTGACAGCCGAGGACCCCTTGCCCGCGCCCCGGCTCTCGGAGAGCGGCGGCCAGGCGGAGCCCTCCTCGTCCTCGGCGAAGCAGAAAGTGTATTTGCCGGGATTGCCGAGCGCCGCGCGGTCCACGCCCTGCGGCTTGCCGCCGCCGACATTGCGCACAACGAGCTGGAGCGCGCGGCCGATAGTGGCGTTGGCGCGGTTGCCCTGGCCGAGCGCATTGCCCTTCGCATTCATGCCGATGGCGCGGCGCACCGGGCCGTTCACGATGACGATCGGGCCGATGTAATAGGTCGTCGCGAGCACGCCATGCAGGCAGAAGGCGTCCTCCAGCGCCGCCTCGACCGCGGCCAGCACGACGGGCAGGTATTCCGGCTTGCAGCCGGCCATGACGGCGTTGACCGCGACCTTCTCCACGGTGCAGGGCTGCAAGTTGGGCGGCATGAGGCCCAGCACCTCGCCCGGATCGCGCGCCGTGCCGTCCAGCATCGTCAGCACCCGCGCCTCGGTCGGCGGCACCACCGGCAGGCCGTCCGACCAGCCGCGGTCCCAGGCGGCCTCGACCTCGTCTTCCAGCGGCGCGAGCGGCACCCTGCGGGATTTGAGCCGCGCCGAGCCGAAACGCGCGGCAAGCGCCTCCGGCATGCCCGGCTCGACATTCTTCGCCCCGCAGCCGGGCCGGAAGGGGGGCAGGCCCGCGCCGAGCCCGTCGATGCCGGTCAACCGCTCCCATTCGGCGCGGTCCCAGCCCCAGGTCCGCCCGACCTCCTCGCCGCCCTCGCGCCGGATCAGGGTCGGCACGATCTCGATGCGGAGCCGGAAGGACCGCTCAAGCTCCTCGTCGAGCGCGCCGGACACGCTTTCCGGAAAGGCGGGATCGTCCTGCGTCCACACATCGAGCGCGATCCCGGAGGCCGCAAGTTCGGCATAGACCGGCTCCAGCAGGGTGCAGGTCGGGCAGTCGCGCTTCACGATGAGCGTCAATTGCTTCGTCATGGCGCCGCCACGCTACCGCATCCCTCCGCGCCTGTCTTGCAGGAATCAGGCCGGCGCGCGGATGGCGGCGGCCTTCACCTCGTCGGGGGCATCCCCCTCGAAACGGCCGAAATTCGCCTCGAAATCCCGCGCCAGGGCGGTGGCGCGCGCGTCATAGGCCGCCCTGTCGGACCAGCTCGTGCGCGGGTCCAGAGCTTCGGGCGGCACCTCCGGACAGGCGGTCGGCCAGTGCAGGCCGAACACCGGATGCCGGGCCGTCTCGACCCTGTCGAGCGCGCCGTTCAGGGCGGCGTTCACCATGGCGCGGGTGTGGGCGATGGACATCCGCTCGCCCCTGCCGTTCCAGCCGGTATTGACCAGCCAGCAGCCGACCTGGCGTTCGGCGATCCGCTTCCCCAGCAGTTCGGCATAGACAGACGGGCGGCGGGCCATGAACGGCGCGCCGAAACAGGTAGAGAAAGTCGCGACCGGCTCGCTGCCGAGGCCGCGCTCCGTGCCGGCGACCTTGGCGGTGTAACCCGACAGGAAATGGTACATCGCCTGCCCGGTTGTCAGACGGGAAATCGGCGGCAGGACGCCGAACGCATCCGCCGTCAACATGATGATGTTCTTCGGCGGAGGCCCCAGCCCGTCCGGGCAGGCATTGGGGATGAATTCCAGCGGATAGCAGGACCGTGTGTTCTCCGTCACGCGTCGGTCGGCGAGGTCCAGAAGCCGGGTATCGGGGTCGATGGCGACATTTTCCAGAACTGTGCCGAAGCGGTGGCTTGCTGAAAAGATCTCCGGCTCGGCCGCCCTGTTCAGGTCGATGACCTTCGCATAGCAACCACCCTCGAAGTTGAAGATGCCGTTGTCCGACCAGCCATGCTCGTCATCGCCGACCAATTGCCGACCGGGATCCGCCGACAGGGTGGTTTTGCCGGTGCCCGACAAGCCGAAAAACACCGCCGAACCTTCGGGCCCGATATTCGCCGAGCAGTGCATCGGCATGACGCCCTCGGGCGGCATCAGGTAATTCAACAGGGTGAAGACTGATTTCTTGATCTCGCCGGCATAGTAGGTTCCGGCGATCAGGATCAGCTTTTCCGAGAACCCGATGGCGATGACCGTCGAGGACCGGCAACCGTCGATTTCGGGCCTGGCCGAGAAGCTCGGCGCGTGGAGGATCGTCCATTCCGGGTCGTGAAGGGCGGGCCCGGACGGCCGCAGGAAGATGTTGCGCGCGAACAGGCTGTGCCAAGCCTGCTCCGTTACCACGCGAACCGTCAGCCGGTGCGCCGGATCGGCGCCGGCATCGCAGTCCTGCACAAAGAGTTCACGGCCCTGCAGATGGTCCAGTATCCGGCGCCGGAGCGTCTCGAAGCTGTCCGGCGCCATCTCCCGGTTCACCTTGCCCCAATCGATGCCCCGGTCCGTCTCCGCGTCGCGGACGAAGAACTTGTCCTCCGGCGACCGGCCGGTGAATGCGCCTGTCCGGCAGACAAGCGCGCCTCCGGCCGCCAGCACGCCCTCCTGGGCGCGCACCGCCGCCTCGACCAGAAACTCGCGGCCAGGGTTCCAGTGAATAGCGCCGGGCTCGGCGATGCCGATTGCGGCCAAGCGTTTGTCGCAGGACAATAAAGGCCTCGAGTCGCAGGTTCGGTAGGGCCGGGACAGTTCGTAACCCTTCTATGCAAGCCGGATATGCTGCGCAATGCGCTTTCATGACGCGCCGATGGCGTTATGGCGCAGGATTCGCGGCCATTCGCCGGAATTCCGCCATATTGCCACCGGAAGCTCTATACTTCGGGTGGCGCATGTTCGCGGGAGGGTCAGTCCATGAAGCACAAGATCGCCCTCGTGGACGACGACCGGAACATTCTCACATCCGTCACGATGGCGCTGGAGGCGGAAGGCTTCGAAGTGCGCTCCTATGCGGACGGGGAACAGGCCTGGCAGGCGCTGCGGAACAATGGCGTCGATCTCGCGGTTCTCGATATCAAGATGCCTCGCATGGACGGCATGGAGCTGTTGCAGCGCCTGCGGGCGAAGACCGCGCTCCCCGTGATCTTCCTCACCACCAAGGTCGGGGAACGGGATGAGGAGCTCGGCCTGAACATGGGGGCGGACGACTACATAAAGAAACCGTTCTCCCAGCGCCTGCTGATCGCCCGCATCCACGCCCTGCTGCGCCGCAAGGAACTGGAGCAGGAGGGCGGCGGTGCCCGGCATCTACTGGTGCGCGGCGACCTTTCCGTCGATCCGGACCGCTATCTCTGCACCTGGAAGGGCGATCAGGTGAAGCTTACAGTCACCGAACTGCTGATCCTGAATTCGCTGGCCTACCGGGCCGGCTATGTAAAGACGCGCGACCAGTTGATGACCGCCGCCTACGGCCCCGACGCCATGGCCAACGACCGCGTCATAGACAGCCATATCAAACGGATGCGGCGCAAATTCCGTGCTGTGGACCCGGCCTTCTCGTCCATCGAGACCCTCTACGGCGGCGGATACTGCTACCGCGCGTAGCCGCAATATGGCCCGGAAAGGCGGCCGCCCGGCGGCGCGGCGCAACATGCGGCGGTGGTACCGCTCGCCGCTGATGCGCCGCCTTCTGGCGGTGAACCTGCTTGCGCTGGTCATCCTTGCAGCCAGCCTGCTCTATCTCGGCGGCTACAAGCGCGAGTTGATCGAAACCGAATTGCGCCTTGTGGAAGCCAAGGGCCGGACGATCGCGGTCGCTCTCGGCCACGCCTCTATCGAGCTCCTGGCCGACGGCGAACCGGCGCTCGATACGACCGGCGCCGAACCCCTGCTGCGGCGCCTCATCGAAGAATCCAGCCTGCGGGCGAGGCTGCGGGTGCGCGTGTTCGGCCCGGACGGGGACATAAGGCTGGACAGCAGGCGGTTTTCCGGCTTCGGGCCCGCGGTGGAGAGCGAACCCCTGCCCCCGGCAGGCGAATCGAACATGTTCCACGCGGCCCTGCGCTGGATGCTGGGGCTTTTCGACCTCGCCTTCCGGGAATTCGAGACCATCGAGCCCTATCGGGAACATGCGGAACAAAGGGCATCCGACTATCGCGAGGTCGAAGCCGCGCTGCGCGGAGAAACCGGACAGGTCGTCCGCTCGCTCGGCGCAAGGGGCCTCGTGCTGAGCGTCGCCCTGCCGGTTCGGGACTTCAAGCGGGTGGTGGGCGCCGCCATGGTCTCGGCCGACGGCCGCGCCATTGACGAAGCCGTCAGCGAGATCCGCCTGCATATCCTCTCCGCCGCCGGCGTAGCGCTGGTCGTGACTGTCCTGCTTACGATCTACATGGCGCGCGCCATAGCGACGCCCCTGCGCGACCTCGCGGCGACGGCCGAGCGCGTCCGCCCCGGCTACGGCCGGGTCGATATCCAGGACCTGAGCGGGCGCAACGACGAAATCGGCGACCTTTCCGCCTCCTTGCGCCGGATGACGCGCGCGCTCTGGGAAGGGATGGAGGAGACGGAGAAGTTCGCCGCCGATGTCAGCCATGAACTCAGGACACCGCTCGCCTCCACCTACAGCGCAGCGGAGACCGCCATGCGCGAGGACGATCCGGCGAACAGGCGCAAGCTGATGCGGATCGTCCTGGACGATGTCAGGCGGTTGAACCGGTTGATCGACAATGTCGCGGATGTCTCCAGTCTCGGAGCGCAATTCTCGCGCGCGGAGTCCGGTCCCGTCGATATGCGCAGGGCGGTCGGCGCCTGTATCGATGCCGGGACGCCGCCGCGCCCCGCCCTGGCGGTCGGGCCGGGGGAACCGTTCATCGTCCGCGGCCTCGAAGACCAGATTGCGCGGGTCGTCCGCAACCTGATCGACAACGCCCGGTCGTTCTCGCCGGCGGCGGAAAGTGTGAGACTGTCTCTTGACCGCCGGGAAGGCGAGGTCGTCCTTCGGGTGGACGATGACGGTCCGGGTATTCAGGCCGGCAAGGAGGAGACGATCTTCGACCGCTTCTATACCGACCGTTCGGACGCTGACGGATGCAGGGAAAGGCATTCGGGCCTCGGCCTCGCCATTTCACGCGATATCGCCAGGCTCCACGGCGGAACCGTCGCGGCGTCCAACAGGCGGGCCGCAGACGGCTCCGTTGCAGGCGCGCGGCTGGAGCTCCGCCTGCCGGCGGCGGAAGCCTGATGCAGGGAAGCCTGATGCAGGTCCATGCCAGTTGCGTCGCCTTTGAAGGCCGGGGCGTGCTGCTGCGCGGACCTTCGGGGTCCGGCAAGTCCGACCTTGCGCTCAGGGCGGTCGAGGCGGGAGCGAAGCTTGTCGCCGATGATCTCGTCACGCTCGAACTGCGCGGCGAACGGATCTGGGCCAGCCCGCTGCCGCAGGCCGGCGGCAGGCTGGAAGCGCGCGGCATCGGGATCGTGCGGCTGCCGGCATTGGCGGGCGCGCCGCTCGTCCTGATCGCCGATCTCGCCCGGCCCGAGCGCCTGCCCGAACCCTGTTTCGAGACTGTGCTGGGCCTGGCCGTCAGGCGTATTCGTTTGGCGCCCTTCGAAATTTCGGCGGCGATCAAGCTGCGTCTTGCCGCGCTTATGGCATCGGAGGATAAAGGCGCAATGCGAATGTCGCACGACGATGACGGCCGATAGCGAACGAGCGTTGAGGCGCCTTGTCCTGGTGACCGGCATGTCCGGGGCCGGGCGGTCCATTGCGTTGAAGGAGCTTGAGGACCTCGGGTTCGAAGCGATCGACAACATTCCGCTTGCCATGCTGGACGGCATCGATGCGGACCCGTCGGGACGCCCGCTTGCAGTCGGGATCGACACCCGAGCCCGGGATTTCGCCGTCGAAGGCGTGCTGGAGCGCATGACGGGCGCGGCGACACGCTTCGACATCGCTCCGGTGTTCCTGCATGCCGACGACGAAGCCCTGACGCGGCGTTACAGCGAGACTCGGCGGCGCCATCCCATGGCGCCCGACGGCAGCCTCATCGCCGGCATCGAACAGGAGCGCCGGCTGCTGGAGCCGCTGCGCCGCGCCGCCGACATCGTCATCGACACGTCGCTGCTCACCGTTCACGACCTCCGCCGCCTGCTGCGCGCGCATTTCACCTCCGACCCGCAGGAAGGCATGTCGATCTTCGTCACCTCCTTTTCCTTCCGGCTCGGCCTGCCCCGCGAAGCGGACCTCGTGTTTGACATGCGGTTCCTGTCCAACCCCCATTACATAGAAGAACTGCGGCCGTTGACCGGGCGTGACGAGGCTGTCGGCGCGCATATCGCGAGGGATCCCGATTTTGCGTCCTTTCTGGAAGGCGCCGCCGCGCTGCTCCGGACGCTGTTGCCCCGCTATGCGAGGGAAGGCCGCGCCTATCTGACGATAGCGCTCGGCTGCACAGGCGGCCGTCACCGCTCGGTCTTCACCGCCGAGGAACTCGCGCGCCTGTTGCGCAAGCGCGGCTGGCGGGCCACGCTCACCCACCGGGACCTCGAAGACGCGCCGGCGCCGAAGCCGGAGCGGGAACAGTTGCATGCGGCGGGCGCGCTCTCCGCTGCAACGAAAACGGAGAACAGCCCATGATCGGCCTCGCGCTGGTTACGCATGGTCGTCTTGCCACCGAATTGCTCGCGGCGCTCGAGCATGTCGTCGGGCCGCAGGAGCAGGTCGCGGCCGTGTGCATCGGCCCTGACGACGACATGGAGGACCGGCGCGCCGAGATTGCACGCGTCGCCAGGACGCTCAACTCCGGGGATGGCGTCGTGCTGCTGACGGACATGTTCGGCGGCACGCCCTCCAATCTCGCGATTTCCGTGCTGGGCGCATCCAGCAAGGGCGAGGTCGAGGTGGTCGCCGGCGTCAACCTGCCGATGCTGGTGAAGCTCGCGACCTGCCGCCGGAACAAGAGCCTTGCGGAGGCCGTCGCGGACGCCGAAGAGGCCGGGCGGAAATACATCCAGATCGCCTCGAAACTGCTCGCCGAAGCGCCCGGCTGACATGCCGTCGGCCTTGTTGCGGATTGTCAACGAGCGCGGCCTGCACGCCCGCGCCGCGGCGAAATTCGTTGCCCTTGCGGGCAGTTTCGACGCGGACGTGCGCGTCACCCATCACGACACGACCGCGCCGGGCGTCTCGATCATGGGCCTTCTGCTGCTTGGCGCCGGCAAGGGATGCGAGATCGAGGTCATCTGCGAGGGCGCCGAAGCGGCCGCCGCGCTCGCCGCGCTCCAGGCGCTTGTGGCGGACGGCTTCAGCGAGACATGACACCGCTCCCGGCCTCCGGTTGAAAGGAAGCCCGGCCGGTTGCTATACGCCCCCGGCCTTTTGGCGCATCTCTTCCGGAACGAGGACACGCTCTCCGATGCCCGATTATCACATCGCCGATATTTCCCTGGCCGACTGGGGCCGCAAGGAAATCGCCATTGCCGAAACCGAAATGCCGGGGCTGATGGCGATCCGCGAGGAATACGGCCCGAGCCGGCCGCTGGCAGGCGCGCGCATTGCTGGCTGCCTGCACATGACAATCCAGACGGCAGTGCTCATCGAGACGCTGCAGGCGCTTGGCGCGGAAGTGCGCTGGTCGTCCTGCAATATCTTCTCGACGCAGGACCAGGCCGCAGCCGCGATGGCGGCGGCCGGCGTGCCCGTCTTCGCCTGGAAGGGCGAGACGGAGGAGGAATACTGGCAATGCGTGCGGCGCACGGTCGAGGGGCCCGGAGGCTGGCATCCCAACCTGCTGCTCGACGATGGCGGCGACCTCACCAAGCTGATGCATGACGATTACCCGGAACTCATGGCGGATGTCCGCGGCGTTTCGGAAGAGACCACGACCGGCGTGCTGCGCCTTTACGAGATGGCCAGGGGCGGCTCGCTCGCCTGCCCGGCCTTCAATGTCAACGACTCGGTGACGAAATCGAAATTCGACAATCTTTACGGCTGCCGCGAGAGCCTTGTGGACGGGATCAAGCGCGCCACGGACGTCATGATCGCCGGCAAATCGGCGCTGGTCTGCGGCTATGGCGATGTCGGCAAGGGCTCGGCGGAAAGCCTGCGCAGCCAGGGCGCGCGCGTCATGGTGAGCGAAATCGACCCGATCTGCGCGCTCCAGGCCTGCATGGCCGGCTATGAGGTCGTGCGCCTCGACGATGTGGCGGACCGGGTGGATATCGTCGTGACGGCGACCGGCAACACCGATGTCGTGACCATCGACCATATGCGCGCCATGAAGGACCGTGCGATCGTCTGCAATATCGGCCATTTCGACAATGAGATTCAGGTGGACGCGCTGCGCAACCTCGCCTGGCGTAACGTCAAACCGCAGGTGGACGAGGTGGAATTTCCGGACGGCAAGCGGCTGATCCTGCTGGCGGAGGGCCGGCTGGTGAATCTGGGCTGCGCCACCGGACATCCGAGCTTCGTCATGTCGGCGAGCTTCTCCAACCAGGTGCTGGCGCAGATCGAGCTCTGGACCAGCGGCTCGCAATACGACCGGCAGGTGCATGTGCTGCCGAAGCATCTCGACGAAAAAGTCGCCCTGCTGCACCTGGCGCGGCTCGGCGCCCGGCTGACCGAGCTCAGCCCCGTCCAGGCCGATTATATCGGCGTGTCGCAGGCCGGACCGTTCAAGCCGGACTATTACCGCTACTGACCGTCCTTGCCGTCGCGCAGCAGGCCTTCCAGAACGGTTTTCAGAAGCGCCAGGTCGGCGGGGCGGCTGAGCCGGTGGTCGCCGTCCTTCACGAAGACCGTCCGCACGTCCCCGCTCTCGAGACGTTCGGCCAGCATCAGCGAATCCCGCCAGGGAACGGCATCGTCGCGCATGCCGTGAAGCAGGCGCACCGGGGCCTTGATCGGGATCGGCCGGTCCAGCAGGCAGTGGCGCTTGCCGTCTTCAATCAGCGCCCTGGTGATGGTGTAGGGCCCGTCTCCATAGTCGCTCGGGCGCAGGAAGAAGCCCTCCTCGTCGAGCGCGCGGCGCTGCGCTGCGGTCAGGCTGTCCTCCATGCGACGCACGAAATCCGGCGCCGGCGCGATGCCGATGAGCCCACGGAGCCGTTCGGGACGGGCCAGCGCCGCCAGCAGCGCCAGCCAGCCGCCCATGCTGGAGCCGACCAGCACTTGCGGCCCGTCTGTCAGCCGGTCGAGCGCGGCGAGCGCGTCGGCCAGCCAGTCGGAAAGCACAGCCTCCTCGAACCGCCCGCCGGAGGCGCCGTGGCCGCGATAGTCGAACCGCAGGAAGGCCCGGCCCTGCCCCCGGCAGAAAGCGTCCAGGGCGCGCGCCTTCTCGCCCGTCATGTCGGACATGAAGCCGCCGAGGAACACCACGCCCGGCCCTGCGCCCGCCGCGCGCCGGTAAGCCAGCGGCGGTTCGTTGGCGCGCGCGAGGAATTGCGGCGCGTTACGTTCGGCGCTTGGCAAAGGCTTCACAACTCCCGCAACTGGTCTGTCAGCAGGTCCTGCAGGTAATCGGCAAGGTCGTCCAGGCCGTAATGGCCGCCTTCCCAGGCCCGGTCTGCCACTTCGAGCGCCCTGTAGTACGGCTCACGGTTCTCCCGAATTCTTTCTGGCACGATTTTGCGACCGGGCAGAATCTTTCCCTGTTTGAGACAGATCAGATAATAGCATGCGGCTCGCGCCGTTCGATCGTTTCCTTCCACAAAGGGATGAATCCAGTTTATACGCCAAAGTGCATAAGCGGCAAGCATGGTATGATGAGTATCGAATGCGGTCAAAGTCCTTTTTTCATGAATGAAGGAAAAAAACCTGTCCATAAGCTCAGGAACTTCACGATAATGGAGAGGTATATGGCTTCCAGCATAAATCGGCTCCTCCCGGTAACGGCCGCCATGTTCGATGATATGTACTACCGCAATATGGTTTAGAGACCACAGGCTATATTTGTCGAAAGACCCGATTCCCCTGTCGAGGCCAATTCCAATCGAATCGTCCAACAGGCTATACTGACGGACAAGGTTTCGTTCCTGAATCGCCCTGTAGAGACCGCGGTCGTCCTTCTCCCTTACAATCATAGGGTAGCCGCATTATGCCGGATTCGGCCGCTTGGGCCTGAAACGGCCTTGCTCCACTGTCCGCCTGACGCTGCCCTTGGTTATGGAATCGCTCATGGCGTTGCCGTAAGCGAAACTGATCGTCTGCTCCCGGTATTCCCCCTCCGTTACTTCCCGATGCCTGGTTTCTTCCAGCAACCTCGCCAACTCCTCGTTGACTTCGGCGACTCGAAGGAACGGCTTTCTCTCAGCCATTTTCCTGCTCTCCTGCACTGGACAGGCCCTAGCCAGATTGCTGTTATGGTCCGATCCCTATAGCAATCCGATTGTTGCAGCAATCGGATTGCGGGCTATGTCCTTGCACACCTGCCCCTCCCTTCGGGGCAAGACAGTCCTGCAGGTGCTGCCTGCGCTGGGGGCGGGCGGCGTCGAGCGGGGCACGCTGGAGATCGCCGCGGCGCTCCGCGAGGCCGGCGCGCGGGCCCTCGTCGCGTCCTCCGGCGGGCAGATGGCGGCGAGCCTCGGCGCGGACCATATCGCCCTGTCCGTCCACACGAAGAATCCCACCGGCCTCTGGCGGAACGCCGCCCGCCTGAAGGCGCTGATCGAGCGGGAAGGCGTGGACCTCGTCCATGCCCGGTCGCGCGCGCCGGCCTGGAGCGCCCGGTCGGCGGCCCGGCGCGCCGGCGTACCGTTCGTCACCACCTTCCACGGCGCTTACGGCGCCCGCAGCGCCGCCAAGCGCGCCTGGAACCGGATCATGGTCCGGGGCGATCTCGTCATCGCCGTCTCGGACTTTATCGCCGCGCATGTCACGGAGGTCTATCGCTGCCCCCCGGAGCGCATCCGGGTCGTGCATCGGGGCATCGACGCCGCCTCATTCGATCCCGCCGAAGTCCCGTCCCGCGAGAGGGTGGCCCTGCGCGCAGCCTGGGGCGTCCCGGAAGGATCGCGGGTCGTGCTGCTGCCGGGGCGGCTCACCCGCCTCAAGGGCCATGCCGTGCTGATCGAGGCGATGCGCCTGCTGGACGACCGGACGCTCGTCGCCGTGTTCGCGGGTTCGGACCGGGGCCGCGACGCCTATCGGCGGGAGCTGGAAGCGCAGGCGCGGGGCCTGGCGGTGCGGTTCGCCGGGCATGTGGAGGATGTGGCGGCCGCCTATGCCGCCAGCGATGTCGCGGTCTCGGCGTCGGTCCATCCCGAATCCTTCGGCCGCGTGCTGGCGGAGGCCGGCGCCATGGGCCTGCCCGTCGTCGCCAGCGACCATGGCGGCGCGCGCGAGATCATCCTCCGGGGCGAGACCGGATGGCTGGTCCCGCCCGGAGACCCGGCCGCGCTCGCCGAGGGCATCCGCAGCGCCCTCGCCGCCGCGGGCCCCGCCCTCGCCGAACGCGCCCGCGCCCATGTGCTCGCCCGCTTCACCCTCGCGCGCATGTGCGCGGGGACGCTCTCGGTTTATGGAGAGCTGCTGTGACGGATTTCCGGCAGGGCCCGAATGCAACCGAAGATCCGCCTTCCGCCGGTCGCGCACAAACGGCCGCCGGCGAGCGCCCTCCGGTCTCCTGCTACATCCGCACTTTTGATGAAGAGAAGCGGATCGGCGCGGCCGTCGAGGCTGCGCTTGCCGTTGCGCGCGAGGTCGTCGTGGTCGATTCCGGCTCGACGGACGGTACGGTCGCGGCGGCCGGGGCTGCGGGCGCACGGGTTGTCCAACAACCCTGGCTCGGCGGGGGACACCAGAAGCGCATCGGCGAGGACGCCTGCCGGCACGATTGGCTGCTGGACCTCGACGCCGACGAGATCGTGAGCGAGGAACTGGCGCGGGAGATACGAAACCTGTTCGCCGGAGGCGAACCGGACGCAGACATCTACCGGCTCGCCCTGGTGACCGTTGATCCGTCGGGGCGCATCTGGCGCCGGGCGCGTGCGCCGCGCCGGGCCAAGCTTTACGACCGGCGCAAGGTCCGCATGCCCGCGCACGGTGCGTGGGACCAGTTCCGCATTCCCGCCGGGCTCCGGGTGCGGAGCCTCGACGGCGCGCTCCTGCATCGCGCTTTCGACGATATCGGCCACCTCAATCGCAAGCAGGCGAGCGCGATGGTCCGGCGCGTGCGGTTTCTGGACGATGGCGGGCGCGCCGGGACCGCCTTGCGCGTCCGGTTCGGCCTGCCGGTCTTCTTCCTCCGGAACTATTTGTTGCGCGGCCAGTGGCGGGAGGGCCGCTACGGTTTCCTCTTCGCGCTCGCCACCGCATACAACCACTGGCTGCGCTATGCGCTGTTGTATGAGCGCCGGCGCGCGCAGGACGACAAGGACGGTGGCGGCTGATTGCCGATTCCAGCACCTTGACGCCCGCGCCGTATCGACGCAGGCTCGCGCCTTCGCGGTGCCGGGTCCGTGCTCGCTGCCATGCCAGTGCAGTATATCGGGGCCGCGCCGAAGCGAGGAGCGAGGAGGACTCTCGATGACAGGATTGAAACGGTTCGCGGTCTGGTGCCTGGCGTTGTTCGCCGGCGGGTTGGTCGCAATGGCGCCGGCGCGCGATGCCTCGGCGCAGGAAATCAAGCTGCAATTCCAGACGGCGTTCCCGTCGTCGTTCTATACCCATAACAGCTGAGGCACTTGCAGAATTGAGGTTCTGAGGAATAGCGGCTGAGATTTTGGATGCGGTTTTAGGTTTGCGTTGCGTTTGGGGCGCTGCGGCTGGCCTGATTGGGTCGCGGGTCGTGTCTGCGGTCGGTTTTGAGGCGA
>JAJECF010000100.1 GCA_022822125.1 Alphaproteobacteria bacterium
CAGGCCCGAAACCCGAGCGTCGCCGGCGCCCTCCGGGTCGCCTGCAACGGAGGAAACTCCCGAGAGCCACGGCATTTTCGACAGGCGGCGCTTTGCGAAGGAAGGTCGCTGGGAATCGCTGGGGAAGCATCAGGATTCGAAGGGCGGGCGCTCTCGGTCGGCCCCTGTCGTTGTCGGCGATGGCCAGGCATGGGGGACTCCTCACCATCAGGCTGCCCGGCGCCTCGCTCCGCTGCGGCATCCGAATCCGGCAACCGGGACGACGGCGGTTAACGTGGCCGGCGGACGGATCAACCGCACGCGCTCCCTCACCCCGCCGTCGTCGAGCATGCGCGAGGCAGCCGGCAGGACCACCGCGGCGCGCTTCGAGCGGGCGTTGACCGCGAGGCGCGGCTTCCCGTCGGGTCCCGGATCGCGTTCGCCGGTCTCCAGCGCGGCGTCGGCGGTGAGCGGCACCAGCCTGTCGCGGCGGACGATCTCGACCAGCTCGGTCGCCGCGCCGGTGCCGGGATGCTCGTAGAGCGTCTCCCGTCCGGCGATGGCGAGCGAGTCGGCGGTCACGGTCTCGACGCCGACCTCGTAGCTGCCGGCCTCGATCGCCTGCTCGATGTTGGCGGCGATGCGCTGTTCCAGCTCGGCGAAGAGCTGGTTCTGCTCGGCGATGGGAAGCGCCAGCAGCCGGTTGAGGAACCTGGGCATCGGCGGCAGGTCGTCCTTGAGCGAGCCCTCCCAGGTGAGCTTCAGCCCGGTGGCCTTCTCGAACCGCTCGAGGTTCCAGCCCTCGATGCTGCCCCGCCAGAGCGCGCCGTAGAACTGGCGCAATGCCGCCTTGGCATAGTCGGATTCGAGGTTGTCGCTCTCGCGGAACAGCGCGGCGTCGCTGCCGCCCATCGCGGTCTGCGAATCCCGCTGTCCGCGGGTGATGGCGCCCAGGCTGTCGAGCCGCCGTGCGATGGTGGCGATGAACCGGCGCTCGCCCTTCACGTCCGTGGTGACGGGACGGAACAGCGGTGCGGAGGCCTGATGCGTGCGGTGGGTGCGACCGAGACCCTGGATGGCCTGATCCGCGCGCCAGCCCGGCTCCAGCAGGTAGTGGATGCGCCGCTCTGTGTTTCCGCAGGACAGATCGGCGTGGTAGCTGCGGCCCGTGCCGCCGGCCATCGAGAACACCAGGATGCGCTTCTCCCCGTCCATGAAGGCGGCGGTCTCGGCAAGGTTGGCCGAGGCCGGCCGCGAGCGAAGCGAGAGGCGCTCGCCCTTCGCGTCCGTGATCCTGAGGACCCGCCGCGACCGTCCCGTGACCTCGGCGACGGCCTCGTGCCCGAACTTCTGCACGATCTGGTCGAGCGCGGTGGGAACCGGCGGCAGGGCGGCGAGCTTCTCGATCAGCGCGTCGCGCCGGTCCTCGGCCTCCTTGCAGATGACGGGGTTGCCGTCGGCGTGGCTGGCCGGCCGGCTGAGGAGATTGCCGGCGTCGTCGGTGAAGGGCTCCTGGAGCTGCACCGGGAAGGCGTGCATCAGGTAAGACAGGATGGCATCCCGGGGCGTGAGGTCGATGTTGAGGTCGTCCCACTCGGACGCCGGGACCTCGGCGATGCGGCGCTCCATCAGCGCCTCGCCGGTCGAGACCAGCTGCACGACCGCCGACCGGCCGGCGGCGAGATCGGCCTCGATCGTGCGGATCGTCGAGGGGCACTTCATGCCGGTCAGCAGATGGCCGAAGAAGCGCTGCTTGGTGCCCTCGAACGCTGACAATGCCGCCGCCTTGGCATTCTTGTTCAGAGTGTCTTCGCCCTGGACGATGCCAGTGGCCTTCAGCGCCTCCTCGATGTTGGCGTGGATCACCTTGAAGGCGCCGGCATAGGCGTCGTAGATGCGCCGCTGCTCGGGCGTGAGCGGGTGTTCGAGGATGTCGACCTCGATCCCGTCATAGGCAAGCGCCCTCGCCTGGTAGAGGCCGAGCGCCTTCAGATCGCGTGCGACCACCTCCATCGCGGCGACCCCGCCGGCCTCCATGGCGGAGACGAACTCGACGCGCTTCTCGAATGGCGTCTCGCCGGCTGCCCATAAACCGAAGAAGGCCGCTGAGGTAAGGGCTGGTCTGCTACCGACCGGGATTTCTGCATCGCGTATCAGGCAAGAAGATCGTGCATCGTAATGAGGCCAAACCCGAGAGGGCCATTCAAGGCGGAACAAATGCCACGATGGCGTCAATTGTGGCTCCTAGCGCAATAGGTCATGATCCTGTGGGTTGGTTGCGCTTGTGTCTCAGGCGATACGACGAGTGCATTCAAGTGAGAAAAGTCGCCACCAACTGAGGAGAGAAACATGTCGCGGTTTTTTCATTCCGATGGACAGTTCGCTGAGATCACCAAGCGCTCTAATGCTCAACTCGTGTTTTCGGGAGGTCATGGAGGGCTAGTGACTTACGACGGGAATGGAGGGGCAATGAAGAAGGAAGGTGGGCCTATGGATCGCATTTTTCTGTTGCTGAATGACGGAAGATTGCTTGGTGATGCAGAACTAGGAATTGAATGTGGCCACATGAGTTTTTGTACAGGAATGCTGGTTGATGAGGTAACGGTTGAAGATGAAGAATCTTTAGGCCCTTGCATCTACTTTCGATTCGCTGAGAACGAAGATGCGGCGAGTTTTGAAGTGAAAGGCGGCATCCACGTAGTGGACCTTGATATCCATTCTTCTCTGGTTTCGGGCACTATAGAGCAGTCCCTGATGGCTTGGCGAACAGAAGATAGAGCTCGCAGCAAGTCGAGTCTTCCTTATACGGCATGGCATCGGCGCGTCCGAGTTAATGATCAATTGCTTGATTGGTTCAATTTGAATGATGCGAGAGCTGTTGCCGCCGAAACTTCTTGGACCAAGCCTCCGCCTAGGCCGAAGCCAATTGCGCTTAGGGACATGTCTCGTTTTGGACCTCCAATCAGGACGCAGCAGCATTTGGCGCATTTGAGAGTCTTCTTGGAATTATGATCTTCGCCGGTAAGATTGGAATGGGAGAAAGATGCATGAAGGTCGCGGAAAGCGGGAAGATGTGAGTTTGGACATATACAGTTGTAGAAAGTCCGGAAGTTAGTTTTACCCGCTAGGGATGAGACGTTGGGCACTGGAGAAAAATTTGCGAGCCGAACAGGATAAAGATAAAACAGAAGAGATAGGCCGTCCGAGCACCATCTCATGCGTTGTTTGTCACGAGCCAATTGTGGTTGGGGCAGCTAAATGCAGGCACTGCCATAGCTATCAGGGGTGGTTAAGGCGGAATCTAGTATTTGGGAGTTCGACGTTGCCTCTCCTCTTGGCGTTTATATCAGTATTGGGCATCGTGGCTCCCGATCTAAGAAGCATTGTAGTTGCATGGCGAGCGGCACCTAAAGCCGACGTTCAAGTTTCTGCTTATTTCGCACCGGGCGGTATGCAGGCATATGTGATAAATGTGGGCACAGCTACTGCAACGCTGCAACGAAGTGCAACGATTAAGGCTAAGGAAAAAGGCGGTAAGAAAGTCCACAACATTGGCCACTTCTTCAATGCAGCGGATGGCTCTGGATTAGCGGCACTATCAATCAGGCCAAATGAACAAAAGACATTTTATCTCAACCGGTCTGTAGTGACAGTAGAGTATCCCCAGCTGGATGACGGCGCCGTATGCGAATTGCGCTATAAGGTGCAAAGTGCCAACGGTATAGAGGATGGTATTTCTTCGTTTAACTGTTGGAAATAAATCGCGCAGTTTTACCTCTGCGGTCATTGGCGCCCAATCCACCTCATAGAGTTCTGCGGTCGGTCGAGGAGAGTATGGGGTTCAAGGTCAGGGCGGACCTGTAAGGGATTCGCGAGCGGTTCGATTGGATGGTGATACCAAGATAGGCCAGCCGATCCACGGTCCGTAAGTCCTCGGCAGTCCGTCGGCGGGCCACCCTGTCAAACCGTCGCGAGTCTGGGTGTGGTGCGAGGCCGAAACTCAACATGAGCATGATTTCGTCGGCTAGGGTTGGTGCCGCTTAGCTTTGTCTCGGCTGTTCAACGCCCATTCAATCCGGTCGGCAGACGCTAGGATTTCCTCGAAGGTAGGGGCCTCGCCGAAGATCATGGTAGTCATATTCGTGTAATCACGAGAGAGGGCTGCAACCATCGCTCCGGTTGGCGCGACTGCGAACGTGCCTGGCACCGCCGAAGAAAGGTCGTAATCGGGCCGATCAAAGAACGTATGGGCGTGCCGGACGCAGTCGGCTCCCAGAGCCCGGTCTGCCAAGGCTGGTTCGCCGACCTCCGAGCAAAGGATACAGTGGAGATCGTAGTAGTGTCGTGAGACCCGCTGTCCTTCCTGTCGGAGAACGCCACGCCGCTCATGCCAGCGGCGCAGGCCATGCGCAATCACCACCTTGTCCCAGAAGGTGCGGGCAGCGTCGATGGTGGTCACGCCGTGGACAGTGAGGTCAAGACCGACGGTATCTTCAGCGATATAGGGTCGGATCGAGACCGTGCGGTGGGGATCGAGGGCCGACTTTGCGCCGGATTCGATCCGCACGGCCGGCTGCACATAGGTTTCGTCGCGCGGCTCGATCTCGGGATACCAAACAAGTAATGTCTGCCCGTCGGGATCGGCACCGTCGATCTCGATGCGCCCAATACCGTCGGTGGCGTCTGTGAGCTGTTCGTTCAGGAATCGCCGGAGCGGTCCGGTGACGTAGGCTCGGCATGCATCCCTGATCGCGTCGAGGCGAGCGCGCCGCTTCTTTCCCGACAAGGTCTCCAGTTCCTCAACCGATGCCGGCTCGTCAAGGTCGTCGCGGAACACCGTGATGTCGATATCCTCGGAAAAGCGCTGGATCAGGCCGTAGGCTTTCGACAAGGACGTGCCGCCCTTGAAGAGAAGGCGGGGTCCATCGCTGGGTCGCTCGCAATAAAGTGCATTCAACGTCCAGCAGACCCAGAAGTCCTTCTCGACATGGTTGACCGGGGCACCGAGCCGGTTGGCGACTGCAAGAAACAGATCGAGGCGATCGCGGGCAGGCGCGGTGCCAATCTGTTTGTAGGCCGCGGCGGTCACAAGCGGGCCCGGTCGGCGCCGGCATCGCCCAGCAGATCGCGCAGGAATTCCTGCATCCAGATTGGCAGTGCGGAAAAGCCCGCCTCCAGATCTTCGCGGATCGCCTGCCCGTGCCGGGGGTCGGCGAAGATGCGGCGTAACGCTGCCTGGGTGTGCTGTCGCTCGTCGTCTCGGGACAGCATGTCATGCATCCAGTGCAGCGCCTGAACCACTCTCATGGCTGGCCGTCCGGCCCAGTAGAGGCGGCTGGGCGCTGCGTATCGGAAATGAATCTCCTGGCGGCCGAGCTTGATCGGCTTCAGTCTCGCATCGACCAGAACCTCGATACGCGCCGGGACGGCGGTGGTCAGGCCGAGTTCATTGGCGGCGGTCATGCCGTCGATAACGACACGCGCCTGGTCGCGGCGGGTGACGGCACGGATGACCGCGCGGTAGTCGGGCACGGTCGGACGTCCGGTCAGCCCGTTGGTGCGCGGGCGGTCGTACAGTCCCCGGTCGATGCGGCGCAGATCGTCGGCGGCAACCAGGCGTTGCAGGGTCTTGTCGACGGCGGCGCGATTGCCGAGGTCGGCAAAATCGCCGGGGACCCAGACCTCGTCCGGGTTGGCCGCCATCCGTGCGAGGAGGCGGGATCGCAAACCGGGATCTTGAGTTGCGACTGTCATGTCCGAAACATGACACATATTTCCGACGATGCAAGCGGCGTCCGAAACCTGCCGCAATCTTCGGACAGAGTGTGGGGTGCGGTCGAAGCCAGGATCCGGTCGAATACGATATTCCGCCCAGCGGCAAGAGCCTGACGGTGCCGACATGGAATACATCGCCAAGCCGGCAAGAGTGTC
>JAJECF010000030.1 GCA_022822125.1 Alphaproteobacteria bacterium
TGGCGGGAGCCAGCCCGTTGGGCGAAGCCGATTGGGGGTTCGGGAGCGTGTGGCGTCTGCGGTCCTCCCCTCCTCATCCTGAGTAGCCGCGCCAGCGGTGTATCGAACCTCATCCTGAGTAGCCGCGAAGCGGCGTATCGAGGGAGCCACGATCGGCGGGCGTCCTTCGATACGCGCCTGCTGATGCAGTCGCTACTCAGGATGAGGGGGAGGGCCCGCTGGCGCCGCCGCTGCCCGGGACGAGGAAAGGGGAGGGCCCGCTGGCGCAGTCGCTACTCAGGACGAGGACGGGGGAGGGCCCGCTGGCGCCGCCGCTGTTCAGGATGAGGACGGGCCGTGCGCGGCTCTTTTCGTCGCCCCGGACCCCGATCCGGGGCCTCCATGCAACGCCTCCCCGGCCGTACGAGGCCCCGGCTCTCCGCTTCGCTCCGGCCGGGGCGACAAGTTGGCGCTGTCCTCTGACCCTCATCCCGATACCAGTGGCACCGGGTTGAGATTCACGGGCAAATGCCGCCCGGCGCCTCCCGCCTCTCCTCATCCTGAGTAGCCGACCGAAGAGCCTGTCCTGAGCGTGCCGAAGGGGAGGCGTATCGAAGGAGCCACGATCGGCGGGCGTCCTTCGATACGCGCCTGCTGACGCAGTCGCTACTCAGGATGAGGACGGGAGGAAGGCCTCCTTCGGCAAGCTCAGGGCATGTTGGCGGAGGAGATGCGCGACATACGCCGACCGGCGGGGCCGTCTCTACAACAAAATGGATTTCGTTTACGACTACATCACACGCCGCAACGACCCCGTGCCGGCCGCTTATGGGAACGGGCCGGAAGGCGTGTTGTTGAAGCCCGCGCCGGTTTTCGCCGAGACCCGGCCGGAGGATGTGTTCGGAAGCATCGCCTGGGACGGCCCGCCCGGGTCCCTTGAAGATATGGAAGCCGGGGTTCTGGAGGAGGCGAAGCCGGATGGCATTCATGTCCGTTAATTTAAGTTATAATTCCTATTTATGCATTGATTTCCGGAATAAAATTCCTACATAGGTCGTGGCGAGGCGGCAGCCGCGGGCCGCATCCGTTCGCGCCGGCGCGAAAAACCCTCATCGAAACGGACAGGACAGGCGCGTCCTGCGCTTGGCCTCGCGCGCGCGGCAAAGGGACCGCCGCGGGCAAGCTGGCGGCGGCGTGAAACGGAATGAAACCGGACGAGGAACCCATGCGGAAAACAGGACACCCCATGCCCGGACAGGACACAGCATATGCGCCCTGCGCATGCAGATCATGACATCGCATGACATTCCATGACGCTCTGCCTGGGCCCCGCCGGTCCGGCATCGCGACACCCGGCGTTGCGAACGGTGGTATGACATGCCGCCATGATCGACTGGACCGACCGCGCCGTCATGCTGTCCGCCCGCCCGTTCGGCGAAGGCAAGGCGGTCGCGCAGGCGCTGACCGAGACGCATGGACGCCATGCCGGGCTGGTGCAGGGCGCGCGCCGGCATGCCGGGGCGCTGCAGCCGGGAACGCTCGCGACGCTGCGCTGGCGGGCCAGGCTTTCCGACCAGCTCGGCGCGTTCTCCTGCGAGGTCGAAACGGCCCATGCCGCGTTCTGGCTGGACGACCCGCCGCGCCTGGCGGCGCTCCAGAGCGCCTGCGCCGTGGCGGAATTGGGCCTGCCGGAGCGCGAGCCGCATCCCGCCGCGTTTCTCGGGCTTGCGGCCTTTCTGGAGACGCTGGCTGGCGAGGCCTGGCCCGCGGCCTATGTCGGCTACGAGGTGGCGCTGCTGGCCGAGCTCGGCTTCGGCCTCGATCTGGAGCGCTGCGCGGTCACCGGCAGCCGGACGGGCCTCGCCTGGGTCTCGCCGAGATCCGGCCGGGCCGTCGCGCGCGAGGCCGGCGAGGCGTGGAAAGAGCGCCTCCTGGCGCTGCCGGGCTTCCTTTGCGGCGCGCCCGGATTCGCGCCGGAGGACATTCGCGACGGCCTGGCGCTCACCGGCCATTTCCTCGCCCGCCATATCGCCGGGCCCGCAGACCGCCCGATGCCCGCCGCGCGCCTGCGCCTCGCGGATTGTTTCGAGGGCTGAGGACGCCTATGCTTGCGGCGATCCCGATTCGGAGCATTTGCAGCGCATCGTGTCCGACGAGACTGCCGGAATCGTTGAGTCCGTCCCTTTCAGCACGGCTCTGGGCGAGCGGTATCTCGCCTATGCGCTCTCGACGATCACCGCGCGCTCTCTGCCGGATGTGCGCGACGGGCTGAAGCCGGTCCACCGCCGCCTCGTCCACGCCATGCGCGAACTGGGCCTCGACCCCGCCGCCGGCTTCAAGAAATGCGCGCGCGTCGTCGGCGATGTCATGGGCAAATACCACCCCCATGGCGACGCCGCGATCTACGACGCCATGGTGCGCCTCGCGCAGGAATTCGCCGTCCGCTACCCGCTGGTCGAGGGCCACGGCAATTTCGGCAATATCGACGGCGATAACGCCGCCGCCATGCGCTACACCGAGGCGCGCTTGACAACAGTGGCCGAGGCGCTGCTGGAGGGCATCGATGAGGACGCCGTCGATTTCCGCGAGACCTATGACGGCGAGGGCCGCGAGCCGGCGGTGCTGCCGGCGGCCTTTCCCAACCTGCTGGCCAATGGCGCGCAGGGCATCGCGGTCGGCATGGCGACCAATATCCCGCCGCATAATGCGGGCGAACTCGCCGCCGCCCTCCTGCACCTGATCCGCTGGCCGACCGCGAAGGACGAGAAGATCGCGGAACTGGTGCCGGGGCCGGACTTCCCGACCGGCGGCTGCCTGACCGAGGACGCCGCCGCCATCGCGGAGGCCTACCGCACAGGGCGCGGCAGCCTGCGCGTGCGCGCGCGCTGGGAGGTGGAGCGGCTCGAACGCGGTAACTGGCGCGCCGTTGTGACCGAGATTCCCTACCAGGTGCAGAAGGCGCGGCTTCTGGAACGGCTCGACGCCGCCATCGAGGCCCGCAAGCTGCCGGCGGTCGAGCAGGTGATCGACGAGTCCGCCGAGGATGTGCGCATCCTGCTGGTGCCGCGCAACCGCAGCATCGACCCGGCTGCGATGATGGAGCAGGCGTTCAGGCACTCGGAGCTGGAAATCCGCTTCGGCCTCAACCTGAATGTGCTGGATGCCCGGGGGCGGCCGCGGGTGATGTCGCTCCGGGAATGCCTGCTGGCCTTTCTCGACCACCGCATGGACGTGCTGCAGCGGCGCACGCGCCACCGCCTGGAGCGGATCGCCCGGCGGCTGGAAGTCCTGGAAGCCTATCTCGCCGTCTATCTCAATCTGGACGAGGTGATCCGCATCGTCCGCGAGGAGGACGACCCGCGCGCCGAACTCTGCGCGTGCCTCGGCGTGAACGAGGCGCAGGCGGACGCGATTCTGGCCATGCGGCTCCGCGCGCTGCGCAGGCTGGAAGAGGCCGCCATCCGCGAGGAGCATGCGAAGCTCACCGCGGAGCAGGCGGAATGCCGGGCGCTGCTGGCCGATGAGAAGCTCCGGCGCAGGCGGCTTTCACAGGAGGTCCGCCAGATGCGGGACCGGTTCGGCTCGGGCGAGGCCGGGCGGCGGCGGACCCTGCTGGCCGAGGCGCCGGCTGCGAACGGCGCGGCGAAGGCGTTCGCCATGCCGGGCGAGCCGGCCACCGTGCTGGTGTCCGAGATGGGCTGGGTGCGCGTGTTGAAAGGCCATCTCGGCGCCGATGCCGCGCCCCGATACAAGGAGGGCGACCGCGAGGCCTGGCGCCTTGCCGTCCAGACCTCGGACCGCCTTTTGCTGTTCGCCGCTTCGGGGCGGGTCTTCACCGTCGCGGTGGACCGGCTGCCGGACGGCAGGGGCATGGGCCGACCGCTGCGCCTGCATGCTGATATGGCCCAGGAGGACAGCATCGTGGCGATCCGCGCCGCGCGGCCGGACGGACGCCTGCTGCTGGCCGCCGAGGACGGGCGCGGCTTTATCGTGCGCGAGGACGGCGTGACCGCCCAGACGCGGACCGGCAAGCAGGTGATGACCGGCACGCTCAAGGCGGTTGCGGAAATCCGCGAGGACGACGACTCCGTCGCTGTCATCGGCCGGAACCGGCGCCTGCTGGTGTTCCCGCTCGACCAGGCGCCGGAGCTTGCGCGCGGGCGCGGCGTGCGCCTGCAACGCTATGAGCGCGGCGGGCTCGCGGATGTCGCGGCGCTCCGCGCGGCGGACGGGCTCGTCTGGCGGATCGGCGGGCGCACAAGGCGTGAAACCGACCTCCGCACATGGCTCGGTCGGCGCGGCGGCGTCGGCCGCCTGCCGCCGCACGGCTTCCCGCGCAACAACCGCTTCACGCCGCGCGACCCGCCGGACGAGGCGTAACCCCTCGTCAGAGCGCCGGGCGCCTGTCCGCCCAGGGGCGCGCCGCCTCGAAGGCGGCGGCGGCCTGGAGCACGCCCAGGTCGTCCAGCCGGCGCCCGACGACCGGGAGGCCGACCGGCAGGCCCGCTTCCGTGAACCCGCAGGGAATCGAGGCCGCCGGATTGTGGCTGAGATTGAAGGGATAGCTGAATTGCGCCCATTGCAGCCAGTTCCACGGATGGTCCGGCCAGTGCGCGGGGGACAGGCGGTCGGCGGGGAAGGCGGCGACGGAGACGGAGGGCGTGAGCAGGAAATCATAGTCCTCGAAGAAGCGGTGGATCGCCTCGACATAAGCGAGCTTCCGCGCCCGCATGGCGAGATAGTCCTCCGCCCGGTAGCCCAGGCCGTCGCGGATGCAGGCGACCAGGCCGGGGTCCATCCGGTCCTCGAACTCCTCGAGGCAGGCTGCGAAATTGGTCTCATGCACGGCCCAGAAGAAGTGCTCGATCTCAGGCCCGTCCGGCCCCCAGGCGGGCGAAACCTCTTCGATGTCCGCCCCGAATGCCGGGAATGCCGCGACCGCGTCCGCCACAAGCGCCGCCACCTCGTCATCGACGCGCGCATGGCCGAGATCGGGGCTCCAGGCGATGCGCGCGCCCCGGAGCCGTTCGCCCTCGCCAAGCAGCGCCGGATAGTCCGCCGGCGGCGCTTCGAGGCTGTAATGGTCGCGCGGATGCGAGCCGGCGATGACGCTCAGCATCAGCGCGGCATCCGCGACCGTGCGCGTCATCGGCCCGACATGGCTCACCTGGTCCGTGTTGCCGACCGGCAGATGCGCCACCCGCCCGTAGCTCGGCTTGATGCCGAACACGCCGCAGAAATGGCTCGGCATGCGGATGGAGCCCGCGCCGTCCGATCCCTGGTGGAGCGGGCCGTAGCCGGCCGCGGCGCCCGCGCCCGCGCCCGCCGAGGACGCGCCGGCATTCATGCCATGCGCCCAGGGATTGTGCGTGATGCCGGTCAGCGGGCTCTGGCTCACGCCCTTCCAGCCCTGCTCGGAGGTCGTCGTCTTGCCGAGCGAGATCGCGCCGGCGGCCGCCAGCCGATCCACGCAGGGCGCGTTTTCCGCCGGGACCGCGCCCTTCTCCGTGACGGAGCCGCGTTCGGTCGGGATGCCGGCCGTGTTGGTCAGGTCCTTGATCGTGACCGTCACGCCGTGAAGCGGCCCGAGCGCGGCGCCCGCCATGACCTGCGCCTCGGCCGCCTTCGCCGCATCCCGCGCGCGGTCCGCCGTCAGCGTCGCGAAGGCGTTGATCCGGGGCTCCAGCCGCTCGATGCGCGCCAGCACCGCATCGACAATCTCCACCGGCGAGAGCTCGCGCGCAGCCACCATCGCCGCCAGCCGGGTCGCTGGCGTGAAACACAGGTCTTCTTCGTTCATCGGCTCTCTCCGGCCTCGGACTGTCGATGGCAGGAGCCTAGCCCGGATGTCCCGCCGCTGTCATCGCCCCGCGCAGCGCCTATGCTAAGGTCCGGGCCCGGCGCGTCGGAGGACAGAGACATGGCAGAGGTGGCGACATTCGTACCCGGCGGATACCGCTATATCCGGGGGCAATTCCAGTATTCGGGCGGCGTTGCGGCGGAACCCGGCTACCGGATCGAGCGCGTGCGCCTCCACCGGCTCGCGCCGCTGGAGGCGGGCTTCCGGCGGATCGAGGCCCATCTGAAGGCCGCAGGGCGGCCGATGACGGCCTTCTGCGCCTGCGAGCTGCGCTCGCCCGGCCAGTTCAGCGAAGAAGGGTTCGTCTCCTTCAACCGGGCCTATGTGCAGACGCTGGAACGCTGGGGCCTCTTCCGCGAAGAGGAGAACCCGGTCGCGCGCTCCAATGTCTGCCCGGAGGTGGGCCCGCCCGCCGAGCCGGGCTTCCACGCCTTCTGCTACACGGTTCCGGACGACGGGGCGGATGCCGGAACCTTCGTCATCGCGGGCTCGGGCGAGGCGCCGGAAGGGCCGGGGCCCTACCGGGAGCGGATCATCCGCCTCGGCGACACCTCGCCGGACGCCATGGCCGAGAAGGCACGCTATGTGCTGGGCGCGATGGAAAGCCGTATGGCGGCGCTCGGCTTCGGCTGGCGGGACGCCACCGCGAGCCAAGTCTATACCGTCCACGAGATCCACGGGCTTCTCGGTCCGGAGATTGTTGCGCGCGGCGCCGCTCCGGACGGCATCCAGTGGACCTATGCCCGCCCGCCGGTCGCGGGCCTCGCCTACGAGATGGACGTGCGCGGCGTGTTCGCGGAACATGTCGCAGCCTGACAATTCGGGCGCAAACGCATCGATCCCGGCCTATCCCGGATTTCTCACCGGGTGTAGGTGCATCGGGGCCCTGCATGTGAGAAAGTTCTTTTGTGACAAAGACTTGTCCTGTTGCAGAGGAACGCCCCGATGCGCACAGAGTGTAACCCGACGCGGATGCGATTTGCACGC
>JAJECF010000239.1 GCA_022822125.1 Alphaproteobacteria bacterium
CTCAGGGTTTTGAGGACATTCCATCCCTGCTTTTGGGCAGTGGCGATGACGGTGCGCAGTATGGCGAAGTCGTCGGCGTCGCGCCGGGCGCGGAAGCCGCCGGAGATTTTCTGTCTCAGCTTCATCATGCGCAGGTCGCGCTCGGCCTCATTGTTGGTGAAGGGCACCTGCGGGTCGGCGAGGAAGCGCAGCGTCTCGTCAGCGCGCCGATGCAGGCGCAGGGCGAGGTTGTGGCCCTTGCGCCGTTTCGGTTTCCCACACTTGCCGGGCGAGCGCAGCGGCGGCAGGCTCTCATGAAAGGTCATCGCCTCGACAAACAGCATGTCGTAGCACCCCCGCAGGGAACGACGCCCGCGTCACAAACCCGCAACCAGCGCAGCTGCATGCATGATGCTCCGTCACTTCCAGCGGACGAGGCTCGGGAAGGTCGAATACCTGACGCAAAACCGGTGCATCCACACAAGCCGCTCCCGGCAACGACCCCCCGCAGCCCTGGCATACCTTCGGAACATGCTCCTCCACCCGGTCCGGGACCGCCGTCCGGCAAAGCGTATGACCCTCCGCCTGACCCCCGGGCTTGCGACCCGTCCGGCCCCGCAAGCTCCGCGTGCGACGCTCCGCTCGCGGCTTCTGCAACCCGTCGCTCGACGCTGGCTTGCCGGCCCTACCTCGCCGCGATGGCTTCGCTGGCGGCCCAGAGGCTTTCCTGGTCTTCGACCGAGAGCGACGCGGGGGAAGAGGGGACTTCCTTGCCGCCGGAGAAATAACGCCCGCTGACGCCCGCCAGCGCCGGGTCCGAGGCGAGGCGGATATTGAGTTCCGCGCCCTCCTCGACGCCGATGGCGCCGCCGATCCGGAACAGCAGTTTGAGCGCATTGCGGAACAGCCAGCCATTGTTGCTGCCGAAGCGGCTTGCCACCAGGCCCGGATGCAGCGCGTTGACGGTGACCGGGCTGCCCTCCAGCCGCCGCGCCAGCGCGTAGGCGAACATGACATTGGCGAGCTTCGAGCGGCTGTAGGAAACCCGCGCGCTGTAGCGGCGCTCGCATTGCAGGTCGTCGAAGTCGAGCCGGGCCCGCCTGTGGGCGAGCGACGCGACGACGACGATGCGCCCCGCCTCCGCCGCCCTCAGCTGGTTCAGCAGCAGATTGGTCAGCAGGAAGTAGCTCATGTGGTTGAGCGCGAAGGTGGCTTCGAGGCCGTCCGCCGTCACCTGCCGCCGGGAGAAGATGGCGCCTGCATTGTTGACCAGCACATCCAGACGATCCGCGGACTCGGCCATGATGCGGGCGAGCCGGCGGTTCTCGTCCAGCAGCGCCAGGTCGGCGCGCTCGAAGCGGACCTCTGCCCCTGGAACCGCTGCGCGAATGGCGCGCGCCGCCTGCTCGCCGCGCTGCGGATTGCGGCCGACAATGGTAACGGCCGCGCCCTTCCCGGCGAGCGTGCGGGCGGTGACGAAACCGATGCCTGCGGTGCCGCCGGTGACGAGTGCGGTCTTGCCCTGCATGGAGCCGGAGTTTACAGCCTGCGGGCGCAATCGGAAACGAGGGGGCCGTCATGGTTCTGGAACGTGTCGCGGCGAGTGTGGACGAGGCCGGGCTCTGGAAGATGCATGAGGACATGGCGCGCTTCGGCGCGACGGCGAAAGGCGGCGTGTGCCGCGAGGCGCTGACGCCGGAGGATTTCGACGCGCGTCGCACTTTTGCGGAATGGGGCAGGGATGCGGGCTTTTCGCTCGCTGTGGACGCCATCGGCAACATGTTCCTGCGCCGCGAGGGCACGGAGCCGGGCCTGCCGCCGGTAACCACCGGCTCGCATCTGGACTCCCAGCCGACCGGCGGGCGGTTCGACGGCAGTTTCGGCGTGCTGGCCGGGCTGGAGGCGCTGTTCGCGCTGGAGCGCGCCGGCGTCAGCACGCGCGCGCCGGTCGAGGTCGTCAACTGGACCAATGAGGAAGGCGGGCGCTTCGTGCCCGGCGTGATGGGCTCGGGCGTCTATGCGGACCCGCCAACCCTGCAGACCATGCTGGGGGTGCGCGACAGGGCCGGCGTGCGCCTGGGCGACGAACTGGAGAAGCTCGGCCCCGTGCTCGCCTCTGTCTGCCCTGTCGGCGAGCGGGGGCTGGCCGCGCCGATGGGCGCCTTCATCGAAGGCCATATCGAGCAGGCGCCGCGCCTGGAGGAGACCGGCAACACTATCGGCGTCGTCACCGGCATACAGGGCACGCGCAAATTCCAGGTGGAGGTGACCGGCGAGGAGGCCCATGCCGGCACGACGCCGCGGCGGCGGCGCAGGGATGCGGTCCTGGCTGCCGCCTGCATGGTCCAGGCGCTGCACCGCATGATGGAGGACGCCGACGACCTGCTGCGCTTCACCATCGGGGCGTTCGAGGCCTTTCCGGGCGCGCCCTCCGTGGTGCCGGGGCGCGTGCGCTTTTCCATCGACTTCCGCCATCCCGACGACGCGCTCCGGGCCCGGCTCGGAGACGCCATCCTGCCGCTCTGCGAGGCGCTGGCGGGCCCGTGCGGCGTGAGCATCGAGGAGCCGCAGGCGGCGGCCTCGGTCGATTTCCACGGCGCGGCGATCGACGCCGTGCGCCATGCCGTCGAGGTTGTCGGCGCGTCGCATATGGACCTCTATTCCGGGGCCGGCCACGATGCGCGCAACATGGCCCGGCTCTGCCCCTCGGCCATGGTGTTCGTGCCCTGCGAAAAGGGGATCAGCCACAATGAGGCGGAGAACGCGAAGCCTGGCGATCTGGCGGAAGGAGCCAGGGTAATCGCCGTCGCGCTCGCCGAACTGGCCGGCGCCGCGTAGTGCGCGGTCCGGTTGCCGCCACCCGAAAATTCGCTTCACGGCACGGGAGTTCATGACATGGTTCAGCAAGCCAATGAGCGCGTCGCCTATCACAATGGCGAGATCAAGCCGGAAAGCCGGGTGCTCGTTTCCTTTCGCGACCGGGGGTTCAAATATGGCGAGGCGGTGTTCGACACGGCGCGCACCGTCCGGCACAAGCCGTTCAGGCTGGAGGAGCATATCGACCGGCTCTTCCGTTCGATGCGCTATCTGCAGATCGACTCCGGTCTCAGCCGCGAGGAGATGCTGGCCATCTCCCATGAGGTGCTGGAACGCAACCTGCACCTCATCGCGCCCGACGAGGACTACTGGCTGTTCCAGCGGGTAAGCCCCGGCGTCGCCGACCCCTTTCTGAGCGACGGGGAGGCGCGGCCGACCGTGATCGTGGAATGCACGCCGCTGCCGCTCAGGGCGCGCGCGCCGCTCTACCGCGACGGCGTGCGCGTGCAGATACCGGCCACGCGGCGCACGCCGCCCGACGCGGTCAGCCCGCGGGCCAAGACGCAGAACTACATCAATCTCCAGATCGCCGACCGCGAGGTCCGCGCCCAGGACCCGCAGGCATGGGCCATCCTGCTCGACCATGACGGCAACCTTGCCGAAGGGCTCGGCAGCAACATCTTCTGCGTGCGCGACGGCGAGCTGTTCACGCCGCGCGCCCGGTTCGTGCTGCCGGGCATCAGCCGCGAAACGGTGATCGAACTGGCTGGGGTGGAAGGCATCGCCGTGCATGAGACCGACCTCGACCTCTTCGACGCCTTCACCAGCGACGAATGCTTTCTGACATCGACCAGCCTGTGCATGGTGCCGGTCTCATCCGTCAACGGGCGGCGGATCGGAGAAGGCGGCGTGCCGGGGCCGGTGACGGCGCGCCTCGTCGAGGCTTACAAGCGTCTGCTGGATTTCGATTTCGTGGCGCAATACACTGACAAGCTGTAGCTCGCCGGCGGCCCGGGCAGGAGTGCGTGTTTCCCGGCACCTTGTCTTTACGGAACCGAGCCTCTTGCAGAACCGTCGAGCGGACATGGTTTCTGCGCTGATCTGAGATGATTTCGGTGTAGCTGTTTTCGGTTCCGGGGTCGCCTGGCGGTATTTTGGGTTTGCAACAGCCACAAGTGACCGCGGAGGCGACCCC
>JAJECF010000200.1 GCA_022822125.1 Alphaproteobacteria bacterium
CTTTCACCCCTCCGATCACCTCAACCGGGCGGAAAAACTCCGTAGTGCGCTCCATGGAGAAACTCCCATACGTTCATCCCACGTAATGAAGTCTCAAATACCCGCCCAAGCAGAAGGTGACCCCGACACACCGCTTACGATAAAACGGGGTGAAGGCGAAGCTGGTCTCTTGCCCGACCTCTCCGTATAGCGTCGGCTCCACGACCAGTCCGCCGGTGCCCGAACGTTGGTCCCGGAAGGCGGGCGATTCCGGATACCATCGCGCCTGCAGGCTCACTTCGCCCGAGAGATCGAGAGTCTGCGCGTCGGCCCCGGCGACGGCCCCGAGCAGGAGGACCGCAATTGCGGCGGACCGCATCAGCGGATGCGGCGAAGCGCCGGCCGGGTGAATTCGCTCTCGCTCAGATTGTTGCGGAACCGGAATTCGGTCCACTTCAGCATCGTGCTCGCGCCGGTCAGGTGGTTCTCCATCACCTGCTCTCCCGCCCGCCAGTAGCGGTCCAGATATTGCCGGTAGTTCGCAAGGGAGAGCGTCTTCAGGTGCGAGCCCTTCCGATCGTAGAGCTCCATCTTCCAGGTCCGAAGCTCGTCCGAATCCTGCCAGACGACCTTGCGGCTGTATCCGGAGTCCCTGTCGAGGGGAATCTGCTCGGTCACCGTGCAGGTAAGGGCGCCGCAGGATTCGTCGCGCAGATATTTGTATGTGTATTCCTCCAGCTCGGGAGAGCTCATGTCTTCATAGGAAAACTCGCTCCCCATGAACGACCCCGAGCGCCTGGAAGCGTTGATGCGCTTCACTCTCTTCAGCGCCGGCAGATACAGCCACTGGTCGTCCTGGGTGTTGGTGTGGGCGTGGGTCAGCAGGGCGGTCCCCTGCACGTCCCGCGGCCGGTCGAACACGAACAGGCTCTTGTCTCCGTCGCCCGGCACCTCAAGCACCTTGAAGCGCATCCGGCGTATGCTTTCCCGGCCGTGCCGGTCGCGGAGCACCATCGTCATTTCGGCCGTAAAGTCGCCAAAGCCGTCACCGCGGGCGCTCGCCTCGCGCGCAATCCTGAGGCCCTTCTCCTCGGGCGTTTCTCCCCGGGCATGAGCGACCGGCATGCCGACGCAGGCCAGCGCCAGAACAACCAGAGCGGCGCTGCGGGCAGAAGGGCGCCGCTTCCTCCGGCCTTTGCCGACCGGCCGGTTTCCGGCGGTCTCGCGATCGGCGAACATCGCCGCGTGCCCCTTTTTGCGCATGGCGCAAATTACCCTGATTTCCCGGCGGGGTGAAATCCCGGAAGGTCCAACCGCCGCTATAGGCCGTGCCCGCCGGTGCTGGCGCTGCGTCGGGGAATTTGACCTTTGGGCGCGGAAGACTTATCGGTTTCGCGCGGTGGAGGAACTCACTGGGCATCTGGGCAAAGGAGCAATGCCATGCGAAGCGGCGATGACATGCTGCAGCAAATTGTTGAGAAGTCCGCCCTCGACGCGGATTTCCGGCAACAGCTTATCGCAGACCCGAAGACCGCCATCAGCCAGGAATTGGGCATCACAATTCCGGAATCGATGACCATCAAGGTCCATGAGAGCGACATGCAGACGGTGCATCTCGCGCTGCCGCCGGACCCGAACATTACCGAGGAGCAGCTCGAGGCCATCTCGGCCGGCCTCTGTTGCTGCTGGTAGGCCCGATAGTAGGCCCGATAGCCGGCAACCGGCTGCGCCTCTGGACATAGGCTGCACAAGCGACACCGAACCCCGCCCCGGGCAAAACCCGGGGCGGGTGTCTCGTTATATGCGTTCAAGGCCGGTATCAGAGGGAGGCCGCTCCGGAAAGCACCATGAACACATAGGCTTTCGCCTGCTGAAGCCGATTGCCGGATACGACCAGCTTTATATGGTGAATGCCTCGCAACAACACATAACGCCCGGACTTCGCGAAAAGCGTCGTCGGTTTCGAAACCCATCCGGCAAGCGCGGCAAGTTTCTCCGGAACGACAATATCCTCTTGGCTCAAGGCTTCCAGAAACGGGTCCCAATCGGTCAGGCCGTCGAGCCAGTAACGCGAGTCCTTCGTATATCTTTGCTTGACAATGAGCGTGAGGCCGAGCGTCGGACCTATGCCGTCGTCCCGCACGTCGATATTTGCCCCTGTCCTTACGATATTCGCGCGTTCCCTGAAGCGCGCGATCACCGATTCGACCGCCGGCATTTGCCCCGGCCACCCGATATTTTCGAGATATGAGCATGTGTCCTGCTGCGACTTGAAGCCCATGACCGCCAGGCGGATCGACCGCAAACGGGACGGGAATACGCCGAAGGAATCCATGCGCGTATCTTCCGGCTGCGCCAGATAAGCGCGTTCGACGTTTCCCCGCTCCGCCTCGGTCATCTTCCAGCCAATGCAGGAAAGGAGCGCGCGGGCCACCATGCCCGCATCGTTCGCCTGGCCGCCCGCCCCGACGATCGGGCGTTCGCCGGGTCTGAGGAACATGCCTGGCAGCGAAGATTTGCCGTTCTGCGCCGGGCCGATATCGTATTCCAGCATCAATTTGCGGCCGACAATGTCACGCAGCGGCGAGTTTGCGGCTTCCATTTGCGTAAACAGCCGCGAAACCGCTTTCGCGGTCTCGTCCGCCCCGTCAGCCCGTGCGCGCGCCTGGAAACATGCCGCCGCTCTTGTTCCGCTCGCCAGCGAGACGCCGAAATCCGCCTTCGGCCTCGGTTCATGCAGCGGCAGTTCGAAGCCGAACGGAAGAGCGCCCATCGCGATGGGAAGTTTGCCGGCGCATTCGAGCACGAGGTCCCACTCCGGAGTCCCGATCAGGACCGGCGAAATCCTGTTTCGGAAATGCCCGAGCAGGTCGCCCATCGTGCCGCCCTCTTGGGCGAGACGGTCCTGGGTAAGCGTTACGGCGTCATCGATATCCATCTTGCGTCCTCACGCGATCACAGGCGCAGGATTCAGATCGGCCTCGGCCAGTGGATGCGCGCGGCGGCCCATGATGACAGGCGCGTCATACAGGCGCCCCGGCGCGAATCGCGCCCAGAAATGGCGCATGCCTGGCACGATGACCCGCGCCGCGGGCATGCCAATGTCCGGCCGGGTCTGATCCAGCACCAGGAATTCCATGCCGCTCGCTTCGACGAGCGCGCGGCAGCACTCCACGTCTTCGCGCGTGTCCGCCAACTCGATCGCCGGAAACTGCGAAGCCTTGCGGCGCGGCAGGTTTGCCGCCGGCACCAGCCAGGAGCATGCGGCGAGGCGCGCGGTCTTCCACCACCGAAGCACCAGCGGATCGTCGATTGTGGGTTGGCTGGCGCTTTTCCCGGGGCGCGGCAGCCAGGTAAGGCACTGGTTCAATTCGCAAATTGCGCGCAGGGCCGCGAGCCGCGGATCGGCGTGGGCGCCCGCGCCGTAAATGATGTCCTCCGTCGGGGCCTCGGGCCTGCGCGAGAGCGCAACGAAGGCGGGAATGCCGAGATCGGAGGTCACATCGAGCATCCACAACTCCCGCTCATGGCGGGAGTACTGTTCCGGAGCCGACGCCAGATACTCGTCATCGAAGCTGGAGAGATCGACCGCCGGGACCCGCAGCCGGTTGTACCACCAGATGGCGAAGGCATCGCGCTCGGCCAATTCGTAGAAACCCTGCAGGATCGCCTCTTCCAGAGTGTTGCCGGTCGCGCAGCCATTGGAGTCGGCAATCGGATCCGCGGGGCCGCGCAGTTCGGCAGGCATGCTATAGAGCATCGATGTCGGCAGGTAACGATGCCGTCCTTGCGTGAACGACCACACCGGGGTCCAGTCGATTGCGGCGCCAGGGTCGAAACGAGCCGGGACGACATTGTAGGGGTGGCCCTTCGCGTTGATGCTTTCCGCGTTGTCGAGCTGGCTTTCGCTGAACAATTGCACATCATTGGGGTGGATCGCCTCGTCGTCCCCGGCGAAGTCGATGAACCGCCTGCGGCTGCGGATCTCGTCTCCGGCCCAGGCGCCCGAATAGCGCTCGATCGCCTCGCAGAGGGCGCTGGCCTCAGATTGCTCCCGCGTGCTGCCCTTGCCGGCGCTCTTGCTGCGCAGGCTGCGCCTGAGCGAACCCAGGCTCCGGCTTCGCAGGCCGGGATTGCTTCCGGCCCAGTAGACATGCAGCCAGGGGTCGCTCTCATCGGTCGTGCGCTTGAGCCAGGTGACGACCCCGCTGACCGGGCTTACCAGGTGGCGGTATTTCGCCAGGGTGGCCTCCGGCGCCACGACACGCGCGCCACCGCTGTTGCGATGGGCCTTGGGACTCGCTTTCAGGGACACCGGAACCGGCGGCCGGTCTGGCCGATACAACGCCTCGTCGCCGCAGGCCCGGCATTGCGGCCGGCGCATGACCCGATGCTGCGCACTTGCGAAGGTCCCGGTATTCATCGCAATGACGTGATCGTGAATCGGGGCCGTTTCGCCCAGCACCAGCCATTTGACGATCTCGGCCGCAACCAGCCCGTACAGCGCTTCCAGCACGACAGGATCGGCGGCGAACGGCTTGAACGCGGCCTCCTCGCCGGCGACGTTGCGCAGGAAATTGTGGACTTCCTTGTGGCTGCGCAGGCGCTGAGCCAGACAATCCCAGCAGGGTCCTTGCTTGTCCGCGCGAAAGACGGGGCCGAACAGCGCCTCCATACCCCGCGGCTGCACCGCCATCCACGGCGCGCCCGTCTCGAGCTGGCGCCGATTTATGCCTGCGAGGCGCGGCTCGAGAAAGTCATCGCAAACGACGATAGTGAGCCCGGGCTTGCCGGTTCCGACCCGGGCGCCGCTCTTTTCCAGAAACCGGATCAACCGCGCATCGCCGCCTTCGACCACGATGCGCGAGCCCGCCAGCCTTTGCTCGACCCGGCAGGGCGAGGCGCCGAGCGACGACCAGTAAGCCGCCCGGCGCCGGTCCATCCCGTGATCGTCGGAAACGACGTAACCCCTGGCGGAGAGCGAAACGATCGCCGCGAGAATATCAGCGGCGGTATGGGCGCCCTCAAGCGCCGCGACGATCTCGTCCTGCGGGCGGCCGTCGAGCAATGGCAGCAGATCGCAATACAACCTGCCGTGCAGCAGCGTATTGAAGGACTCGGAAACCAGCAGCGCCTGCCCTTCGCCGATTTCATGGAACTGCAGATGCGGGGTAAGCGCAGGATGCTTGACGAGACCCCGGTCCGCAGGGGTCGTTCCAGCCAGTATCCCGCGCCGGGATTGCCGCGCCGGATCGGCTTCCGGCCCCTTCATGCGCGCGCGTGAAGCATGTCGATCTGCTCAGCGGCGGCGGACGCGGTTTCGGCGACCGCCGAGGTCAGCGCCTCGAAATCCCCGTGCCCGCAAGCGGTCGCAACAAGAGCCCGGACCTTCGGCCCCGCCGCCGCCGCGTCGAAGCCGTCCTCGCCGATGAGGCGCGTAATGCCCTGCAAGTCCCGCCACAGGGTTGCGGCTTGCGCCAGCGGCTGGTGGCCGGCGGCGTCGAACAGCGCCGCCGCTCTCGGAGCAGGATCGTCGGCAGCGCTGTCCGCATGCGTCAATTGCAGGAAGCGCGCGGCCCTCTCGACATCGGCCAGTCCTCCGCGCATATGGGCGTATGCGGACACGTCCGTTTCGGCGTTGTCTGCCGTCGGCTCGCGCAACCGGGCGACCGTGGCTTCGTTCGCGCCGCATTCGGCCAGAACCCGGCGCTGCGCCTCGGCGAAGCGGCGGCCGATTTCAGAGTCGCCGCACTCGAATATGCAACGCGCCCTGGCGAGGACGGGGAGTTCGCCGGGGGCGGGCGCGCCGTACCGCTCCGCCAGTTCGGACAGCGGCAGCGCATGCAGGGACTCGAAACCGCGCGGAATCGGGGAGAACAACAGGCTGTCCTGCGCCAGATCGGTCAGCGCCCTCCGGAAACGCCGGCACAGACGTTCGTTTTCGCCGAACTTCCAGCTGTCATTGACGAACAGCATGTCCAACGCCATGCCGGGACAGGCCTCCCGGCTGGCAAGGTCGCCCAGGAAAACGGCGACGACGCCGCCCGCGCGCAGCGGTCCGGCTCGTTCGACGAAATCCGCGACCGCAGCGCCCAGCACTGTCGAAACCGATGCTTCGGCGAGATTGGACAACGCGGTCCCCGCTTCGCCCGGCGACAGGTTCCCGCGCAGGACATGCATGCCGATCTGGAACGCCTTGTCATTCGACCAGTTTCGCACGATTTCCGCGGAGTCGCTGGTGTCGGCCGTCGGCAGTTCGGCGATCAGCTCCTTCATTTCCCGAACGCCCATTTCCCGCGTCCAATAGAGTCTCGTCAGCCCCCGCCGCGCAATCGTCTCGTAATCCGGGTCCGGCCCGAACCCTTTCGGCAGGTCGAGATCGGTGAATTCGCGGTCCTGCAGGTTGTCGAGAAGCTCCGGATTGCACTCGATCCATGCGGCGAGCCGCGGGGCGGCGCCGAAGATTTCTATGATCGCGTCGAAGGCGTCGGGGCGCGCTGCCGATACCGGGCTGTCATAGGCGCTCCAGTCGTCGATCTTCGGATAGAACTGCTTGCGCCATTCATCCACCAGCGGATCCATCTTCGCAAACCAGCGCTTCGGCCGCAGCACCATGTTCATCATATCGGCATAGGTTCCCGGTAATTCCGGCGATTCGTCGGGTCCGCGGACCTGGAGTAGCGGATAGTGCCGGGCCGCCATGGCGTGATGATCCGCATGGCGCTGCATGTTGAAGAACATCCAGTTGCTGAATTTCCAGTCTGCGCTCCACGAATGGCGCGGCATCGCCTTTTCCCAACGGCCGTTCGGCAGCCGCACCCGTCGCAATCCGTAATGCTGGAAGTAGTTGCTGATCTTCATGGAAAACACGCAACACAAGCCAAGGAAGGTGAAGACCGGGACTGCCCACACTCCGCCCATCCAGAACACCAGGCCATACCAGAACACAACAGCTCCACCGTAACGCCAGAACGGATTGCTGTAATGCCACACGCGCAGCCTTCGCCGCGCCAGACGTTCGCTGACAATCTTCCAGGAATTTACAAGGTTACTAACAACTTCCTTGGGGAAATACTTCCAGAAACTTTCGCCCTTGGGCGCCGATCCGACATCATGAGGCGTGCCCACCATGGCATGGTGAATATAGACATGTTCTGTCGCATATTGCGGGTATGAAGCGGAGGAGAGCAAAAATTCTCCGAACCGCCGCTCCCAATTGGATCGCCGGTGAACCAGCTCGTGGCCAACCACGAATACGGCCTGTGCTTCCATGGTCAAAATAACCACCAGAATTATGCTCTCCCAGATTGCGAACTGATTTGCGACAAGGATTTGCCACATGCCAAAAATCAGCGTTGGCGGCCACAAAATTGCCCAGATCCATACCGGGAGATTATGCCAGAACAGGCGCCGTTCCGATGTCTTCGCGGGGTCCATACTGCGACCGTCGCGTCCAAGCGCCCGATCGAGCGGTCCTGCAACGCTCATAAAGAGGATCGGCGGCAACAACCACCAGCCGCCATGGAGGGCGGCGACCAGAATCAACGGGAAAATACCGAGTGGCAGATAATGCGGAAGGGTGCTCAGGATCGACGGTTCGATCCGGCCGGGCCTATCGGCTTCGTTCGGGCTCGAGCCGACACTTGCGGCGGCATCTTGCGGCATGGTGGCTTCCCTAAGCGATTATGAAGGCCCTAGCGTCCAGTTTAAAGATACCATCGAACGGGGCGACCCGCAAATCGCTCAGGCGCTCAGGCCCTTGAGGAGACACTCCAAGGCCTCGATACAAAACGCGGAGGTCACGGCCTCTGAGCCGTGTCCTATCTGCCCTACCGTCCCCCATTTTTGTGACTGGTCGCCGAACGCCAGCAGCTCCGGCCAGCTGCCATCTTCCCGTTGTGAATTCAGAAGCCTTTCCATATGGTGTTTCGCATCTATGACTTTCAGGTTTTCGATATTGTAAAGCGCTGAAACCGCCTGCGCCGCCTGAAGAATGTCGGCGAAATTCCCGTTGTTATCGAGCAGGTACAGGATTCGGTCCGCAAGTATCGGGCGCAGCCCATCGAGGGTTGGTTGCGCACGAACCATTGCGCGAGCGGCAGCATAATAAACTGCAACCTCGTCAGGATACCATTTCGATGAATCCTTTACATGCCCCTGGATAATCAGCTCCTCCAGCCATCTTTGGGCATCCCTTGTCTCAGGGCGGTCTCTGAGGTAAGCGATGACATTCGCATTGACTACGGGATCAGCTTCGAGGCGGAACCGCGACACCACATCCGGCTCGTCCCCGGCCAGAATCCAGGTCGTAAAGCGTCCTTCCTCGTCACGATTGGCCAGAATTCGCGGGACGTTTCGTTCCAGAAGAATCCAGGGATGATCGCCGATAGCGAGCGAACAAAGCGCGGTGCTGTCGAGGTCCTGGGGCAGATGGCGGTAATAGCGCCACAGGCCGGGATATTCGATGGTGTGGGCGAGCCAGGCTTCGGTAGCGGCGCGTATGGCCTTGGCCTGCGGTTCTTCGCAGCGTTCCAGGGCAAGCACGCAGAAGGCCGAAACGAAGGCCGGCCGTTCGAAATGCCGGGGAATGTTCGGGTCGGCCGTATTGAACCGGATGCAGTGCCAGGCCCCGTTTTCGTTCAGGGCCGAGTCCAGGAAAGCGAGCCCCCGGCGAATGCTTTCCCGACCCGCCGCCGCCAGCGCCTCGGGACTGGCAGCGGCTCGCCGTCGTTCGGGCACGGGAGGGCGGCGCGGCGGCGCGGGGTCATGGAGCGTCTTGCGAAGAAACGCGAGCGACGCGGCGCCGATCCTCGCCTCTTCCCGCTCGGCCTCGGTGAATTTGCTGCGCGGCGGCAGGACGACATGCGTTGCGGCGTATGTTTCCTCATGCACGTGAACTTCATGGCCTTCGGCCAGCGTCACGCCGAGCTCTTCTTCGACGGCCTTTCGGGGGTTCGCGAGAAGGCGGTCGCGAAAGCCGCTGTCTTCGCCGGCTCTCGAAAGGATGCGGTCGGCTCCATAAACGGGTGTCTTCATCGATGCCTTCCATTGGGCGCCGGGCTTGCCGCCCGCTCCCGTCTCAGGCGATCTGCCTTTTGACCAGGTCCCGGAATACTCCGTCGGCCTCCATGAGCTCGCCAAAGGAACCGGTTTCCACGACTTTTCCCGCCTGCAAAACATAGATGCGGTCGGCCCGCTCCAGCGTGGACAGGCGGTGGGCGATGATAAGCCGGGTGGAAGTCAGCGCGACCAAGTTTCGCATGATCCTAGCCTGGTTTTCATTGTCCAGCCAGTTGGTCGCCTCGTCGAACAGCATGATTCGCGGATTGCCGATCACCGAGCGCGCGATGGTGACGCGCTGGCTCTCGCCGCCCGACAGGACGGCCCCGCTGGTGCCCACCATGGTCATCATGCCCATAGGCATGCTCTTGATTTCGTTCGCGATTTCGGCCGTGCGGGCCGCCGCCCACACTTCGTCGCTGTCTATCCGGTCGTGGTGGCTGGCCAGATTGTCCCAGAGATCCAGAGTATGGAGCCCGACCGATTGCGGCACCGCGCCTATTTTCCGGCGAACCTGTTTCAGGTTCAGATGCCTCAGGTCGCGTCCGTCGTAATACACCGCCCCGGCGCTCGGCCGGTCGATCCCGAGCACGAGCCGGAACAGGGTGCTCTTGCCGGCGCCGGACTCGCCCGCAATCGCGATGAACTCGCCAGGACGGGCGTGAATGGTGACATCGTCGAGAATCAGCGGGCCGTCGGGCTCGTAGCGGAAGGAAATGCGGTCGAACAGGACGTCGCCGCCCAGATATTCGACCGGCTCGCCCTCGACCTCGGTTTCGGGAACCGCGGCGAGCAGCGGGCGCATCTGGTCGAAGGCCGGCAGCATGCCGGCAATGGCGCCGAAGGACTCGCCAAGCCGGGCGACGGCAGCCTGGAACGCGATGAAGACGATATAAACGACCAGAAAATCGTTGACCGGGAGGGGTCGGTCTCCCGTCGTCATCACCGCCAGGAGCAGCGCCCCGCCGGCAAGAAAGGGAAGCGCGGCGCCGAATGCCCGCGAATGGCCCTCGAGCGTGGCGACATCGAGCTCCGCGCGCTTCTGGTCGCGATAATCCCGCGCCCAGACGGCGAAAGCCGACCCTTCCGCGTTTTCCACACGCAATTTGGCGATGCCACCGACGATCTGGAAAAGCTGGCCAGCCACCCGGCGGGCCGCGCCGATCATCCGTCCGTAAGGCGAAATCTGGCGCAATCCGAGGACGACGGTAATCAGCAGCGAGGCCAGGCTGAAGACGAGGGCGACGATCCCGAGGGCGGCGTCGTAGAAGAAGACGATTCCCAAAGCCGGGAGCAGAAAGACGACTGACAGCAAACTGTCGGCGACGACCCCCTGCAGGCCGTCGCGAAGAGACTGGAATGTCATCCCGGACATGGCCAGATCGCCGGCCGGATGACGGCGCAGAATGCTTGGCGGAAGGCGCATGAGGCGGTCCCAGAAAGCCGCCTCGACCCGCGACCCGGAACGTCCCTCGAGCCGCATGACCGCCGTGCTTTGAAGCAGGTGCAGCAATGCGCCGAGCAGGCCGAACGCCGCCAGCGCCACGGCCATGACATAGAGCGGCCCCGGGGCGCCGCCTGCCGCCGCCTCATACGCAACGAAGCCGAGCGCCAGCGCCGGCAGCAGCTTGACCAGGCCGCCGAGGAGCCCGGCTATCGACAGCCGCGCCACATCCGGGGCCGACCCGTGCAGGGCGATGCGCAGCAGGTCCGCCGGTTTCACCGTCCCGGGCGGCAACGGACGATAGAACACCCAGGCCTCGTCGCCGAGCGCATTGGCGCGCGCCCTCGTCATCCGGACACTGCGTTTGCTTACCGGGTCGGTTTCCCGGTAGTGCCCCAACATCCCCGGCAGCAGCGCTACGGGTCGGCCGTCCTCCGCGCGGAATGCCAGCATCGCGTTGCTGTCGCCGCGCCACCAGTCGCCCTCGCCCTTGAACCGCACGCGCCGGGCGCGCACGCCCGATGCGTCGAGAATGTCGAAGAGGCCGACCGGGGCGCCGGACAGGCCCGAGCGCACCGGAATCGTGAAATCGATTCCTTCGCGGCGGCCGATAATTTGCAGGGCGTCCGCCAGGGCCGTGTCCTCGACGCCGGTCTCCCGGTCGACGGGGTGGTCGTAGATGTTGAAAAGCCGCTGCCGCGCAACCTCTTCGGCCGTGCGCTGGCTGATTGTCCGCGCGCGTTCGAGGTTTGCGTCATCGACCAATGCCAGGCGGCGGTTTTGGCGTTCCAGGGCAAGAGCGGTTGCGTGAAAGAATGCAAGCGCTGGCAGCAGCCTGTTCTGCTGCGCCAGGGTTTCGGTCGATATGCCCGAGATTGTCGCCTCATCGAACAATGTGAGCCAGCCGGTCCGCGTCAGCGGTATCGGAGCTTCGCGCAGGCCGCGCGCCTTCCGGAGTTCCGCCGGGTCGATAATGCCCATGAACAGGCCTGCGCCAGGCGGCGGCTCGGATATCCAAACCGTCCTGCGCCGCACGGACAGCACACCGGTGTCCAGGGTCCGGGTTCGGCCGGGTTCGGCCAGCGCGGTCGGACGCGGAAGTCGGCTTGCGAAACGCGAAAGCGTGTCGGTAATGGCGGTCAGCCAGGTGTCCGTTTGCTCCGCCAGCTCCGCCGGACAAGCCTCGGTCAGCAGGGATGCCGGCAGGCGTTTCAAGAGGGTGTCCGGCAACCCTTTGGCGATCAGGCTGAGCGTTGTCCCGTTGCCGCTTTCGTCTTCATCCGGCGCGACGCCGAGCAGCAATTGCCCGGCCTCCCGGCGCAGCAGGTGCTGGGGCGCGGCCTGCTCCACACCGTCCTTGAATTCGACCAGGAACAGATGAACCGCACCCTGTTCGACGATCCAGATGCTATCCGGGTCGTCCAGCCCGACCGGCAGGTTACCGGCGCAGGGCACGGACGTGCCGGAACGTGCGGCGAGTTTCGCTATCGGTGAGTGTTCCGGCCTTGTGTCCTGCATCAGCCCGATTTGACCAGCTTGTAGTACGTGCCGTCCCGGTCGGCGATCAACTCGTCATGCGTGCCGCGCTGCACTTCGACGCCTTTGTCGAGCACGATAATTTCGTCGCAATCCCTGACGGTGCTCAGCCGGTGCGCCACGATCAGGCAGGTGACGCCGCGCCGGCGCAGCGCCTCGTCGACATCTTCCTCTGTCGCAGCATCCAGCGCGCTTGTCGCCTCGTCCAGAATGAGCATTGCGGGATTGCCCACCAGCGCGCGCGCGATTTCCAGCCGCTGCCTCTGGCCGCCGCTGAAATTGGCCCCGCCTTCCTCGACGAGGGTCGAATATCCATGCCGCCTGACCAGAATTTCATCGTGGATCCGGGCGTCTCGCGTCGCGGCGAAGACGACTTCGTCGGGAACGGCCGGGTTCCACAGGGTAATGTTGTCGCGCAGCGACGCGGAAAAAAGCATCACGTCCTGATCCACCATGGAAATGGACTGCCGCAGCACGGCCTCGGGAATCTCGTTGCGCGGATGGCCGTCGAACAGGATTTCACCCGACCAGGGCCTGTAGATGCCCGAAACCAGGCGAGCCAGGGTCGATTTTCCGGAGCCGCTCGGACCGACCACGGCAACCCGCTGCCCCGGACTGAGCACGAGGTTGAAGTTCTCGATCAAGGGCGGCCGGTTCCTGTTGAACCCGAAGGTGACGTTGCGCAGTTCGAGCCGCCCCGTGAGCTGAAGCCGACCCCTGAATGTGGAGATCGACCCCGACTCAGCATTTCGCCGGTCGAAGGAGGGATCCTCGGCGGCTTTTGAGATGTCGTCGAGCCGCTGCAAATCGGTTTCGAGCGCCTGGCGTTTGTCGGCGAGCTCCAGGAAGCGCCCAATCGGGCTCAGAAACATCTCCGCAAGGACATAGAACCCGACAAGCGTGCCCAGGGTCATTTCCCCGGCCAGGGCCAGGCTTCCCCCGATTGCCAGGATCGCCGCGCTGCGGAGCGCGGCAACGAAGTCCGGGAGCGCGGCGTTGACAGCCCCCAGATCCGAGCAGACCTGACGCGCCCGCAACTCCCGCGCCTGCTGGCCGCTCCAGCGCGAAAAAAACCGGTCGTCCGCCCCGGTCATGCGCAGATTGTCCGCGTGACTCAACATCTGCATGCCAAGGCCGATCAGCAAACCCTGTTCGCGCCTCATCGCCTGGGTCTGGAAAACCCGGAGCGCGTTGAGAAAGTAGGCCGCCATGCCGTGCAGCACGGCCAGCAGCAACACGATCAACGTAAGCAGGACATCATATGCCAGCATCGCGACGAGAAGGACTGCGCTCATCGCCATGTCGATAACGAGCACAACGAACTGGTCCGTCAGGTTCTTCGCGATTCTGTCGATGGAGGAGACACGGTCGGTCAGGTCTCCCGCAAACCGATGTTCGAAAAACTCCACCGGCAGCCGCAGCAGGCGCGACAATCCCCGGCTGTAGCCGATCACCGAAATCCGGGTCGCAAGCCGCTTCAGGAATCGGTGCTTGAGCAGGGACAGGACATATACCAGCACGCCGCCGCCCAGCAGGGCCGCCACCAATCCGCCCCAGGCGCCGTGATTTTCCAGAACGTCGTCCACAAAGATGGTGAGCGAGGCGGGAACGAAGAGTGTCAGCAAGGTCAGCATGAAACCGCAGGCGAGCGGTCCGAAAAGCGCATTCCACGATCCGCCGAGAAGAACATTCAATTGCCTGAACAGGCCGGGCTGTTCGCCACCGGGACTGAAATCGGGGCCGCGCTGGAATCTCAGCGCTATGCCGCTATAGCCCCTGTTGAACTCTTCCGTGGAAAGCCGGCGGCGCCCCGTGGACGGATCCACGAGGTAGAAGTGGCTGTTGTCGAATCCTTCGAGGACGACGAAATGGCTGTATTGCCAGAACAGAATGAGAGGTAACTGAAGCTTCTTCAGTTGTTCGGCGCGCATGCTGAGGCCGCTGCATTCAAGACCGTAGTGCCTGGAAGCGCGCAGAATGCCCGCGGCGCTGCTGCCATCCCGGCCAACCTCGCATTTCTCGCGCAGTTCGGTAAGCGGCACCCGGCGGCCGAAATAGGCCAGTATGCTGCCGAGGCAGGCGGCGGCGCATTCCGACGCATGCATCTGCAACAGTATCGGCGTGGTTGTCCTTCGTTTCGAAAGCACCGGCGCGGTATTGTCGCTGCCCCCCTTCGAGGCGCGTAACGCCATTACGATTGCCTCATTCGAAACAGTTCGACCGGAGACTGCCTTCCGAGTTCGATGAGAATCCGGCATTTCACGCCGGCAGGGGAAGCCGGACCGGCTCCTTCATCGAGCGCGACCTCCATGCGGTACACGGATACCGGCGCCGCCGCTTCAAATGACGCAAGCCCTTCGGACAAGGGCACGGCGGAAACCTTCGCAACCTCGCCATCCAGCGCGACGGCGTCTCCATTTGCGGTGGCCAGTTCTATCTTTGCCGTCATCCCGGGCTTTATATGCGGGGCGGCGCCGTTTTCGACCCAGACGAACGCCTGTACGGTCCGGTTGTCCGCAGTCGGGTTTTCTCCGGGCTCGACGAGGAAACCGTCCAGAGCAACGCTGCGGGTTACATCGCCGGCGAACAGCCAGACCGCGAAAACGAGCAGCAGGGAGGCGGTAATAAGGACAAGCAAACGCTCCCGCGGTGTGGACACGGTCAACAACCGGTCGAGTTGCTCGCGTTCTTCCTTCGCTTCGGCAACGGTATCCTGAAATGAACCGAATGGATTATTGAACACGGCCGCGCGCAGCCTCCTGACAAGGGTCAAGCAAGAACAGCGGAAATTCATCCGGCTTGAGCGAAGAAGCAGGAGGCGATATGCAATCGTGACCGGGCAAGGTCAAGTCCGCGGAGTGGCGAAAGGCGGGGTCCAGGGGGCAGGATGGAGGGTCGGGGCGGCTGCCCCGGTGCCGCGACTCCTCCGCCGGAAACGCCGTCCTCGACATGAATCAGGGCGCGCGCGTGTCCCGCCCGGTCGAACTCCCCCGATCCAGAACCGTCAACAGCGCCGGCAGGAGCGTCAGGTCGGCGATGAGCGCGAAGCCGATAATCATCGCGGTCAGGACGCCGACCTGCGCAGTGGGAACGAACGGCGAGAATACGAGGATCAGGAAACCGGCCACCAGCACGACCGTCGTCGTGAACAGGGCCCGGCCGGCCGTATCGAAGGCGTAATGCACCGCTTCTTCGGGGCCGTGGCCGTATTCGCGCCGCGCATGGCGGTATTTGGCGAGAAAATGCACCGTGTCGTCCACGACAATGCCGACCGTCATCGCCACCACGACGGACAGCGAGAGGCCCACCTGTCCGACCATCAACCCCCACACGCCGAAGCCCAGTACGGCGGGAAGCAGATTGGGAACAATGCTTATCAGGCCGAGCCTGAGCGAGCGCAAGGCGAAGAGGAGAATGGCGGAAATGGCCAGCAGGACGACCAGCGTGCCGATGAGCATGGCGCGGATGTTGCGCTGCCCGATATAGGCGAACAGCGCAGAAGGGCCGGTGCTGTTGATGTCGGCGATGTGCGGCGCGTTTTCTTTCAGCCAGGCCTCGGCGCGCGCATTGAGGTCGAGCAGTTCCTGCGAAGAGAGCGTCTTCGCGGAAATCGTTACGCGCGTGGCCGATCTGGACCGGTCGATCTGGTTGTTCAGGTCCAGACCCTGCGGAAGCGAGAGCTCATAGAGCAGCAGATATTGCGCCGCCAGCTCCTTGCTTGCCGGAATCCGGTAGGCGGCCGGGTCGTCGCCATGCATGCTCTTGTTGAGCTGGCGAAAGGTATCGGTGACGACCGCCACATGGCGCACGGAGGGCTGCTGGCGGCACCATTCGGCGAAGTTCGAAACCTCGGCAAGGAAGAGCGGATCGGTGACGCCGCCCTCGGCGGGTGCCTCCAGAGAGTATTCGAGCGAGGTATTGCCGCTCAGGCGCTCGTCCATGAAGTCCGTGTCCTGACGAAACTCGACGCTCTTGTCGAAAAAATGCGCCAGGACGTCATTGAGTTCGTTGCGCGGGACAGCCAGAGCCATTGCGGGCACGATCACCAGCCATGCCCAGAATACCGCCTTGCGATGGCGCAGCACGGAGTCCGCGATGCGGCTCATTGCGGGTCCGGGAAGCCGGCGCTCCTTGCGCGCGCGAACGGGAAGAAGCGAAAGGACGGCCGGCAGGAAGGTGACGGACAGAATGAAAGAGGCGGCGATGCCGAAAGCGACGAAATTGCCGAGATCGCGGTAGGGCGGCACTTCGGAAAAGTTCATGCTGAGGAACCCGAGCGCCGTCGTGAGGCTCGCCAGGAATACCGGATGCAGGTTGAGCCCGATGGCCTCGACGATGGCGTCGTGCCTGGAGGCCCCGGCGCGCAGACGCCGCTGCAAAGCCACGAGCAGATGCACGCAGTTGGCCACGACGATCATCAGCACGATGGTCGGCGCCGGCGAAATGGGCGGGGTGAAGGGTAAACCGATCCACGCGCCCAAGCCCATCGACGCGAAAACCGAAAAGACGATGACCGTGCCGGTCGCCGCCACTCCCGCCCATCCCCGCGTGAGGACGCCAAGCGCTACCGCCATCAGCAGAAGGCTTGCGGGCAGGAAGATCATCTGGCTCTCGATCGAGGCTTCGACGAAGGTCCGGTTGATCATGACCGTGCCGACGATGCGCAGGTCGACTCCGGGAAATCGCTCTTTCGCCTCCGCCTCGACCGACCTGGCGAATGCGGCCACTTCGGCCACGGCCTCCAGAAGGCCCTCCTGAGGCAGTTGGACGGTGACGTTTACAACGCTGACATCGCCATTCCGGGCCAGCATGCTGCCTGCGATACGCGGGTCCGATGAAGCGATGTCCCGGACCGCCGAGCGGATTTCTGCCCGGTGCAGCTGTTGCGGATCGACAAGGTCCCGCACAAAAAGCTCATCGCCGTCGGCGGTCGTGTACTGGAAGTTGGCAAGTGAATCGACGCGCCTCGAATAAGGCGTTTTCCACGCGGTTCTCGTGAGCCAGACAGCGGCCGACAGAGCATCCTCGGAGGTGGCGTCACCGTCCTCCGGAACGATCAGGAACGCGATGTTCTCGTTCTTCCCGTAAGTGTTCTCCAGCGCTTCCAGCGCCAGAAGCTGCGGATTGTCGTCGTTGAAAAAAATACGATAATTGGCCGAAAATTCGAGCGTTGCGATGCCGCTTGACGCAATGGCAGCCGTGAACAGCGCGGTCAGAATGACAGACCAGCGCGCCGCCAGCACCCGTTCGGCAAATCGCGTCGCAAATTGCTGTCTCGCCATGCCGGGCTTATCCATGCGAGCCGCCGCCGCCAGTTGCGGGCGCCCCGGGGCTCATGCTACGCGCCGGGACGGACCCTATATGATGCACGGCGCGAGCGCAAAGCGCGTCGCCAATACAAGCGCGTCGCCAATACTGACGATGGCGGTCGGGAGCCGACAATGCCGGCGGCATCGACTTCGGACTCACGGGAAGGCCGCGGCCTCTCCTCGTCGCCCCGAACTCCGATCCGGTCTTCGCGCGGCTGCGTTCGGAATGGGAGGCGCGCGCGCTAACCCGGATTTCTCACCGGGTGTAGGTGCATCGGGGCCCTGCATGTGAGAAAGTTCTTTTGTGACAAAGACTTGTCCTGTTGCAGAGGAACGCCCCGATGCGCACAGAGTGTAACCCGACGCGGATGCGATTTGCACGCCTG
>JAJECF010000135.1 GCA_022822125.1 Alphaproteobacteria bacterium
GTCTTCCAGGACGGCCTGGTGGCCATGCTGCGCAAGCACGCCGCCAAGGGCCGCCAGGCGCACGTCACCGGCAAGCTGCGCACCCGCAAGTGGAAGGACCGCGACGGCAACGACCGCTATACCACCGAGATCGTGGTCGGCCCGCGCGGCTCCATCAACTTCCTCGACGCCAGGCCGGAGCGGGCCGACAACCGGCCGCCGGCGCCGCCCCCGGAAGCCTACGAGATGGACCTTGCCGCCTGAGGCATCGTCATCGCCATTCCGCCCCGGAGCCCTCGGGTTCCGGGGTTTTCTAATTGCACGTTCGGCACATCGCCCCGGCTCCGGTCCGGGGCGTTTCTCATGCAGCCATTCCGCGGCCGTCTTCATGGCGGGAAAATCCGCGCGGACGCCACCGGCGCCGTCCCCTCTCCCGTCCGCCGCCTTCCTTGTCGCATGTCCGTGCGAGGCTCAGCGGCGCCGCGCCCTGTCCGCATATTGGCGCGCGAGCTCCGAGCCCCGGGCCTCGCCGAAGGCATCCAGCAGCAGGCGGCGCATCCGCTCTTCATGCCCCGTCTCGACCATGTCGGTCATGAGCCGCTGCAGCAGCACGCCGAGCACCGCCGGAAGGTCCGCCATGCCCGCCGGATCGGGCACGGCCGGGCCCAGCCACCGTTCCGCGATCCCGGCGACGCGGTCGTGCAGCCGGCGCTGCTCCTCCCGGCCAAGCGCGAGGGAGGGCGGTGCACCGGCACCGTCTCCGGAAGCGTCGAGGTCGACCGTCAGGCCGCACTCGATGACGAAGGGCGAGAGGTTCATGCCGGCCGCGGCCGCGCGCCTGCCGATCTCCTCCCGCTGCAGGTCCGTGCAGGAAAAGGACCGCACGATCTTCTTCGCCCCGGAGCGAGGGCGTCTCATCTTCTCTCTCCCGGGTCTTCGGGCGCGACCAGCCGGCCGAGCAATGCGACCGCCTCGAAGACTGCCATGTCCATGCCCGGCAGCGGCGCCAGCATGGTGCGGCTGAAAAGGTCGAGCCGCGCCACCCGGTCGAACAGCTCGCGCTGTTCCTCCGCCGTCAGCACCAGCGGCTCTCCCGCGCGGCCCCCGGCGTCCCGCTTCAGCGCACAGGCGACCAGGAACGGCGAGACCTTCATGCCCGCGGCCTTCGCCCGCGCCTGGATGCGCGACCACTGCGCCGGCGTCGGATAGAGGCAGCGCGATTTCGCCTGTTTCATGACGCCCCCCGGTATGGCGCGCTCACGCCAGCTCCTCCTGCCGGGCAACCCATGTCTCCACTTCGGCGGCGAGCGCGCCGCGCTCCTCCGAGAGGCGCGCGGCCGCCAGCCTCTCCTCCTCCAGCCTGCCGAGCAGCAGCACCTCGCGCGCCACCCGCCGCCAGACCGCCGCCGGCAGCCCGCACGGCCCCCGGTCCGGCGGCGGGCCCGGGTCCTCCTCCGCCAGGCGGTGGACGATGAAGCGCGACACCGGCATGCCCGCCTCCTGCGCCCGCGCTTTCAGCCGCCGCCACTCGCTGTCGGTCAGCGTGACCGCGCGCTGGCGCCGCCTGTCCTCCCTGTCCCTCGTCATCGCCTTCGTCCTTTCCCGTCATCGCCTGTATGCTCGCAGCCGCGCCGCCGCAGGGGTACAGCCCGTGACCGACAGACCGCCCGAAACCGCCCTCGACCGCCTCAGGGCCGGTCTGTACGGCAGGAACGGGGCCGCGCCCGACGCAAACCCGGGCCCCGCCCCGGAGCAACCCGCCCCGGAGCAACCCGCCCCCGTGCAACCCGCCCCGGAGCCGCCGCGCGACCGCCCTCCCGCAGCGCCCGCCGGCAGCCGCGGGCCCGAACCCGCCGCGAACCCGCCGCCGCAGGGACCGGTCCCCGGCGGGAACCGGTTGCGCGCTCTGCAGGAGGCCCTCGACCGCCGGCAGATCCACCATCGAGAGGAACTCTCCGAAACCCGCCGGAGGATCAACCTGACATGGACCGTGGCCGTCGCGCTCACTGCCGGCGTCATCGCCGCCGCCTCGTATCTCTATGCCGCCAACATGCAGGACGACTGGTTCCGCCGCCTCTGGCCCTGGCGCCATCATGTCTGGAGCCAGCAGGGCGCCGCCGTGCTCCGGTGCATGAACGAAGCCCGCAAGCGCGACGGCCGGATCGACTGCACCATCACTGTCGGCGAGCACGGCCCGGACTGCCCGGACATCCGCGACCCCGACTCCATCGCCATCGGAACCATGTTCCGCTGCAAGCCCTGGGACGGCGGCTGGCCGACCGACCCCGCGCCGCGCTGGGGCGCCGAGGGTCCGCCGCACTGGAGCCGGTGAGGCGCGGGCGCTTCCCGTCTGGCGCCCCAGGCGCCCAAAACGGCCTAACAATCATTCCGGCTTTCTACAGAAAATACCCCTGGTAGACAACAGATCTTCTCATGTTCCATGATTCGGCGCATCATCAAGCCGTATCCCGTATATCGCTATATACAGCCGTGTATCAGAAGCGCTCCACGTACGTATCCATGAATCCTGCAATGCAGTTTCAGTTCCCCGGATTCCACAAACCGGCTTCACCATCTATCCCAAGTTGCTTCGGATCATCCTGTCGCTGCCCCGTTGACATGCCTCCCAATACCCTGTATCCATTGCTGTCACAGGGAGGATGACGACGCGCCCCAAAACATGAAGCAATCAAGCAAAATGGTTGTTTCGTGTCATACCCTGTATCCATTGCTGTCACAGGGAGGATGACGACGCGCCCCAAAACATGAAGCAATCAAGCAAAATGGTTGTTTCGTGTCACACCACCGCCCCGCCGAAATTAGGGCCGAACCAGTCGTCGCCGCCATCGAGATATGTGAGTTCGAAATTGGCGTTCATCGGGTGCGGCTCCCAGCCGAGGAAGACGATCCACTCGCCCTTCCGGTTGGCGCGGGCGACCTGGGCCAGCATGCCCTGCTCGCTGGACTCGACTACCTCGAAGCCCTTCAGGCCGAAGGCGTCCTTGTCGATCATGCTCTGGATCAGACGGTTGCCGTCGTTTCCGGGCTCGATGCCGTAGATCTTGCCGTCCAGCATGTCGCGGTGCCCGGCGATGTCGCCGAAGTTCCCGATGCCGCCGTCCGCCGCTGCCTTGTTGACGGCGAGCGTGTATTTCGCGCCCGTCAGGTTCATGCCCAGGGTCTCGACCGACCCGTCCTCGCGATAGGGCGCGATGTCGGCCTCCATGGTCGGCATCCAGTTGCCGAGGAAGACGTCGATATCGCCGTTCTTGAGGCTGGTATAGGTGACCGGCACGGAGAGCACGGTCGCGCTGGGTTCGTAGCCGAGGCCCGTCAGCACGACCGAGGCGGCGGCGGTGGTGGAGGTGATGTCGGTCCACCCGACATCCGAGAAGCGGACCGCCTTGCAGGAGTCCGGATCGGCCGCCCAGCCGGCGGAAGACACCGTCAGGGCCGACACCATCCCGATCACCGCCAGTCGCATGCGCCCTGTCATGGTCGTGTCCTCCCGCTCCGGTTTCCGCCTGCATCCCGCTGTCTGCAAGGCGAGCCATGGTACGGTTACCATAGCCGCGCCGCAAGGAAAGAAGCGGCAGGATGCAGCGATGAGCGAGAATCGGATTTTCGACTATGTCGTGGTCGGCGCGGGGTCGGCGGGTTGCGTGCTCGCCAACCGGCTGACCGAGGATGGCAAGGCGACCGTGCTGCTGCTGGAGGCAGGCGGCAGCGACCGGAGCATCTTCCTGCAGATGCCGTCCGCGCTCGCCATCGCCATGGGCCACAAGCGCTATGGCTGGCACTACCGGACCGAGCCGGAGCCGCATCTCGGCGGGCGACGCCTCCATTGCCCGCGCGGGCGGGTGCTCGGCGGCTCGTCCTCCGTCAACGGCATGGCCTATGTGCGCGGCAACCCGCTGGATTTCGACGGCTGGGCCGAAAGCGGCGCGGCGGGCTGGTCCTGGGCCGAGGTTCTGCCCTATTTCCGCCGGGCCGAGACCTTCGCCGGCGGCGGGGACGACTGGCGCGGCGATTCGGGGCCGCTCAACACCTCGCGCGGACGCATGGCGAACCCGCTCTACGCCGCTTTTATCGAGGCAGGCGAGCAGGCGGGCTACGGGCGCACGGCCGACATGAACGGCTACCGGCAGGAGGGCTTCGGGCCGATGGACATGACCGTCCACCGCGGCCGGCGCTGGAGCGCCGCCAACGCCTATCTCAGGCCCGCGGCCAAGCGGCCCAATCTCGCCTTGGAAACCGGAGCGCTCGCAACGCGCCTTCTGCTGGACGGGCGCCGCGCCACAGGCGTCGAATACCGCCACGGCGGCACAGCGCGGACAGCTCGGGCGCGGCGCGAGGTCATTCTGAGCGGCGGCCCGATCAACGCGCCGCAACTCCTGATGCTGTCGGGCATCGGCCCGGCCGCTCATCTCGCGGAACACGGCATCGCTGTCGCCTCGAACCTGCCCGGCGTCGGCCGGAACCTCCAGGACCATCTGGAGCTCTATGTCCAGCAGGAATGCGCGCAGCCGATCACCCTGTATGCGGCAACCGGCCTGCTGCGGAAGGCCCTGATCGGCGCGCGCTGGCTCCTGTTCCGGTCGGGCCTTGGCGCCACCAACCATTTCGAGGCGGGGGGCTTCATCCGCTCGCGGCCGGGCGTGCGCTGGCCCGATATCCAGTACCACTTCCTGCCGCTCGCGGCCTCCTACGACATGAGCGAGCGGGTCCGCTGCCACGGCTACCAGGCCCATACCGGCCCGATGCGCTCGAAGTCGCGGGGCGAGGTCCGGCTTGTCACCGCCGACCCGCTGGAGCCGCCGCGCGTGCAGTTCAACTATATGAGCCATGCGGACGACTGGACGGAGATGCGCGCCTGCGTGCGCCTCACGCGGGAACTCTTCGCCCGGCCGGCCTTCGATCCTTACCGGGGGCGGGAGCTCGCGCCGGGCGAGACGGCGCAGAGCGACGAGGAGATCGACGCCTTCGTGCGCGAGACCGTCCAGAGCGCCTACCATCCCTGCGGCACCTGCCGGATGGGCACGGACGACATGGCGGTCGTCGATCCGGAGCTTCGGGTGTGCGGCCTGAAGGGCCTGCGCGTCGTCGACAGCTCCATCATGCCGGCGATCACGACCGGCAATCTCAACGCACCGACCATCATGATTGCAGAAAAAGCGGCGGACATCATTCGCGGCCGGCAGCCCCTGCCGCCCTCCGACGCCCCCTTCTACATCGCGCCCGACTGGCGGACCGCGCAGCGCTGACGGGCCTACGGGCCGGCGTCGATCTCGATGCTGCGGCTGCGGACCTCCGGCTCCGGACGCACGAGGTCGATATGCAGAAGCCCGTTTTCTGTATGCGCCTTCTGCACCTCGATGCCCTCGGCCAGCACGAAGCGGCGCTGGAACTGGCGCGCCGCGATGCCTCGGTGAAGGAAGACGCGCCCCTCGGCGTCCTCACTCTGGCGGCCGCGCACGATCAGCTGCCGGTCCTCGACGGAGATCGAGAGGTCCTCGCGCGCGAAGCCCGCTACCGCCAGTGAAATGCGCAGCCTGTCGGCGTCCGTTTGCTCGATATTGTAAGGCGGGTAGCCGTCGGCGGAGGCCTTCGACACGGACTCGAGCATCTGCTCCAGACGGTCGAACCCCAGCAGCAGCGGGCTGTTGAAAACCGGCATCCGCGGCATGGCGCTGTTTCCCCTCAATACCAAGCGAGACGCGCATCTGCCGGACCCGGGCATTGCGGCGTCCGGCGGCATTGGTATATGGGAGGCGGGAGAGGGAGTGCAAGCGCCGCCCATGACCGAGAACACGACCGCCGAGCCTGTCCCTTTCACGCTGGATGGCCGCGAGGTGACGGCACTGCCGGGGGAAACCATCTGGCAGGCGGCCGCGCGTCTCGGCACGGTGTTGCCGCATCTCTGCTACGCGCCGGAGCCGGGCTACCGCGCCGACGGCAATTGCCGCGTGTGCATGGTCGAGATCGAAGGCGAACGGGCGCTGGCGCCGTCCTGCCTGAGGCGTCCCGAGCCGGGCATGGCCGTGAACAGCGCGGGCGAGCGGCCGGAGCGCGCCCGGCGCATGGTGCTGGAGCTGCTGCTGGCGGACCAGCCGGCCGAGGCCCACGACCCCGCTTCGCGTTTCGGCCACTGGATTGCCGATGCCGGGCTCGAAGCCGGCCGCCTGCCCGCGCACGAGGCGCCGTCGGAGGATGCGAGCCATCCCGCCATGGCGGTCAATCTCGACGCCTGCATCCATTGCAATCTCTGCGTGCGCGCCTGCCGGGAAGTGCAGGTCAACGATGTCATCGGCATGGCCGGGCGCGGCGCGGAAACGCAGATCGTCTTCGATTTCGACGACCCCATGGGCGGTTCGACCTGCGTGGCCTGCGGCGAGTGCGTGCAGGCCTGCCCGACGGGCGCGCTGATGCCGAAGACGGCGCTCGGCGCGCCGCCGCCGGACCGCCGGGTGGACAGTGTGTGCCCCTATTGCGGCGTCGGCTGCCAGATCACCTATTCGATAAGCGGCGACCGGCTCGTTTCGGTCGAGGGCCGCGACGGCCCGGCCAATGAGCAGCGGCTCTGCGTCAAGGGCCGGTTCGGCTTCGACTACATTTCCCATCCGGAACGGCTGACGCGCCCGCTGATCCGCCGCGACGGCGCGGCCAAGGGCATGAATGTGGACCCCGCCCGGCCGCTGACCCATTTCCGCGAGGCGAGCTGGGAGGAGGCGCTGGACAGGGCCGCCGCGGGCCTTGTGGCCGCGAAAGAGGCGCATGGACGCCGGGCGCTCGCCGGTTTCGGCTCCGCCAAGGGCTCCAACGAGGAGGCCTATCTCTTCCAGAAGCTGGTCCGCACCGGTTTCGGCTCCAACAATGTGGACCACTGCACCCGCCTCTGCCACGCCTCCTCGGTGGCGGCGCTGCTGGAGGGCATAGGCTCCGGCGCCGTCACCGCCACCTTCAACGAGGCCCGCAACGCCGATGCGCTGATCGTGATCGGCGCCAACCCGACCGAGAACCACCCCGTCGCCGCCACCTATTTCAAGCAGGCGGCGAAACGCGGCGCGGCGCTGATCGTCATGGACCCGCGCGGCCAGGCGCTGAAACGCCATGCGACCCAC
>JAJECF010000060.1 GCA_022822125.1 Alphaproteobacteria bacterium
GACCTCGCAGGCGGTGAGATAGAACTCCCACATCCGGCAGAAACGCTCGTCATACATCTCAAGCGCACGCGCACGGTTCGAAACAAAACGCTCCCGCCATGCGCGCAGCGTCTTCGCATAATGGCGCTTCAACACCTCTATGTCCGTCACCAGCAAATGCTGCTCCTCTATCGCGGGCATCAGTTCCGAAAGCGTCGGCACATAGGTGCCGGGAAAGATGTAGCGCAAGATCCAGGGATTGACCGGGCCGGGCGTGTCGTAGCGGCCGATAGTGTGAACCACCGCTACGCCGTCTTCCGTCAACAACTCACGCACCTTACCGAAAAACTCCCGGTAATGACCCAGACCAACATGCTCAAGCATACCCACAGACACAATCCGCTCGTAACGTCCCCCCTCCTCGCGGTAGTCCTGCAATTTGAAACGAACCCGCTCCGACAGCCCCGCCTCCGCCGCGCGCGCAGTCGACAGCCCATGCTGCTCGTGGCTCAGCGTCACGCCCGTCACATCCACTTCCGCCTGCTGCGCCAGATAGAGGCCCAGACCGCCCCAGCCCGACCCGATGTCCAGAACACGATCCCCCGGACGCAGCAGAAGCTTCGCCGCAAGATGCGTCTTCTTGCGCCGCTGCGCCGTCTCGATATCGTCATTGTCCGATGCGAAATAGGCGCAGCTGTATTGCCGGTCGCTGTCCAGGAACAGATCGAACAGCTCCGGCTTCAGGTCGTAATGATGCGAAACCTTGCGACGCGCCGCTCCGACCGGGTTGTGCGTGCGAAGGCGGCCAAGCAGCTTCCGGCCAAGAGCCGCGGGCCCCGTGGAGCGGCCGAGATGCGCTTCGCGGCGGTTGACGACCAGAATGGTGAGGAAGTCGAAGAGCGTGCCGTCCTCGACCGTCAGCCGCCCGTCCATATAGGCCTCGCCCACCGCGAGCGCCGGGTTGCGGAACATGGCGCGCGATACCGAAGGATCGTGCAGGCGGATGGCGGCCGAGGGCCCGCCTGCGCCTCCCATGCTTTGCGCGCGACCGCGCGGGTCGATGACAGTCAGCCGACCGAATTTGACGAGCCGGCGCAGCAACGACGCGAACAGCATCGGTCCTGCTCTCTCCCTTCTCCCGGCGCGCCGCCTGCCGGAAGAGGAGCCTAGCTTGCCTGGGCCGGCTCCTCCGCCGCCGCGTCCGCCGGCGCGGCGTCGCCTCCGTCCTCGGGGCCGCCGAAGAACTCTGACAGCCCGCTCTCGAAACGATAAGCGTCCTCGTCGTCCACCGCCAGCACATCCTCGCCGCGCGCCTGCGCTTCCGCCTCGTCGAGCGTGCGGGCGACATTGGCGGTAATCGGCGCCTGGACCTCGGGATGCAGCTGCACGATAATTTCATGCACGCCGAGCGACTTGATCGGCTGCGGCAGACGAAGCTGCCGACGGTCGATCTCGAGCCCCGCCTCGCTCGCGGCCTCAGCGATGTCGCGCACCGTGACCGACCCGTAGAGGTGGCCCGTATCGCCGGCGCGGCGGATCAGCGTGACGCTGAAGCCTTCCAGCTTCTCCCCGACCCGTTCGGCCTCGCCCTTGCGCTCCAGGTTGCGCGCTTCAAGCTCCGCGCGGCGCGCCTCGAACACAGCCATGTTCTCGGGCGTCGCTCGCAGCGCCTTCTTTTGCGGCAACAGGTAGTTCCGCGCATAGCCGGGCTTGACCGTGACGATGTCGCCCATCAGCCCCAGGCTCTCGACCCGTTCCAGAAGGACCAGTTCCATTACTCATTCTCCTTCGGACCGCCCCCCAGCCGGGCGCGCAAACCGATATAGGGCTCTGCAAGGCCCAGCGCCGCAACCAGCGCGAGCGGCCAGGCCATGACGAGCCCCAGCAGATAGAAACCGACCAGCCAGACCGTCCGCCCCGGCAGCCGGGCCGCCACGGCATGGACGACGGCAAGCCCCTGCAGCAGGAACGGAACGGCAAAGACGATGGCCAGATTCCGGCCGATATACTCCAGCGCTCCGCTCGCGGCAATCCCGGCGAAGCAGGAAAGGCCGAGCGCGTAAAGCGGCCATGCCGGAAGCGTCATGCCGCGCCACGGGGGCGACGGCCGCCGCGCGATGGCGAGGCGCGCGGCAATGGCCTGGCCGAGCACACCGTCCAGCGCGAGCGTGAGGAAAAGCAGCGCCGCGGCGAAGCCGGGCAGGAACTGGGCGGCGCGTTCCGGCAGGCCCTGCTCCCGGGCCCGCTCCGCGATATCCGGCGGCATGCCGGCGTCGAGAACCGCCTCGATCGTCCGCTGCACCTCCAGGCGCGGATCGACGCCCTCGAGAAGGGCCACCGCAAACATCGCCAGCAGCGCCGCCGCCGCCAGCGCCGTCAGCGCCGCAACGAGGCGGCCCGGCGGATACCATTCGACGCCCCCCTGCCCGTCGGGACGGTTCAGCAAGGCCTGCCGGCAGAGCACCGCGACCGGAAGCCCGATGATGAGCGCGAAATAGCCGGCTGCGAACGACCCGACGATTCCGGCGACCGTGGCGGCCCCGATAAGCGCCGCCGCCGCCGCCGGCAGCCAGCCGAGGGAAAGCCCGACCAGGAAGAGCGGCGCCGCGGAGAAATAAGCCAGCAGCGCCGCGCCCAGGGAGCCTGCGACGATGGAGCCGAAGAGCGCGCCGGCGGCCAGCCCGCCAACGGTCAGGAGGATGAGATCCTTTCCCATCCGACCCGCGCGGGCCGTCGTCCCGGACCTACTTTACGACGTAGGGCAACAGCGCCATGAAGCGCGCGCGCTTGATCGCCCGCGCGAGCTCGCGCTGCTTCTTCGCCGAAACGGCGGTGATCCGGCTCGGCACGATCTTGCCGCGCTCGGACAGGAACCGCTGAAGCAATTTCACGTCCTTGTAGTCGATCTCCGGCGCATTGGGGCCCGAGAAGGGGCAGCTCTTGCGGCGGCGGAAGAACGGACGGCGCGGCGCAGCGTTCATTGGGCGGCCTCCGATGCAACGGCGGGCGCGGCCTCCTGGCCGCCGCCTTCCGGTTTCCGGTCCCCGGCGTCCCGGCGCGGGCGCGCATCGCGCCGGCCGCGGTCGTCGCGCGGACGCGCCTGCAGCATCACGGACGGCCGTTCGTCCACGGCCTCGATGCTCACGGTCAGGTAGCGCAGCACGTCTTCCGACAGCCGCATCCGCCGCTCGAGTTCCGCAATCGCATCGCCCGAAGCATCGAAATTGAAGAGGACGTAATGGCCCTTGCGGTTCTTCTTGATGCGGTAGGCCAGCGTCTTCAGGCCCCAGTGTTCGCGCTTCTCGACCTTGCCGCCGAGCGACTCCATGAGGGCCCCATAGTCGTCCGCCAGGGTCTCCACCTGTGCGGGCGACATGTCCTGACGCGCGATAAAGACATTCTCGTAAAGAGCCATTGTCGATGCGTTTCGTCCGGTAAGTTGCACTGGGAGCGCGGTTATACACGAACCCGCACCGCGCGCAAGCCGCCGGAATGCGCCCCCGGAAAGCACTCTTGACAGACCCCGCCGCCGCGCCTTGATTGCAGTTCGGTGACGGGGCATCCGGAGGGGTTCGTGGCAAGAGCTTTCGTCTTTCCCGGTCAAGGCTCGCAGGCGGTCGGCATGGGCCGCGCGCTGGCGGAGGCCTCGGCGGCCGCGCGCGAGGTTTTCGAGGAGGTGGACGACGCCCTCGGGCAGGGCCTTTCCCGGCTGATGTTCGAAGGACCCGGCGACGAGCTTACCCTGACGGAGAACGCCCAGCCTGCGCTCATGGCGCACAGCATGGCGGTCATGCGCGTGCTGGAGCGCGAAGGCGGGGTTTCGCTGCCGGACGCCTGCCTCTATCTGGCGGGGCATTCTCTCGGCGAATATTCGGCGCTGACGGCCGCCGGCGCCTTCCGGCTCGCCGACACCGCCAGGCTCCTCAAACTGCGCGGCCGGGCGATGCAGAGCGCCGTGCCGGTGGGCGCCGGGGCGATGGCGGCGCTTCTCGGCCTCGATTTCGAGCAGGCAGCGGAGGTCGCGCGCGACGCCGCGGAAGGCGAAGTCTGCGACCCGGCCAATGACAACGCTCCCGGCCAGGTCGTGGTGAGCGGCGACCGCGCGGCGGTCGAACGCGCGGTGGAACTGGCGAAGGCGCGGGGCGCGCGACGGGCGATCCTTCTGGATGTAAGCGCCCCCTTCCACTGCTCGCTGCTCCAGCCCGCCGCCGACGCCATGGCCGAGGCGCTGGGCGCCGTCGCCATGCAGGACCCCTCGGCACCGCTGGTCGCGAATGTCACGGCGCAGCCGGCGGTGCGCGCCGCCGACCTGCCGGACCTGCTGGTGCGCCAGGTGACGGCGACCGTCCGCTGGCGGGAGAGCATGACGTTCATGCGCGACAACGACGTGGACCGCGTGGTCGAGCTCGGCGCGGGCAAGGTGCTCTCCGGGCTGGCGAGGCGTATCGACCGGGAGATGTCGGGCGTCGCGGTGGAGGGGCCGGACGATATCGAGGCGCTGCTCAAGGAGCTTTGACGGCCATGCTGACACTCACGCCCGCCGGCAGCGGCTTCGCCAGGATTGTGGAAGGCATCGCGCTGCATGAGCGGCCGGACGCCGGGACGCGCGAGGCGCTCGACGCCGCGCTTGCCGAGCATGGCGTGCTGGTGTTCCGCCGCCAGGCGCTTTCCGAGGCGGAGCTTGCGGAGGCGGCGTCCTGGTTCGGCGCGCTGGAGCTGATCGTGCGGGAGGACTGGGCGTCGAAACACCGGCCCGAGATCACCTATATCTCCAATATGCGCGGGCCCGGCGGCGACAATATCGGCGGCATCGGCCAGGGCGAACTCGCCTGGCATACGGACCAGTCCTACATGACGAACCCCGCCACCGGCTCGCTGCTCTATTGCGTCGAATCGCCGGCGGGCCAGGCGCCCACAAGCTGGGCCAATCTGGAAGCCGCCTATGAGGCGCTCGACGACGGCACGAAGGCCCGGATCGACGGCAGGCGGGGCATTTTCAGCTACGCCGTGCGCGTGGCCGGCTATGGCGAGATCGACAAGATGGCGGAGGCGGAGATCCGCCGGCGCACGCCCGATGTCGCCCACCCGCTGGTGCATACCCATCCCGTCACCGGCCGCAAGGCGCTCTATCTCGACCCCGGCACCATGGCGGGCATCGAGGGCATGGAGGCCGGCGAAGGCCGCGCCCTGCTGGACCGGCTGATCGCGCATGCGACCGAGCCGCGTTTCGTCTATCGCCATGACTGGCAGGTCGGCGACACCGTGCTCTGGGACAACGGTTTCCTGCTGCACCGGCGCGAGGATTTCGACCCGGCGCAGAACCGCTGGCTGAAGCGCGCGACCTTCCGGCCCTCGCCTGCCCGGCATATCGTGCCCGGCCACGCCTGAGCCCCGGACGCCGCCTTGGCGCTGAAGCCCCGCGTCTATATCCAGGCCTGCATCCGCGCGGCCTCGGTCCGGGGCTGCCCGGCGCAGGTGGTCCGGCGCGGCTTCGACGGGGCGGGCGCGGTGCTGCTGAAGCTCAATCGCCTGGACGGCACGGCGCAACTCCTCCGCCCGGCCTGGACCGAGGGCGACAGCCGCCGCTGGCTCGCCCGCCCGCCGGGCCCCGAGGCCGAGGCCGACGAGGAAATCGCCAGCGAAACCGCGCGGGACCCGGACCTCTGGGTGCTCGAAATCGAGGACCGCGAAGGCCGCCACCCGCTCGACGAGCCGGTGGAGCTGTTGACTTAGGGAGGCTACCTCCGGCTGCGTCCTGCCGCGCTACTCCGCCGCGGTCAAACCCGGGCGGTAGAGGGTGCGGGGGCCGGCGCGTTCGTATTTGCGCGCGGGCGTTTCCACCACATCGGCGAGCGGCGCGGCCTGGCGGGAGCGCAGGACCTGCAATTCCGGCGGGCGGCCGTAATCCGTCGTGCGCTGCACCGGACGGCGTCCGGCCGCGCGGATGGTCTCCTCCATGCGGTGCGGGGCCATTTCCTGGCCGTGGACCGTGCCGGCGGCGCGGGTAATGCTCTCGTTCATCAGTGTGCCGCCGAGATCGTTGGCGCCTGCCGCCAGCGCCGCCGAAACGCCGTCCGGCCCCATCTTGACCCAGGAGGTCTGGATGTTGACGAAGTGCGGCGCGAGCGCGAGGCGCGCGACGGCATGCATCAGCACCGCTTCCCGGAAGGTCGGGCCCTTGCGCGCCCGGCCCTTGAGGTAGATCGGCGCCTCCATGTGGACGAAAGGCAGCGGCACGAACTCGGTAAACCCGCCCGTGCGCGCCTGGAGATCGCGCAGGCGCAGCAGGTGGCGGGCCCAGTGGACCGGCCGCTCGACATGGCCGTACATGATCGTCGCCGTGGACCGGATGCCGAGCCCGTGCGCGGTCTCCATGACATCCAGCCATTGCTGCGTGTCGATCTTGTCCGGGCAAATGATGCGCCGCACCTCGTCGTCCAGCACTTCCGCGGCCGTGCCCGGCAGCGTGCCGAGGCCGGCGGCCTTGAGGTCGCGCAGGAAGGACTCGACCGAAACGCCGAGCGTATGCGCGCCCTGGAACACTTCCAGCGGCGTGAAGGCGTGGACGTGGATGCCGGGCGCGGCCTCCTTCACCGCGTCCAGAATGTCGAGATAGGTGCGGCCCGTGTAATCGGGATGGATGCCGCCCTGCATGCAGACC
>JAJECF010000153.1 GCA_022822125.1 Alphaproteobacteria bacterium
GACCCGGACCGCGAGGGCGAGGCGATCTCCTGGCATGTCCGCGAGGCGCTCGCGAGCCGCAAGGCGCTGAACGGGGTCGAGGTCAGCCGCGTCGTCTTCCACGAAGTCACCAGGAACGCGGTGCTGGACGCGGTCGCCAATCCGCGAGCCATCAACCAGGAACTGGTCGATGCCTATATGGCGCGCCGCGCGCTCGATTACCTTGTCGGATTCACGCTTTCGCCTGTGCTGTGGCGCAAGCTGCCGGGCGCGCGCTCGGCGGGGCGGGTGCAATCGGTGGCGCTCCGCCTGGTCTGCGACCGGGAGGCGGAGATCGAGGTGTTCCGGGCGCGCGAATACTGGACCCTGGACGCCGATTTCGAGACGGCCGCCGGGGCGGCATTCCGGGCCCGGCTCACTCATCTCGACGGCAAGAAACTCTCTAGATATGCGATTCCGGATGAGGCTGAGGCGCTTGCCGTCAAGGCGCGGCTCGAAGAAGCCGCATACAGGATCGCCGGCGTCGAAAAGAGACAGGCGAGCCGCAACCCGGCGCCGCCCTTCACAACCTCGACCCTCCAGCAGGAAGCGTCGCGGCGGCTCGGCTTCGGGGCTGCGCGCGCCATGCGCGTCGCCCAGCAGCTTTACGAGGGCGTCGATCTCGGCGGGGAAAGCGTCGGTCTCATCACCTATATGCGGACCGACAGCGTGGCGATGAGCGGCGAGGCCCTGGCCGGGGCGCGCCGGCTGATCGGCCGCGAATTCGGAGATGCCTATCTGCCGGCGAAGCCCCGGCGTTACCGGTCTTCGGCGCGCAACGCCCAGGAAGCGCATGAAGCGATCCGCCCGACCGATATGGGGCGCCGGCCGCAGGATGTCCGCAGCCTGCTCGAGCCGGACCTGTTCAGGCTCTACGACCTGGTCTGGAAACGCGCTGTGGCGAGCCAGATGGCCGCCGCTCTGTTCGACCGCGCCGCCGTCGATGTGGCTGCGACCGACGGCCGGGCCGTGCTGCGCGCGACCGGCTCCGTCATCCGTTTCGACGGCTTCCTGAAGCTTTACCGCGAAGGCCGCGACGACGCATCCGAGGCTGGAGCGGACGGCGACGATGAGGGCCAGGCCCTGCCGCCTGTCGCCGAAGGCGAGCCGGCGGAGCGCAGGGCGGTGGAGGCTGGGCAGCATTTCACCCAGCCGCCGCCGCGCTACACCGAGGCGAGCCTGGTCAAGCGGCTGGAGGAGCTCGGCATCGGCCGCCCGTCCACATACGCGTCGATCATCCAGGTGCTGCAGGACCGCGACTATGTGCGGCTGGAGAGCCGGCGCTTCGTGCCGGAAGACCGCGGACGCATCGTCACGGCGTTCCTGCAGAACTTCTTCGAGCGTTATGTGGAATACGAATTCACCGCCGACCTGGAGGAGAAGCTCGATGCGGTCTCGAACGGACGCATCGACTGGCGCGCGCTGCTGCAGGAGTTCTGGGACGGGTTCCAGGCCAAGGTCGAGGAAACGCAGGGCCTGCGCATTTCCAATGTCATCGACGCGCTCGACAAGGAGCTTGATGCGCATTTCTTCCCTCCGACCGATAACGGCAAGGATCCGCGCCTTTGCCCGGCCTGCGGCGAAGGCAGGCTCGGATTGCGTCTGGGCCGCCACGGCGCCTTCTTCGGCTGCTCGCGCTACCCGGAATGCCGCCATGTCCGGCCGCTGACGGCCGCGGAGGGCGAGGCGGAAAACGGGCCGCGCGTTCTCGGCAGCCACCCGGAGAGCGGGTTTGAGGTTTCGGTCCGCAAGGGGCCCTACGGCTTCTACGTGCAGCTTGCCGGAGAGGAGGGGGACAAGCCGAAGCGCGTCTCCACCCCGCGCGGCACCGATCCGGCGGCCGTCACCCTGGAACAGGCGCTCGGCCTTCTGTCCCTGCCGCGCGAGGTGGGACGGCATCCGGAAACCGGCAAGCCGATCTCGGCCGGCCTCGGGCGCTACGGTCCCTATCTGCGCCATGACGGCGCCTATGTCTCGATCCCGCGCGGCGACGAGGTGCTGGAGATCGGGTTGAACCGCGCCGTGGTGCTCATCGCCGGCAAGAAAGGCGGGCGGCGCCCCGCCGGGCCGCTGAAGGAGCTGGGCGCGCATCCCGAAGACGGGAAGCCGGTCACGGTCCACTCCGGCCGCTACGGGCCCTATGTGAAGCACGGCCGCACCATGGCCTCGCTGCCCAAGGGGCAAGCGCCCGAGGAGGCGACGCTCGACGCCGCCCTGCCGTTGCTGGAGCAGAAGAAGAAGGCGGGCGGCCGGAAGGCCCCCGCACGCAAGGCCGCCGCCAAGCCGAAAGCCGCCCCCGCGAAGGGCCGTACGCGCAAGCCCGCCGCTTCGAGGAAAGCCCCGCCCGCGTGACGCTCCCCGACCGCGACCGCCTGCTCGCCTTCATTGCCGAACGTGGCGGGCCGGTGGACCGCAAGGAGATCGCGCGCGCCTTCCGGCTCAAGGGGGCCGAACGGGCGGCCTTGCGCGACCTGCTGCGCGAGCTTGAGGCCGAAGGCGCGATAGACCGCCGCCGCGGCCGGCGGATCGCGTCGGGGCCGCCGGAAGTGACGGTTGTGGAGGTCGCCGGGCGCACGGAAGACGGCGAACTACTCGCCCGCCTGGCGGGACGCAAGGGCGTGCCCGCGCCGGAGATCATCGTCGACGAACCGGGGCCGGGTCCGCTCCCCGCGACGGGCGCGAAGCTGCTGGTGCGACTCAGGCCGGCGGGGGAGGGCGGCTATCTGGCCCGCGTCATGCGCCGGCTGACCGCGCCGCCCCGGGACGTGCTGGGCGTTGTCGCGGAGGAGGGCCGGGCGCTGGTGCTGCGTCCCGTGGACCGGGGCAGGAACCGGGGCTTCACCGTGTCGGACGCTGCGGGAGCAGTCGCCGGCGACGTCGTGCGGGCCGCGGTCTTGCCCGGCCGGGCGGAGCAGCGGCGTTCGGTGCGGGTGGTCGAGCGGATCGGGCGCCATGACGGTCCGGGCGCGCTTTCGACGCTGACCCTGCTGGAACACGGGATCGAGGAGCCGTTCCCGCCCGAAGTACTGGCCGAGGCGGAGGCCGCGCGTCTGCCGGACCCTGCCGGCCGCGCCGACCTGACCGGCATGGCATTGGTGACGGTGGACGGTGACGATGCGCGCGACTTCGACGACGCTATCCATGCCGAACCGGACGGGGACGGCGGCTGGCGCGTGACGGTGGCCATCGCGGATATCGCAAGCTACGTCCCGCCGGGAAGCGCGCTCGACCGCGAGGCGGCGCGGCGCGGCAACTCGGTCTATCTGCCGGACCGCGCCGTTCCCATGCTGCCTGCGCGGCTGTCCGCGGGTCTCGGCAGCCTCATGCCGGGCGAAGAGCGGCCTTGTCTCGCCGTAGATTTACAGATCGGGTCGGCAGGCGCGCTGCGCGGCCACCGCTTCCGGCGCGGCTGGATGCGGTCTTCGGCCCGGCTTACTTACCGCGCCCTTCAGGACATGCTGGACGGGCCGGACACGCCTCCGCACCTCGCCCATCTGGAAGGGGCCTTCCGCGCGCTGGAACGCGCCCGGCAGCGGCGCGGGGCGCTGGAGCTGGACCTGCCCGAGCGCCGGGTGGTGTTCGACTCCGGCGGGGACGCCGTTGCGGTGGCTGCGCGCGAGCGGCTGACGACCCACCGGATCGTCGAGGAGTTCATGATCGCGGCGAATGTCGCGGCGGCCGAGACGCTGGAAGCCAAGGGGCAGATCTGCATGCGGCGGGTCCATGACCGGCCGGACCCGGCGCGGATCGAGGCGATGCGGAGCCTGCTGCGCGATCTGGGGCACCCGGTTTCCTTCGGCGAGCTGCAGCGCCCGAAACAGTTCAACGCCCTGCTGGCGCGGCTCGCGGGCACGCCGTTCGCGGCGCTGGCCCACGAGCTGGTGCTGCGCGCCCAGGCGCAGGCGGTCTATACGCCGGACCTGCGCGGCCATTTCGGGCTCGGGCTCGCGCGCTATGCGCATTTCACCTCGCCCATCCGGCGCTATGCCGACCTCCTTGTGCATCGGGCACTGATCGCCGCACTCGGCCTCGGCGCGGGCGGCCTGGAGGACGAATCGGGCTTCCATGATATCGCCGAGTCTCTCTCCACGACGGAGCGGCGCGCGGCGGCGGCGGAGCGCCGGGCGCTGGACCGCTATGCCGCCGCGGTGCTGGAGGGCCGGACAGGCGAGACCTTCGAGGGCCGCATCGTCGGCGTGCAGCGCTTCGGCCTGTTCCTGCGCCTTGCGGGCGAAGGGGCGGACGGCATCCTGCCGACGGCTTCGCTCGGCGGCGAATATTTCCGCCACGACGCCCGCCGCCACACGCTCTCCGGCAGCGCGACGGGGCGCACATTCTGCCTGGGCGACACCCTCCCTGTCCGCCTTGAGGCGGCCGACCCGGTCAGCGGCGGTCTCGTGCTGGCCTTGGGAGAAGGCCGGTAACGGCATTATGCTGACGGCCTGCGGGCGGCAGCGAACAAGGGGGCCGGTATGCGAAGCAAGTTGTTTTCAGTCCTGGCGATGCTGGGGGTCCTTGCGGCCGGGACGGCATTCGCCGAAGAGTTCAAGCCTGCGGTCGTCTATGACATCGGCAGCAAGTTCGACAAGAGCTTCAACGAGGGTGTGTGGAACGGCGTCAGGAAGTTCTCCGAGGAAACCGGCGTCAAGGTCGCGGAGTTCCAGATCGTCAACGAGACCCAGCGCGAACAGGCGATGCGCCGTCTGGTCGAGCGCGGCGCCACGATGGTGATCGCGGTCGGGTTCTCGCAGGCGGACGCGCTCGATGCGGTCGCGGCCGACTTCCCGGACCGCCAGTTCGCGATCATCGACGTCTCGTGGCTCGACCGGCCCAATCTGCGCCAGTATGTCTTCAAGGAGCATGAGGGCAGCTACCTGGTCGGCATCGCCGCGGCCATGGCCAGCAGGACCGGCAAGGTGGGCTTCGTCGGCGGCATGGACATTCCGCTCATCCGCAAGTTCCATTGCGGCTACCTGCAGGGCGCGAAGGCCGCCAATGCCGACATCGAGGTGCTGCAGGCGATGACCGGGACGACGCCGGCCGCCTGGAACGACCCGACGAAGGCCTCGGAGCTGGCGCAGGGCCAGATCGACCGCGGCGCGGACGTCGTCTACCACGCCGCCGGCAGGAGCGGCATCGGCGTGATCCAGGCCGCGGCCGATGCCGGCAAGCTCGCCATCGGCGTGGATTCGAACCAGAACGGGCTGGCGCCCGGCTCCGTGCTGACCTCGATGCTGAAGCGCGTGGATGTCGCGACCTACGAGACTTTGAAGGACGGGCTGGCAGGCACGTTCACGGCCGGCATCCGCAGCCTGGGCCTCGCCGAAGACGGCGTGGGCTGGGCGCAGGACGAGCACAATGCCGGCCTGCTGACCGACGAGCTCAAGGCCGCGGTCGAGAGCGCCAGGGCCGACATCGTCGCGGGCCGGACCGTCGTCCACGACTATATGAGCGACTCGAACTGCCCCGGTTGAGGGCAATCCTTGGCCCGGAACGGCGGCTCCCGGCAGCCTGACCGCGCGGCGGTCAGGCTTCGCGGCGTCGCCAAGCGTTTCGGCGCCGTTCTCGCAAACGACGACGTCGATCTGGATATCGGGCAGGGCAGCGTCCACGGCATCATCGGCGAGAACGGGGCGGGCAAGTCCACCCTCGCCTCGATCATCTACGGGCTCTACACGCCGGACGGCGGCACCGTGGAGATCGACGGCAAGGCGGCGGCGCTCCGCAGCCCCGCCGACGCCATCGCGCTCGGGGTCGGCATGGTCCACCAGCACTTCATGCTGGTGCCGACCTTCACCGTGCTGGAGAACATCATGCTCGGCATGGAGGGCGGCTTCCTGCTCGGACAGGGCGAAGCCGGCATCCGCGCAAGGCTGGAAAGCCTGAGCCGGCAGCACGGCCTCGAAGTGGACCCCGACGCCCTTGTCGACGACCTGCCCGTCGGCCTGCGCCAGCGGGTCGAGATCCTGAAGGCGCTCTTTCGCGGCGCGCGCATCCTGATCCTCGACGAACCCACGGGCGTGCTGACCCCGGACGAGACGGACCGGCTTTTCACCATCCTACGCGGCATACGGGATGCGGGCGGCACGGTCGTCCTGATTACCCACAAGCTGCGGGAGGTGATGGCGGTCTGCGGCACGGTCTCGGTCATGCGCCACGGCCGGATGGTCGGCCGCCGCGAAACGGCGGAGACGAATACGGCCGAGCTCGCCGAACTCATGGTCGGCCGGAAGGTCGGCCAGGCGGCGCGGCCGTCGGCGGGCGCGGTCGGGACCCCGGTTCTGCGGGCGGCGGGGCTCACCTGGCGGAGTCCGGGCGGCGCGCTGCGCCTCGACGAGGTCGATCTGGAACTGCGCGCCGGTGAGATCCTCGCCGTCGCGGGCGTTTCCGGCAACGGCCAGTCCGAGCTGCTGGACCTGCTTTCCGGCCTGTCCGGCGTGCAGGAGGGCCGGATCGAATTCGCCGGACGGCGCATCGACGCGGCCCACCCGGCGACGCCTGCCGAAATGCGCGCGCTGGGCCTGGCGCATGTGCCGGAAGACCGGCAGCGGCGGGGGCTGGTCCTGCCGTTCGAGGCGCGGGAGAACGCGGTGCTCGGCCGGCCGGAGAATGCCGGGCCCGGCCCCTGGACGAGCGGGGCGGCGATGCTCGCGCATGCGGAGCCGCTGATCGCGCGCTTCGACATCCGGCCGCCGGACCCGATGCTGCCGGCGGCCGGGTTTTCCGGCGGCAACCAGCAGAAGATCGTGCTCGCGCGCGAGTTCGACTCCGCGCCCGCCGTGCTGCTGCTCGGACAGCCGACGCGCGGCGTCGATATCGGCACCATCGAGACCATCCACGCGCAGGTCATGGCGCTGAAGGAACGGGGCTCCGCCATCCTGCTGGTCTCGACGGAGCTGGATGAAATCCTGGCGCTCGCCGACCGGATCATGGTGATGAATGGCGGGCGGGTGGCCGGCACGGTTCCGGCGGAGGGCGCGACGCGCCGGCAGCTCGGGCTGATGATGACGGGCGCCGCCGGGGAGGCGGGCGCATGACGGGCCTGCCGCGCTGGCTCGATATCGGCGTCCTGCCTCTCGTCAATCTCGCGCTTGCGCTGCTGGCGGCGGCGGTCGTGGTCGTGCTGGTCGGCGAGGACCCGCTTCACGTCTTCGCCGTCCTCCTGCAAGGGGCTTTCGCGCCCGGCGCGCTCGGCTACACGCTCTACTACGCGACCAATTTCATCTTCACCGGCCTTGCCGCCGCGCTCGCCTTCCAGGCGCGGCTGTTCAACATCGGCGCCGAGGGCCAGGCGATGCTGGGCGGCCTCGGCATCGCCTTCGTCTGCCTCTCCTTCGAGTCCGTGCTGCCGGGCCCCCTCGTCGCGGTTATTGCGATTGCCGCCGCCGCGCTGTTCGGCGCCGCATGGGCCGTCGTGCCCGGCTGGCTGCAGGCCTACCGGGGCAGCCACATCGTCATCACCACCATCATGTTCAACTTCCTCGCCTCCGGCCTGATGGTCTGGCTGCTTTCGGGCCCGATCATGCGGCCCGGACAGGGTTCGCCGCAGACGCGGCTCTTCGGCGAGGGCGTCTGGCTGCCGGCGCTGCACGACCTCGCGCGCGGCCTGGGGTTCGAGGCCGCCCGCTCGCCGCTCAACCTGTCCTTCCTGTTCGCGCTGCTCGCCTGCGCGGCGGTCTGGGTGCTGATCTGGCGCACCAAGTTCGGCTATGCGCTGCGCGCCATCGGCCACAGCGAGGAGGCGGCGCGCTATGCGGGCATTCCCGTCCGGCGCGCCGTGGTCGCCGCCATGGCGCTCTCCGGCGCGCTCGCGGGCTGCATGGCGCTCAACGAGATACTCGGCGTGCAGCACAAGCTGGTGCTCAACTTCTCCGCTGGCTACGGCTTCACCGGCATCGCGGTCGCGCTGATGGGCCGCAACCATCCGCTCGGCATCCTGGCGGCGAGCCTGCTGTTCGGCGCGCTCTTCCAGGGCGGGGCGGAGCTCAATTTCGAGTTCGAGACCATCACCCACGAGCTGGCCCTTGTGATCCAGGGCCTTGTGATCCTGTTCTCGGGCGCGCTCGCCTACATGTTCACGCCCTGGCTGGCGCGGCTGCTGCTCTCGCGGAGCGCCGCCCGTGCCTGAGGTCTGGATCGACATTCTGGCGGTCCTCGACGGCACGGCCCGCCTCGCCGCGCCGCTCATCCTCTGCGCCATGGCCGGGCTGGTGTCCGAGCGCTCCGGCATCGTCGATATCGGGCTGGAGGGCAAGCTGCTGGCCGGGGCTTTCGCCGCCGCCGCCGTCGCCACGCTCGCCGGCTCGCCCTGGGCGGGGCTGGCCGCTGCGCTGGCAGCCTCCGTCATGCTGGCGCTCGTCCACGGCTTCGCCTGCATCACCCATCGCGGCGAGCAGATCGTCTCCGGCGTCGCGGTCAACATCCTCGCGCTCGGCATGACGGTCGTGATCGCGAATGCGCTCTTCCGCCACGGCGGCCACACGCCCGCGCTCGGCGCGCATGAGCGGTTTTCCCCGATGGCCCTGCCACTGTCCGAAACCCTGCGCGAAGTCCCGGTTCTTGGGTCCCTCCATGCGGAGCTGATATCGGGCCACAACCTGCTGGTCTATGCGGCCTTCTTCTCCGTCCCGCTGGTCTGGTGGCTCCTCTGGCGCACGCGCTTCGGGCTCAGGCTCCGCGCCGCCGGCGAGATGCCGGAGGCGGTGGACAGCGCCGGCGTGTCGGTGTCGGCGCTCCGCTATCGGGGCATCCTGATCGCCGGCCTGCTCTGCGGGCTGGCGGGCGCTTACCTCTCGATCGCCCACGGCGCGGGCTTCGTGCGGGAGATGAGCGCGGGCAAGGGCTTCCTCGCGCTCGCGGCGCTGATCTTCGGGCGCTGGAAGCCGCTGCCCGTGCTCTTCGCCTGCCTGCTGTTCGGCCTGCTGGACACGGTGGCGCCGAGGCTCCAGGGGGTGGACCTGCCGCTGGTCGGCCCGGTCCCCGTCGCGCTGGTCTCGGTGCTGCCCTACGCGATGACGGTTGTGCTGCTGGCGGGCTTCTTCGGCCGCGCTATCCCGCCCCGCGCCCTGGGACGGCCCTTCGTGAAGGAGCATTGAAGCCCGGCGCTTCCGGGGCGGCGGCGCGGGCGCTATGTTCCGCGCATCCGAGGAGGAGGGGCCGGACATGCCCGCCAACAAGAAACTGCTCATTCTCGCCGGCGACGGCATCGGCCCGGAGGTGGTGGGGCAGGTGCGCCGCGTGGTGGACTGGATGGACCGGCGCCGCCATGTCTCCTTCGACATCGCGGAAGGACTGGTGGGGGGTGCGGCCATCGACGCGCACGGCCTGCCGCTGACCGACGAGACGCTGGCCGATGCGGTCGCCTCCGACGCGGTGCTGTTCGGCTCCGTCGGCGGGCCGAAATGGGAGACCTTGCCCTTCGAGGTCCAGCCCGAGCGCGGCCTGCTCCGCCTGCGCAAGGAGATGGACCTGTTCGCCAATCTCCGCCCGGCCATCGTGTTCGATGCGCTGGCCGACGCCTCCTCGCTCAAGCGCGAGCTCGTCTCCGGCCTCGACATCATGATCCTGCGCGAGCTGACGGGCGGCATCTATTTCGGCGAGCCGCGCGGCATCGAGGACCTGGGCAACGGCATAAGGCGGGGCATCAACACGCAGGTCTATACGACGCCGGAGGTCGAGCGCGTCGCCCGGGTCGGGTTCGAGCTTGCCCGCAAACGCTCCAACCGCGTCATGTCGGTCGAGAAGGCCAATGTCATGGAGAGCGGCGTGATGTGGCGCGAGGACGTCCAGCGCATCCATGACGACGAGTTCCCCGATGTCGAGCTTGCGCACATGTATGCGGACAATTGCGCCATGCAGCTCGTGCGCGACCCGAAGCAGTTCGATGTCATCGTCACCGACAACCTGTTCGGCGACCTCTTGTCGGACTGCGCGGCGATGCTGACCGGCTCGCTCGGCATGCTGCCCTCGGCCTCGCTCGGCGCGGAGGACCCGACCACGGGCCGGCGCCTCTCGCTCTACGAGCCGGTGCACGGCAGCGCGCCCGACATCGCCGGGCTGGACCGTGCCAACCCGCTCGCCGAGCTGCTCTCCTTCTCCATGATGCTGCGCTACAGCTTCGACATGGGCGAGGACGCGGACCTGGTGGACGGCGCCGTCGAGAACGTGCTGGCCGCGGGCGTGCGCACCGCCGACATCGCAGCCGAAGGCCAGCAGCCCGTCTCCTGCTCCGCCATGGGCGACGCGGTGCTGGCGGAACTGGACCGGCTGGCGGCTTGAGAGGGCGCCCGGTGCCGGCAACAGGCGGAAACCGTCCGTTCCGCATTCGGCGGATGTCCTGGAACTGCGCGCCGGAGCGGCCCAAACGCCTGCCGGCATGGTGGCCCCGGGCCAGGGCGCTGCTGCAGCAGGGCCATTCCCTGAAGTCGGTCGGCGAGAGGGTGGGCGTCTCCCGCCAGAGGGTTCAGCAGGTCGCCAGCAAGGCCGAGAGCATGGGGGAAACCAGCGGGCGCAGGCGGCACAACCCTCCCGCGCCGCGTCCTTGCGCCCAATGCGGGGCAATATTTCGACCGCATGGCGAGAAGGCCGCCTTCTGCTCCAGGCAATGCGCCGGCCGGGCCCGGAGCGAAAGGATCCTCCCCGCCGAAACGATCCGGCGCGCCTTCGAGCTGCGCTGCGCCGGAAGATCCTACGGGGAAATCGCCGAAATCCTGCGTATCCTGCCGGAGCGGCCACGGCAGTTTCGGCAGACGCGGGCGCGGCACTACGTCCATGCATGGGCCAGGCGGGCCGGCCTCGATCCGCCCGGCAAGCCGCCCGCCGGCCCTCGCTCCCGACCGGAGAAGCAGGACCTCCCGCCACAGGGGTAGTGCTCGCCGCTGACGCGCGGTCCGGGTCGGTGAAAGGATTATCGGTTCCTGCCTGCAGCCCTCAACATGAAGCCGGACAGGGACCGGCGCGCTATCCTTGCCGGCCGGGCCACAGCCGCGCGCGGCGCAGAAATACCGACGGGTCTTCGAGCCACGCCCCGTAGCCGATCCGGCCTTCGTCCGTGAGCCAGGCGATGAGCCCTTCGAGGCAGGCGGCGAGCGGGGCGTCGGACAGGTCCAGCGCGAAACCCCCGACTTCCGTGCGGGCATCAACGGCGCTGACGGCCAGCGCGCCGCCGCTCCGGCGCGCGGCGTAGCGGTTGCCGATATCGCCCTGCGCCACCGCGTCGATCCGCCCTGCGCGGAGCGCGTCGAACAGCGCCGTCTCATCCGGCAGATAGACCGCCCGGGGCATGGCGGCGGAAGCCGGGTGCAGCCGCAGCCGGCCCTCCAGCGCCGGCGAGGCGCCGGCGGCGGCGATCCTGTAGCCGGCCCCGCCATCGGCGGTGACCGCGCCGCGCGGCGTGTCGATCCGGACCCCGGCGGCGAGGAGTCCCGCCGCATCGGCAAGGCCCGTCAGCTCCAGAAGGCGCGCCTCGCCCGTCGTGCCCGCCAGGACCCCGACCCGGACCGTGCGGTCCAGGGCCCGGTAGCCTGTCAGCCGCCGCCTGTCCTCCGCGCGCACCAGGAGGGACTGGCGAAACCGGATATGCCCCGCGGCGAAGACGACCGCCCTGTCGCCGGCCGCATTGCGGGTCCGGCTGTCGAGCGCCGCAATGCCGCCGCCGGTCATGTCGTAATCCGGCCCGGCCGGCAGCAGCCAGATGCCGTCCCACGCCGCAATGCCCCGGCGGGCGAAGGACAGGTTCGCCCCCTCCATAGTTTCGAGCGCGGTCAGCAGGTCGGCTTCGTAGCCGCGATGGTCGTGGAAGCCGTCCGCCGCCGGGTCGCGCGCGGCGCTGTAGCTCACCGGCGCGAAATGGGCGTAGAAGCCGAACCGGACCGTCCGCTCCCGCTCGGGGCAGGACGCCGCCGCCGGAGCAAGGAACAGCGGCCCGGCAAGGGCGAAAACGCAGGCGGCGAACCGGGCCGGGTGTTTCGGACGCATGCCGTTCTCCCCGGCCCCGCTATAGGGGGCGAACTCCCGGATGCCAACCGGAAAAGCAGGGCCGCCCCCTCTGTCCCCTCATCCTGAGCAGCAACCGCCTCCGTATCGTCCTTCGATACGCCGCTTCGCGGCTACTCATACCAACGATCGTTGATCGGAACCGATGGCGGAGACACTTTACCGTCGCCCCGGCCGGAGCGTAGCGGAGAGCCGGGGCCCATCTCCCGCCGTTGCGGCATGCGGGACGGTCCGGAGATGGGCCCCGGATCAAGTCCGGGGCGACGATGTGAGGCTTGACGCGCTTTATGAGTCCATAGTCG
>JAJECF010000067.1 GCA_022822125.1 Alphaproteobacteria bacterium
AAAACAACACCAAATCAGCAAAAATGTTTCACTACATTTTTCTCAACCCGCGCCAACCACCACCCCACTATCCAATCATTTCAACAACTTGGCGAAACCGGAACCCGCAAAAATCGACACCGACTGTTCAAGTTGGGTCAGAGTCGGACGTCATCAAGGAACTTATGGAGGAGGCCTATAAACAAACGCAGTAGACCGTAGAGTCAAATCCCGATAGAGATCAGTACGACCATTCCTTTGCCTCGCGATGAGCTTGCTTAGAGACGAATAATCACTCGATTTAACACTGTCATGTTGATTATTGAAGCGGCGGCACAGCACCTAGAGGAGTGGGCTGCACAAATGGGGCAGTAGCCGACAAGGTGTGTTGGGAGCAGGGAGCAGGATCTGGCGGTTTACTTCATCTGCTTCTCTTTGGAATCAATAGCTTCGGTGCAGCTGGTTGGGAGCCTTCGCCCTGTTTTAGCGACTTGAGCGGCGAACCGGACGGCAGCACCGGCAGGAAGGGGCGCAAGGTTGAGGATCGCTGTGCGATGACAAATTAAGAATAAATTCTAGACAACGACTTGACACCGGGAAAGTCGTGCCAAGATAGGATAGGGAAGACGCGGCGTCCGCGGAACCACTCCTTCGCTGTCCGCGCGGCGAAGGGACCACCGAAGGCCAGCAGCCGGGAGGAATGGACCGAAACCGGATGAGCGGTATCTGTGGGGCCGCCTCCCCCTTTGGTGTGTCCGCAGGCGAAAGGCGCGGCAAAGAAACTGACGCAGGCAAGCCGGCGGCGGAAACGGAACGGACTTGTATGAGGACCCCTGTGAAGAAGACAGGACCGATACCCGGAGCTGCTGCCCGGCGATATCTCCATGCCGGAACGGAACGTGGCTTATGCGTCCCGCGCATGCAGATCATGACATCGCATGACACATCATGACATGCGGCTCTGGCGACGGACGGCCCTTCCCCCAACGACCGCCGACTCCTCCGGGTCCAAACGCGTTCTACGGCAGCCGGTCCCCGTCCTCGTAGCGTTGCCAGGCGCTGATCTGGAGCGGCGAGGCGCGCACATGCAGCACCACCGGACGCGAGCGGACAGCGAAGGCCTGCGCGACCGCATCCGCCACCTGCGATTCCGCCTCGATGGTGATGCCCTCCGCGCCGAAGGAGCGCGCCCAGGCGGCGAAATCGGGGTTGGTGAGGCGCGTGCCGGCCATGAAGGGGCGGCCCGGATAGCGCAGATGGCTGTGCATGCCGATGGTGCCGTACATGCCGTTGTCGGCGATCACGGCGATCGGGCAGGCGCCATATTGGCAGGCTGTGGCGAGCTCGTTGCCCATCATCAGCGCGCCGCCGTCGCCCATGAAGGCGACCACCTGCGTGCCGGGGCGGCGGATCGCGGCGGCGACCGCCATCGGCATGCCCGAGCCCATCGCGCCCACCACCGAGGCCAGGAACACCTGCCCCTGCCGGAAACCGATATGGCGGTGCAGGAAGGTTGCGAAATTGCCGGCGTCGGAAGTCACCGTGGCGTCGGGCGCCAGATGCTTGCCGATCTCCGCGACGACGGCCGAGAAGTTCACCCCGTCGTCGCGCGGCTCCCAGGGTTTCTCCAGCAGGCGGCGATGGGTCTTGTGCAGCCCGTCCACCCAGCCGCGCCGGCGTTCGCCGTCGGCAGGCGCGGGGCGGGCGAGCAGCGCCTTCACCACCTCATGCGGGCTTGCGGCGATGCCGAGCGCCGGCCGCCAGACGCGGCCGATCTCGTTCGGGTCCGGCCAGACATGCACCAGCGGCAATTGCGGCTCCGGCGCGGTCGGGAAGGTGTAGGACTGGCTCACGCTGTCGGTCAGCCGCTCGCCGAGCGCGATCATCAGGTCCGAGCGCTTCATCTCGTCCAGCAGCTCCTTCGGCACCCTTATGCCCATATAGCCGCCATGGTTCGGGTGGTCGTAGTCGAAGAGCTGCGGCCGGCGGTGCGTCGGCACGACCGGCAGCACCCAGCTTTCCGAGAGGCGCACGAGGTCGCCGAACAGCGCCGGGTCGCGCACCGCATCCGCCATCGCGCCGCCGCCGGCCAGCAGCAGCGGGCGCTCGGCCGCCTCGATCATGGCGATGAGCGCGTCCACGTCGTCGGGCCGGGGGGCGGGAATCGGGCGCGGGCGCGGCGGCGCAAGGGCCGCGTCCGTCTCCTCGTCGAAAATGTCCTCCGGCAGGATGACCGCCACCGGGCCCGGCGTGCCGGACTCGGCGAGGTGGAAGGCGCGCGCCATCGCCTCCGACGCCTGCTCGGGTTCGTTCACCTCGATCACATCCTTGGAAATGTCCGAGAGCAGGCGGGAATAGTTCTGCTCCTGAAGCGCGAGGCGGCCCATGTCGCGCCGCTCGACCTGGCCGATCAGCATCACCAGCGGCGTGGCGTCGTGGAAGGCGGTGTGCATGGCGACCAGCCCGTTGGCGAGGCCGGGGCCGCGCGAGACCATGGCGACGCCCGCCCGGTCGCGCATCCGCCCGTCGGCGGCGGCCATGAAGCCCGCGCCCGCCTCGTGCCGGCAGACCGCAACCTGGATCGAGTTGCGCTCGACCATGGTGCTGGTGAGGCCGATATAGCTCTCGCCGGGCACGCACCAGACGCGGTCCACATCGTGCGCCTCCAGGCTTTCCACCAGCAGGCGGGCGACGGTTCTGTTCTCCGGCATGGGCTTGACTGTCCTCTTTTCCGAATCCCCGTCCCGACCCTAGACGCCTTCGCCCGACCTGCCTATGCGGCGGATTGCGGGGTCGGCAACGGCGATTCAGGCTTCGGCGTCTTCCCGCGTTGCCCGGACCGATGCGCACACCTGCTTCATCGGGAGGAACATACGCGCCGGATTGCTCGGAAAGGCCGCAAAGCCGAAGCCCTCGTACCACGCCTTGCGGCGCGCCAGAGCGTCGTCGCCGCCATCCGCAATGACATCCAGAAGGATCGCGTGGCAGCCGGCCATATCGGAAACCGCGCATGCCTTCTCGAAAACATGGTGCATGAGGACACTCCCCAGCCTCCTGCCTTGCGTCGTCCTGTCCACCGCGACCTGTCCCAGGAACAACACCGGGATCTCGCCATGGTCCGGCGCCCCGCGCGGCCGGCGCGCCATCTCGTCCACGTTCATCATGCCGAGGTTGATGGCCTGGTATCCGAGAATGCGCGCGCTTCCGTCCTCGACGACGACATAGACCCGGGTCATGTCGTCCTTCTGCTGTTTCCTCGCGGTGAATCTCAGATAGTTGTTCAGGCGGCCGACGCCGCAGTCGAAAGCGGCGCGGTCATGCCGCGCCGCATCGAAGCGTTCGATCCGGAGGACCGGCGGATCACTCGGCATGAACCACGCGCGAGCGGTAATTCCGGGCCGCTTCCAGTGCGCGCGGCGTCGGAGCGGGCGGCGCATCGAGCGCGGCGGCGAACGCCCTGGCATCCTCCGGCGTCAGGACATGCCGGGACTGCCGGTCGAGCACCCGCTCGGCCTCGCGCTCGATCGCGGCGCGCAGAAACGCCGACTTGTCCACGGCCAGCGCGAGCGCAGCTCGCTCGATCAGGTCCGCCAGATGGTCGTCGTGTCGCAACTGGGTCGTTCTTGTCCGTTTCGCCGGGTTCCGCGACCCGGTGTCGAAGTTCAACATGACCGGCTCCTCCAACAACGGGTTTGTAATGAAATTCGCACTACATGGCGAGCATCCGAATCCGAGCCCTGCATTTCCTTGCCGCTCCGGAGCCGCGCCGCTACGGTCTGCGCCATCGGAGAGGGGCAGGAGCCGATGAGCGAGTTCACGATCAGGGGCAAAGTGGCGGTCGCCGGGGTCGGCGAGACGACCTACTGGAAGCACAGCCAGAGTCCTCACGCCGAGTTCAAGCTGGCCTTGATGGCGATTCTGGCGGCGGCCGAGGACGCCGGCGCCGACCCGGCGGAAATCGACGGCTTCGCCTCCTATTCCAACGACCGCAACGACCCCTCGCGCATCGCCGCCGCGCTCGGCTGCCGGGAGCTCGCCTTCTCCAACATGCAGTGGGGCGGCGGCGGGGGCGGCGGCTCGGCGGCCATCGCCAATGCCGCCGCGGCCATCGCCTGCGGCTATGCCCGCTGCGTGGTCGTGTTTCGCGCGCTCGCCCAGGGACAGTTCCAGCGTTTCGGGCAGGCGGCGGCGGGCGGCGCGGCGGCGGGCCACGACGCCTTTACCGTGCCCTACGGCGTTATGTCGCCGGCGCAGAAATACGCCATGCGCTACCAGCGCTTCGCCCATGAGCACGGCATCGAGAGGTCCGCGCTGCGGGCGATCTCCATGGCCTCCTACCACCATGCGCAGCAGAACCCGCGCGCGGTGATGCACGGCCGGCCGCTCAGCGAGGAGGACTACGACGCCTCGCGCTGGATTGCCGAGCCGTTCCGCCTGTTCGACTGCTGCCAGGAGAATGACGGCGCGGCGGCCATCCTGCTGGTGGCGGCCGAGCGGGCGCGCGACCTGCCGCACAAGCCCTGCTACCTGCTGGGCGCGGCCGCGGGCTCCGAATACCGCAACGGCGCGCCGGTCCACAACGCGCCGCTTTACGGCACCTCCAGCTTCACCACCGTCGCGCCGCGCGCCTTCGCCATGGCGGGAATCGGGGCGGCCGATGTCGATGTGGCACAGTCCTACGAGAACTTCACCGGCGGGGTGCTGATGAGCCTGGTCGAGCACGGCTTCTTCGCGGCCGAAGAGGCCAATGACTTCCTCACCCTCGACAATCTGCGCGCCGACGGCGGAAAGCTGCCGCTCAACACCAGCGGCGGCAATCTGGCCGAGTGCTACATGCACGGGCTGGAGTTGAATATCGAGGCCGTGCGCCAGATCCGCGGCCAGTCGCCCAACCAGGTGGACGGCGCGGAGATTTCGGTCGTCGGCTCCGGGCCGATGGTCACGCCCGTCAGCAGTTCCGTGTTCGGGGCGGAGGCAGCGCTGTGAGCCATCTGCCGGAAGGAATGCCACACCCGATTGCGGACGAATTGACCGGACCGTTCTGGGCGGCCGCGCGCGAGGAACGCCTGCTGGCGCAGCGCTGCGAAGACTGCGGCGCCTGGCAATGGGGCCCGGAATGGTGCTGCCATGCCTGCCGGTCCTTCAATGTCGGTTGGGCGGAGGTCCCGCGGCGGGAGGGCCGGTATCGGGGCCGCATCTATTCCTGGGAGCGCAACCACCACCCGGTGCATCCCGCGCTCAGGGGCCGGGAGCCCTATATCGTCGTGCTGGTGGAGCTGCCGGAGGCCGGCGGCATCCGCATGGTCGGCAATCTCCTCGGCGACCCCATGCAGGACATCCGCATCGGCGCCGAGGTCGAGGCCGTCTTCGAACACCACGAGGACGCAGAGCCGCCCTATACGCTGGTGCAGTGGCGGTATATCTGAGGGAGGGTGCCGGCTGCCTTAGCTTCGAGGCTTCGGCGTTCCACTCCCTGCCCGGTCACTCCGGCGCCTCGACCTCCGGCGTCTCCTCGTTCGCCGGTGCAGCTTCCTTCTCCACAGCCGGCACCTTCGCCACGCCCACCATTGCCGGCCTCAGCAGGCGGTCGTGGAGGAGGTAGCCTTCCTGCACGACCTGCACGACCGTGCCCGCTTCGGCGTCTGCGGTCTCGACCTCGAACATCGCCTGGTGGCGGTTGTGGTCGAAGCGTTCGCCCTCGGCTTCGATCCGCGCGATATTGTGGCGGGCGAAGGCGGCGCCGAGTTCGCGCTCCACCATCTCGACACCTTCCAGCAGCCCTTCGCCGCCGCCGCTGGCGAGCGCGCGGCGGAGATTGTCGGCGACGCCGAGCAGGTCCCGGGCCAGCCCCGTTGCGCCGTAGCGCGACGCCTCGCGGCGTTCGCGCTCGCTCCGCCGGCGCATGTTCTCGACCTCGGCGAGCGCGCGCAGCCGCTCATCCTTCAGCGCCTGCGTCTCCGCCTCCAGTTCGGCGATGCGCGCCGCCTGTTCGGCGAGCGGGTCGGGTTCGGCGGCGGTCGCGTCCTCCGCCTCCCCGGCCTCCGGCGCGGGCGCTTCGCCCTCCGCCTCGGGCGGCGCCTCTTCTTCCGTTTCGGGTTTGCGTTCCCCGTCCACCATTCCTCTCACCCTCTCTCCGGCGCCAGCATGCGTTCGATCACCCGCGCCGTATAATCCACCATGGGCACGATGCGGGCATAATTGAGGCGGGTCGGGCCCAGCACGCCGATGGCGCCAACGACACGCTCCTGCCCGTCGCGATAGGGGCTGACCACCATCGACATGCCGGTCTGGCTGAAGACCGTGTTCTCCGCCCCGATGAAAATCTGCACCCCTTCGCCCGTCTGGGCCGCCTCCACCAGGCGCAGGATGTTCTCGCGCGTCTCCAGCGCGTCGAACAGGCCGCGCAGCCGCTCCAGGTCTTCCACCGCCTGCACATCGTCCAGCAGCCGCGCGCGGCCCGTGACGATCAGCCGCCCGCCGTCATGGCTGCGCTCGCCCGCCCAGACCGCGAGCCCGGCCTCGACCACGCTCTGCGCCAGCGCGTCGATCTGCGCGCGGTGCGTTTCCAGGTCCGCGCGAATTTCCTCCAGCGCCTCCTCCAGCGTGCGCCCGGAAAGCCGGGACTGGAGATAATTCGCGGCGCGCTGCAGCGCATCGGCCGGCAGGCCCGGCGGCAGGGCGAGCATCCGGTTCTCGACCTGGCCCGCCTCATCCACCAGCACGGCGAGCGCGCGCCCCTCGCCCAGATTGACGAACTCGATATGGTTCAGCCGCTCGGCCCGCTTCGGCGCCACTACAAGGCCCGCATGGCGCGTCAGGCCTGCCAGCAACCGGCTCGCCCGCTCCAGGCTCCGCTCCAGCGTGACGCCGGCGCCGGCGCAAAGCGCCTCGATATCGGCGCACTCGCTTTCCGTCAGCCCGCCGGTTTGCATGATGCCGTCCACGAAGAGGCGCAGGCCGCCATCGGTCGGCAGCCGCCCGGCCGAGGCATGCGGCGAGAACAGGAGGCCCAACTCCTGGAGATCCGCCATCACATTGCGGATCGTGGCGGGAGAGAGCGGCCGGCCGAGCTTGCGCGCCAGCGTGCGCGAGCCGACCGGCTCGCCCGTTTCCATCCAGGCATCCACGATCAGCCCGAAGACCTCGCGCGAGCGCGCGTCCAGATCGGCGAGTCCCGGGGAGCCGGCCATGCAACAAAGACTCTTCCAAGCGGTGCCCGGAGCATTTAGGAACCCGCCCGGCGGGCGTCAACCGGGCGCCCGGCCCCGAGGAGCGAACAGCGAACCCATGACAGACCCCGCCCGTCCCTCCGGACGCCGCCCCGACGAACTCCGCGCCGTCACGCTGGAGCCCGGCTGGGCGCCCTATGCAGAGGGCTCCTGCCTTGCGAGCTTCGGCGCGACGCGCGTGCTCGCCGCCGCCTCGGTGGAGACGCGGGTGCCGCCCTGGCTGCGCGGGCGCGGGCGCGGCTGGATCACGGCCGAATACGGCATGCTGCCGCGCTCGACCCATGAGCGCACGGACCGTGAGGCGGCGCGCGGGCGCCAGAGCGGGCGCACTCAGGAAATCCAGCGCCTGATCGGCCGCTCGCTGCGCGCCGTCGCCGATTTGCAGGCGCTCGGCGAAATCCAGATTCGCATCGACTGCGACGTGTTGCAGGCGGACGGTGGCACCCGCACCGCCGCCGTCACGGGCGGCTATGTGGCGCTGGCGCTCGCCTGCCGGCACCTGCAACGGATCGGCGCGGTCAAGAAGCCCGTTCTGGCGGATTCGGTCGCTGCCATTTCCTGCGGGCTCTGGCGGGGCGCGGCGGTGCTCGACCTGGACTATGCCGAGGACAGCGATGCGGAGGCGGACGCGAATTTCGTGCTGACCGGCACGGGCGCGCTGGTCGAGGTGCAGGCAACGGCCGAGAAGGCGGCCTTTCCCCGCGCCCGGCTGGACGCGCTTCTGGACCTGGCGGAGGCCGGCTGCGCCCGGTTGGCGGAGGCGCAGCGCCGCGCGCTCGGCTCGTGAACCGGCGGCTCGAAGGCGGGCGGCTCGTCATCGCCAGCCATAATGCCGGCAAGGTTCGCGAGATAGCGGCGCTGCTGGCGCCGTTCGGCATTGAGGGCGTGGCGGCGTCCGCGCTCGGCCTGCCGGAGCCGGAGGAGACCGGCGCGACCTTCCTCGCCAATGCGGAACTCAAGGCCCGCGCGGCGGCAACCGCCGGACTGCCCGCCCTGGCGGACGATTCGGGCCTCGCCGTCGCCGCGCTGGACGGCGCGCCCGGCATCTACTCCGCCCGCTGGGCCGGGCCCGACCGCGATTTCGCACGCGCCATGGCGGATGTGCATGAGCGCCTCGCGGGCCGCCCGCGCGAGGCTGCCTTCGTCGCCGCGCTGGCGCTCGCCTGGCCGGACGGGCATGTCGAGGCCTTCGAGGGCCGGGTGGAGGGTCGCCTGGTCTGGCCGCCGCGCGGGGACCGGGGCTTCGGCTACGACCCGATCTTCGCGCCGGAAGGCCATGACGAAACTTTCGGCGAGATGGACCCGGAAGCGAAGGCGCGCCTCACTCACCGGGCGCGGGCGTTCGAGAAACTCGCGGCCGCCTGTTTTCCATGACGGACCGGGGCTTCGCCGTTTATGTGCATTGGCCGTTCTGCGAGTCCAAATGCCCCTATTGCGACTTCAACAGCCATGTGCGCGAACGGGTGGACGAAGCCGCCTGGCGCGAGGCCCTGCTGCGCTCGCTCGAAAGCTGGGCGGAGGAGACGCCCGGGCGCACGGTCGGAAGCGTGTTCTTCGGCGGCGGCACGCCCTCGCTGATGGCGCCGGAGACGGCGGGCGCGGCGCTGGAGCGGGTGCGCGCGCTCTGGCCCGTCGCGGACGGTCTGGAGGTCACGCTCGAAGCCAATCCCGGCTCGGTCGAGGCCGGACGCTTCCGCGCCTTCGCCGGGGCGGGCGTCAACCGGCTCTCGCTCGGCGTGCAGTCCTTCCGGGACGATGAGCTCGCCTTTCTGGGCCGGCGCCACGACGCCCGCGCCGCCCGCGCCGCGCTCGACCTCGCGCACCGCACCTTCCCGCGCGTTTCCTTCGACCTGATCTACGCCCTGCCCGGCCACACCGCCGCCGAATGGGCCGCCCGCCTGGACGAAGCGCTCGCGCTCGCGGGCGAGCATCTCTCGCTCTACCAGCTCACCATCGAGCCCGGCACGGCCTTCGCGCCGCGCGCCGCGCGCGGCGACTTCGCGCTGCCGGAGGAAGACGAGGCGGCGGCGCTTTACGAGACCACGCAGGACCGCCTGGCGGCCGCCGGCCTGCCGGCATACGAGATATCGAACCACGCCCGGCGCGGCGCGGCCTGCCGCCACAATCTGACCTATTGGCGGGGCGGGGAGTGGATCGGCGTCGGGCCCGGCGCGCACGGCCGCATCGACACGCCCGAAGGCCGTGTGGCGACTGCGGAGCGCCGCGCCCCGGAGGCATGGCTGGCCGAGGCCGCCCGCAAGGGCCGCGCCGTCAGGGAGCGCCGGCTGCTCGAGCCGCTGGAGGCCATGCAGGAGCGCATCCAGACCGGCCTGCGGCTCGCGGAAGGCATCCCCGCAGACGGGCTGGAGCCGGCCGTGGATGCGGACCGGCTCGCGCATTTGCGGGCCGGGGGGCTGCTATGCGCGCGGACGGGCCGCCTCCAGGCGACGGCCGCGGGGCGCCAGCGGCTCGATGCGGTGGTCCGCTACCTGCTCATACCAGCGGCACCGGGTTGAGACTCACGGGCAAATGCCGCCCGGTTTGCCCTTCTTGCATCGCTTCGCCTGGCGTTCCCGCCTCTCCTCATCCTGAGTAGCCGACCGGAGGGAGGCGTATCGAAGGATCGTCCCGCCGGTGGAACCGCGTCCCTCGATACGCGGCTGGCGCCGCTACTCGGGATGAGGACAAAGGACCGGGACTACGCTAGGAAGGCGCCCCGCCATCGGTTCCGATCAACGACCGTTGGTATCATCTGAGACGGGCGGCGGCCCATGGGGGCTTGTTCCGGACGGCGAATTATCCTGCTTGCGGCCGTTGGTACAGGACAGGTTTGTGCGATAATCTCCAAACTAAATGCACTTAGGGCTAGGCGAACCGATGCACAAATACGGTATCATTCCTTGCCGGAGCGGCGGGGACGGGCGCTTGGCGGTCGCACGGTCATGACACGCTTCTCGACGCAGTTCCTCTTCCTGAATATCGGGCATCTGATCGACCATCTCGCCATGCTGATCTTCGCCACCGTGGCGGCGCTCTTTCTGGCCGAGGCCTGGAGCCTGAGCTATGACGAGTTGATCCCCTACGGCACGGCCGGCCTCGTCGCGTTCGGAGCCTTTGCGCTCCTGGCCGGATGGCTCGGCGACAAGTGGAGCCGCGAGGGGATGATGAGCGTCTTCTTCCTCGGCATCGGAGCCAGCACCGTCGCCACCGGCTTCGCCGACACGCCGCTCCAGATCGGCGCGGGGCTGCTGGCCATCGGCGTGTTCGCTGCGATCTACCATCCCGTCGGCCTCGCCATGGTGGTGGAGGGGCGCGGGCGCACCGGAATCCCCATCGCGGTCAACGGCATATACGGCAATATGGGCGTGGCGCTCGCCGCGCTGGTGACCGGCGTCCTGATCGATGCCGTCGGCTGGCGGGCCGCCTTTTTCGTGCCCGGCGCTATCTCCATCGCCGTCGGCCTCGCCTGGATGCTGTTCCTGCGCGGCGGCCCCGTCGTGGCGCCGGCCTCGGTTGCGGAGGCAAAGCCGGCGGGCGGGAGCGGCGCCGAGCCGACGCGCGCCGTGCTGATCCATGTCTTCGCCATCATCTTCTTCACCACGGCGCTCGGCGGCCTCGTGTTCCAGAGCACGACTTTCGCGCTCCCCGAGGTGTTCGACGAACGCCTTTCCGGGTTCGCCGGATCGGCGACGGAAGTGGGCGGCTACGCCTTCGTCGCCTTCACCGCCGCCGCCTTCGCGCAGCTTCTCGTGGGCTGGCTCGTGGACAACTACTCGATCCGCTGGGTGTTCGTCGGGGTCGCGGCATGCCAGGCGCTGCTGTTCGCCGCCATGATCTACGCCGACGGGCTCCTCGCGTTCTTCATCGCCGTCGGCTTCATGCTCGCGGTGTTCGGCCAGATCCCGATCAACGACGTGCTGATCGGGCGCATGACGAAGAGCGAATGGCGGGCCCGCGCTTTCGCCGCCCGCTACATCGTCACCTTCGTGGTCGCGGCGACGGCGCTCAACCTGATCGCCTGGCTGCACAAGGCGTGGGGCTTCGAGGCGCTGTTCATGGTGCTGGCGGTCGCGGCGGCGGCGATCTTCTGCGGCGCCTTCATGCTGCCGAAGCGGGTCTGACGCGCGCGCCCATGGACAAGCTGCATGTCGTCATCACGATGGATGTCGAGCCGCCGACGCCCGGCACGCATCCGACCGCGACCGGTCCCGAAAGCTGGGCGGACAGCGAGAAGTTCATCCGCGGCTATGCCGAACGGGCCCGGGAGTTCGGCTTCCCTGTCTCCTTCTTCATCCACCCGGAGGTCGCCGTCGAGCAGGCCGGCCTGTTCGAGGAGCTGAGGGGCCGGGGCTGCTGCGTCGAGGGCCTGCATCTTCATCCCTGGAAGTTCCGCGACGGCAAATACATGGCCCATTTCGGCGGGCTTTCGGAGCCGGAGATGCGCGCGGCCGTCTCCGAGGCGATTTCCATGTGGCAGTCCGGCATGGGGCGCCGCCCGCTCTATTTCCGGCCGGGCACCTTCTCGGCGAACGACAACATGTACCGCGTCCTCGCCGACCTCGGCTTTCGCGGCGGGTCCTGCTCCATGCCGGGGCGGATCTGGCCGCGCATGAACGCCATCTGGACCGGAGCGGCGCCCGACCCGCACCGGGCGCACCCGGTCTTCCGCCAGCTCGTCGGCGACCTGCCTTTCGCCAACATGCCGGTTTCGGTGGATTTCTCCGGCACGCTCGTCACGGCCGGCACCAAATGGCAGGCCGTCGATCCGGACACTGACCCGCTGGACGCCAACACGCTGACCGGCCACTGGGACATGCGGCCCGACTGGCCGGAAGCCGACTATGACCGGATCGCCGCCAATATCGTCAATCAGCTCCGCGGACGCGGGGCGACGATCCCGGTCATCAATTCCATCACGCATAACGACAACGACTACACCGACCCGGACGACCGGGTCTGCCGCAATTTCGTTCGCGCCATGCAGGCGATGACCGATGCCGCGAAGGCGGTTGGCATGGAGCCGGTCGGCAGCACCGTAGAGACCATCGTGGACCTTGTGCTCGCCGAGCCCGACCGCTCGCTGGAATTCGTCTATACCTGACGGCCCGCGCCCGCGAGAAACGCCTCGATATCCGCCGGCAAGGGCGCTTCCACGGCTACCGGCTTCCGGCCCTGATGGAGCGGCAGCGATATGGCGCGGGCGTGCAGCAACGTCCGCGAGGCCGGCGGGCCGCCATAGCGCGCGTCGCCCACCACCGGGCAGCCGAGATGGGCCATATGCGCGCGAATCTGGTGCGTGCGGCCCGTCAGCGGCCGGCATTCGACCCGGGCGATGCCGTCGGCGCGGCGTTCGAGCACGCGGTAGCGGGTAGCGGCCTGCTTGCCCTCTCCATCCACCTGCATGGACCAGCCGCCCGCGCGGTTGCTGCGCTTGAGCAGCGGCGCATCGACAAGGCCCGCCTCTTCCCGCGGCGCGCCAGCCGTCCAGGCCCAATAGGTCTTGCCCACCCGGCCCGAGGCAAAGAGCCTGCCGAGACGCCTGAGCGCCTTCGGATGCCGGCCCAGCACGAGGCAGCCGCTCGTGTCCCGGTCGAGCCGGTGGGCGAGCGCCGGCTGACTGTATCCGTTCGGGTCCCGGGGGATGAGGAGTGGGTTATCCGCTCGTTGGCATGCTCGCACCAGCCGCGACAGGTGTGATTCTACCGATTGAGGGTGCGCTGCCAATCTTTTCGGAGAGGACGGAGCCAGAT
>JAJECF010000058.1 GCA_022822125.1 Alphaproteobacteria bacterium
AAAAAGGACATCTGGCTCCGTCCTCTCCGAAAAGATTGGCAGCGCACCCTCAATCGGTAGAATCACACCTGTCGCGGCTGGTGCGAGCATGCCAACGAGCGGATAACCCACTCCTCATCCCCCGGGACCCGAACGGATACATCGGAACGGACCGGCCCTAACCCAACGCGGCCACGAGGCCGATGACGAGGCCGATGAGGCCGATGACGGTGATGACGCTGCCGCCGACCTTGGCCTGCAGGCCGTCATCGCTGCCGAAGCCCGTGCGCATGGCGACGATGCCCAGTATCGCGACCAGGGCGGACATGACCAGACCGAGCGCTGTGCCCATCGTGTTTTCCCCTCGTCTTGCCGCCGCCGCAAGCCGGAACGGCGGTTCTACTGCGGCGACATGCCCCTGAGCCGCTCGGAGCGCCGCCGCAACAATTCGACGGTGGTCAGCAGGCAGATCGAGACGACCACCAGGATCGTGGCGACCGCGAGAATCGTCGGGCTGATCTGTTCGCGCAGGCCGGTGAACATCTGCCAGGGCAGGGTTTTCTGGCCGGCCGAGCCGACGAACAGCACCACGACCACCTCGTCGAAGGACGTAATGAAGGCGAACAGCCCGCCGGAAATCACCCCGGGCAGGATCAGCGGCGCCTGCACCTTGAAGAAGGTCCGCACCGGGTTGGCGCCGAGATTGGCGGCAGCGCGCGTCAGGCTCCGGTCGAAGCCGACCAGGGTTGCGGTCACCGTGATGATGACGAACGGGATGCCGAGCGCGGCATGGGCCAGCACAACCCCGACATAGGTGCCCTGAAGGCCGATGCGGGAGTAGAAGAAATACATGCCGGCCGCCGAGATGATGAGCGGTACGATCATCGGCGAGATCAGCACCGCCATGATCGCGCCCCTGAACGGCACATGGCTCTGCGACAGGCCGATGGCGGCGAGCGTGCCCAGGCTTACCGAAAGCAGGGTGGCGACGGGCGCGATGCGCACGGAGTTATAGAGCGCATTCTGCCAGTCGATATTGGTGAAGAAGTCGTTGTAGTTGACCAGGCTGTAGGCGCCTGCCTCGAAGGCCAGCATTTCGGGCGTGAAGGTGAAGTAGGGCAGCGAGTTGAAGCTGAGCGGAATGATGACCAGCAGGGGGAAGATGAGGAAGAAGAAGACCAGCGCGCAGATCGCGCGGAAGCTCCAGTACCAGAGCTTCTGGCCGGTCGATGCGTAAGGCGGCAGTGCGGCCATGCCTGCTATCCCAGCTTCACATTGTCGATGCCGATGATCCTGTCGTAGATCCAGTAGAGGACCAGCACGACCATCAGCAGGATGACGCCCAGCGCCGCGGCGAGCCCCCAGTTGAGGCTCGACGAGATGTGGTAGGCGATCCGGTTGGAAATGAAGGTGCCCGACGTGCCGCCGACCAGTTCGGGCGTGATGTAGTAGCCGATGGAGAGGATGAAGACGAGGATTGCGCCCGCTCCGATGCCCGGCACGCTTTGCGGGAAATAGACCCGCCAGAACGCCGTCCAGTCGGTTGCGCCCAGGGATTTGGCGGCGCGCATATAGGTCGGCGGGATCGTGCGCATCACCGAATAGAGCGGCAGTATCATGAAAGGCAGCAGGATGTGCGTCATGGCGATGATCGTGCCGGTCTGGTTGTTGATCATCGCGAGCCGCGCATCGTCTGCGATCAGGCCCAGGAAGACGAGTGTGTCATTGATGACGCCCTGCTGCTGGAGCAGCACCTTCCAGGCCGAGGTGCGGACGAGCAGCGAGGTCCAGAACGGCAGCAGCACGAGGATCATCAGCACGTTCGACGTGCGCATGGGCAGGGTCGCCAGCAGGAAGGCGGCCGGATAGCCGATGATGAGGCAGGCCACGGTGATGGCGATGCTCAGCAGCAATGTGCGCTCGAACAGGAAGAGGTAGATGCGCTCGTTATCCGGTTTCCATTCGATGCCGCCGGTCCCGAGTTTCGTATCGACGGAACTGAGGAAGTAGCCCGATGTGTAGGAGCCGGAAAACCGCTTGATGACCGTCCAGGTCCCGGGATCGGTCCAGCTCTTGTGGACTTTCGCGAACTGGGCGGCGAGGTCGCCGTCCTCCTCCATTCGCTTGACGCGCCGTCCCGTCTTGCGGAACAGGCTGGCAATGCCCGTCCGCTCGTAATTCAGCCGCGAGCCGAGCTTGGTATGCGCCTTGGCCGCCACGGCGACGAGCAGGTCCTGGTGCAGCGCGGCGAAAACCTCTTCGCCCGGCGGCTGGCCCGAAGTCTCGTCCCAGTCCTCCAGCGCCGCCACGGTGAGCGGCAATGTCTCGGGTACGATCGCGTTTTCGATCGAGCGGAACAGCATGTCGGCGATCGGCGCGACGAAGGAGACGAGGACGAAGATCAGCAGCGGCGCAATCAGGGCCAGCGCCCGCAGCTTCTGCAGGCGGAGCGCACGCGCCAGCGACTGCCGCAGCGGGCGGCCGTCGGCTGCGAGGATCGGACCGGAACTCTGTTCGCCGTTCGCCATGGAACCCTGTGCGCCTTCGGTCGAAACCGGAAAAGAGCGGAGGGGCCCGAAAGCCCCTCCTTACAGGAAAGCCCTACTTGGCGAGCCAGGTCTGGAACTTCGCGTCGATGTCGTCGCGATAGTCCGCCCAGAACTCGTAATTGTAGAGCAGCGTATTGCTCATGTTGCTCGGCTCGTTCGGCATGTGCGGGGCCATTTCGATTCCGAGGCTCGCATGTTTGCCGACCATCGGCGCCGAAGACGCGCGCGCCGGGCCGTAGGAGATGTATTTCGCCTGGTCCGCAAGGCGCTGGGTGTCGGTGGCGAAATGGAGATAGTGCAGCGCGCGCTTCTTGCGCTCGTCGCTGAGATTCTCCGGGACGATCCACCCGTCGAGGTCGAACACCTGGCCGTCCCACAGCATCGCGACCGGCTGCTTGTCTTCCTCGATCAGCTTGAACAGGCGGCCGTTATAGGTCGAGCCGATCACGACTTCGCCGTCGGCCAGAAGCTGCGGCGTGTCCGCGCCGGCGGACCACCACACGACCTGGTCCTTGATCGTATCGAGCTTGGCGAAGGCGCGCGCCTGGCCTTCCTCGGTCGCCAGCTGATCGTAAATGTCCGCCATGGCGACGCCGTCGCACATCAGCGCCCATTCCATATTGTTGATCGGGCGCTTCTCGAGGCTGCGCTTGCCGGGATAGGTTTCCAGATCGAACACCGCGCACACGTCCTTGGGCGGCGTGTCGCCGACCATGTCGGTGCGGTAGCCGAAGGTCGTCGAATAGACGATCTGCGGGATGAAGCAGGACGACACCAGGAAGTCGCCGAAATCCTCGGACGCAGGCGTGCCGTCGGGCGCAGCCGCCAGCATGGCGTCCGGGTCGACCTCCATCGCGAGGCCTTCGTCGCAAAGCCGGATGGCGTCCGATGCGACCACATCGACCACATCCCAGGTCGTGTTGCCGGCTTCGGCCATGGCGCGCAGCTTGGCGACCGCCTCCGCGGCGCTCTCGTCGTTGATGATGTTCACGCCCGGATTCATTTCCATATAGGGCTTGTGATAGGCGTTCATCTGCGACGCGGAATAAGCGCCGCCCCAGGACACGATGGTCATGTCCTCCGCCTGCGCTGCGCCGGCCGCCGCTGCGGAGGCGACCGCGCCGGCGGCAAGGAATGTTCTAAGTCTCATGTGGCGTTCTCCCTTGTTTACCACTCGTTCGGTTCGGGCGCGGCGCAGCGCGAAAAAGCAGCCGCGCCGTATCCGGGTTGCCGTTCACACTGCGTCCAGGGCCCTGCAATCGCTTGTCAGCCAGCCTATGGGGGTCGTTTCTCCGACCTTCAGCACCGAATGTTTGGCGGAATTCGGGATCTTGACGACGAAATCGTCGCGGCCCGCAACCTCCATCCGGCAACGGATATGGTCCCCCAGATAAATCAGCTCGACCACCCGGCCATCCAGCCGGTTGGGGGCCGAAGGCTCCGCGATCAACACGCGCTCGGGCCGGATCGACAGCATCGTGCGGGACTCTGCCGCCCCGCAATTGATCGCCACGGCCCCGATCTCTCCGCCGCCGTCGAGACGCACGCGCGCCTCGCCGTCCGCAACCGCCTCGACCGTGCCGTCCAGCTTGTTGTTCTCGCCGATGAACTGGGCCACGAACGCATTTTCGGGCCGTTCGTAGAGGTCTTCCGGAGGCGCGAGCTGCTGGATCACGCCGTCATTGAAGACGGCGATCCGGTCCGACATGGTCAGCGCTTCCGACTGGTCGTGCGTGACATAGACGACCGTGACGCCGAGCCGTTCGTGCAGATGCTTGATTTCATATTGCATATGCTCGCGCAGCTGTTTGTCGAGCGCGCCCAGCGGCTCGTCCATCAGCACGAGGTCGGGCTCGAACACCAGGGCGCGCGCGAGCGCCACGCGCTGTTGCTGGCCGCCCGAAAGCTGCGCCGGGCGGCGCCCTGCGAATTCCGAACCGCCCATCTGCACCATGTCCAGCGCGCGGTTGACTTTCTCTGTGACCTCGGCGCGGCTCATCCGGCGCACCTGCAGCGGGAAAGCCAGGTTCTCCGCGATCGTCATATGCGGGAAGAGGGCGTAGTTCTGGAACACCATCCCGATGCCGCGCTTGTGCGGCGGGATATTGTTGATCGGGCGGCCGTCGAGGCTGATGCTGCCATGGGTGGCGACCTCGAACCCGGCCAGCATCATCAGGCAGGTGGTCTTCCCCGACCCGGAGGGGCCGAGCATCGTCAGAAACTCGCCGCGTGCGATATCGAGGTTGAGGTTCTTGACGACGAGCGATACGCCGTCATAGCTCTTCTGTACACCGTCGAATTCGACGAAAGCGCGGTCGCGGTCCGGCACGATGTCTCCTGCTGCCAGCGAGTTGCGGACAGACGCTAACACAAACCGGACGGCAGTCGAAAGGGGGCTGGAACCCTTCGACCGCCGGGCGGGGTTTCGCGCCCATGCGCTTGCTGCTATTCGCCATGGGTCCGCAACCCTCAAGCGCGGGAATTCCCGGTATGGCCCAACAACTCCTTCACCTCGTTTTCGGCGGGCGCCTGACGAACCCGGACGGAACCGAATTCGCCGACCTCGGCGCTCTCGATATCGTCGGCATCTACCCCAATTACGCCGAAGCCGCCCGGGCCTGGCGGGGCAAGGCGCAGGGCACGGTGGACGATGCGCATATGCGCTATTTCGTCGTGCATCTGCACCGCCTGCTGGACCCCGACAACCACGAACATGCGGAAGGACATTGCTGATGGATGGAGGCGAAGCCCTGGTGGAGACGCTTGCGGCATGGGGCGTCGAGGCCGCCTTCGCCGTTCCGGGCGAAAGTTATCTTCCGGTCCTCGCCGCGCTCCAGCGCCGGGCCAACGCCATCCGCCTCGTTACGCCCCGGCATGAGTCCGGCGTCACCTTCGCCTGCGCGGCCTATGGCAGGATTGCCGGCAAGCCGGCGGTCGGCCTCGTCAGCCGCGGGCCGGGCTCCACAAATGCTTCCATCGGATTGCATGTCGCGCGGCAGGATTCGGTGCCGATGCTGCTGGTCATCGGCGATGTGCCGACGGCGTCCAAGGGCCGCGAAGCCTTCCAGGAAATAGATTACCACAAGATGTTCTCCGGCATTGCGAAGGCAGTGCTCGAACCGGAAACCGCCGCAGAGGCGCCCGCCGAGGCCGCTCGCGCGCTGGAACTCGCCACGGCGGGGCGGCCGGGCCCGGTCGTGCTGGTGATGCCGAAGGACATTTCGGACGGAGAGGCGGGCGCGCCCGCCATTCCCCCGCCGGCGCCGCGCGCGCCGCTGCTCCCGGACCCTGTGTCCATCGCCGGGGCCGCCCGGCTTGTCGATGCCGCCCGCAATCCGGTGGTTATCGCGGGCGAACTGATCGCATTCGAGGGCGCCGAGGGCCCGCTTGCGCAATTCGCCGAAGCGAGCGGGGCGGCGGTCACCGCCGCCTATCGCTGCCAGGACGCATTCCGCAACGACCACCCCGCTTATATCGGCCATCTCGAAATCAACCGGGACGACTTCCAGGAACGGGCCTGGGAGGAAGCCGATCTCGTCATCGCCGCCGGGGCGCGGCTGGACGGGATCACGACGCGCGACTTTTCCATGATCCGGGACGACCAGGCGCTGATCCATATTCATCCCGACGCCGAGGTGTTGGGGCGCTGGCCTTCCGGCATGGCGATCCGGGCCGATGCCGGGCCGGCGCTTGAGGCGCTTGCCGCTGCGGTTTCGACCGGCGGTCCGGCCCGCCGCGAATGGCGGGCAGGGCTGAACGAGGCGTATCGCCGCTTCTCCGAGCCCGGAGGCGTTGCCGTCCACGGTCGCGTCGATCTTGCCGAGATTGCGGCGCAGACGCGCCGGCTGCTGCCGCCCGACGCGGTCGTCATTACGGACAGCGGCACCTTTGCGCGCTGGGTGCATCGCTACTTCCGGTTCGAGGGGCCGCGCACGCAGGCCGGCCCGATGGCTGGCGCGATGGGCTACGGCGTGCCGGGAGGCATCGGCGCAGCGCTCGTCCGGTCGCCGGTCGTCGTTTTCGTCGGCGACGGCGGCTTCCTGATGACGGGGCAGGAGGCCGTGACGCTGGCGCAGGAGCGTCTGCCGGTGAAAATCGTCGTCTGCGACAACCATGCCTGGGGCTCGATCCTGACCTCGCAGCAGACGCGCTACGGCGAAGACGGCATTTTCGGCACGAGGCTGGAGAGCCCGGATTTCGAGGCTATCGGTCGGGCCTACGGCCTCTATGCAAGCCGCGTGCGGGAGACTGCAGAATTCGCCGGCGCCCTTTCTGCCGCGCTCGCGCATCCGGGGCCGGCGCTGATCCACCTGGAGCTCGACGAGCGCGATATCTCCCCGTTCACCGGAACGGCGCAGTCCTACCGCGTATGACCGCGGCGCGAATGGCGCCGTCCGGCCCTCCTTGAAGCCGGACTCCTGCTCCTCTAGCGTGAGGCGCCGCAGGTTCGAGGCCCGAGGGGGAAAGCCGGCATGACCATCCGCATCGACACGCTCGACGCCTTTTTCAATCCCCGGTCGGTGGCCATTGTCGGCGCTTCGTCGAATTTCGCCAAGATCGGCGGCCGGCCGGTCCACAACATGAAGATTTCCGGCTACCGCGGGAACGTCTATCCGGTCAATCCGGGCGCGGCCGAGATCCAGGGCCTGCCCGCCTTCCCCGGCATCGGCGATATTCCGGGCGCGGTCGATATGGCTGTGATCGTGGTGCCGATGCCCCATGTGGAAGCAGCGGTGACGGCCTGCATCGAAAAGGGCGTGAAGGCCGCCATCGTGCTGTCTTCCGGCTTCGCGGAGATTTCCGAGGACGGCGCGCGGGCGCAGCGCCGCCTCGCCGATCTCGGCGCCGAAGGCGGGCTCCGCATCATGGGGCCCAATTGCATGGGCGTGATGAACACCGGCGCCGGCATGATCGCCACCTTCATCTCCGCCATCGGCGATACGGGGCCGGAAACGGGCACGATTTCCGTCGCCGCGCAGTCCGGGGCGTTCGGCGGCCATTGCTTCACGCTTGCGCGCGAACGCGGCCTCGGCCTCAACCTCTGGGCGACCATGGGCAATCAGTGCGACGTCGAGTTTTCCGACTGCCTTGCCTATATGGCGCAGGACCCCGGCACCAGCGTCGTGCTCGGCTACATGGAAGGCGTGCAGGACGCGGACAAGCTGGTCGAGGCGCTGGAGATTGCGCGCGCGGCCGAGAAGCCGGTCGTGCTGATGAAGGTCGGGCGCTCGGAAGTCGGCACTGCGGCCGCAGCCTCGCACACGGCGTCGCTCACTGGCTCCGACGCCGTCTTCGATGCGCTGCTTCGCCAGTACAACGTGTTTCGCCCCCACAGCATCGACGAGATGTTCGATGTCGGCTACGCCTTTGCCGGCGGCGTGCTGCCGAAAAGCGCGAAAACCGGCATCGTCACGGTTTCCGGCGGGGTCGGCGTCATCATGGCGGATGCGGCGGAGGATGCGGGCCTCGAATTGCCGCCGCTGCCGGAGGCGACGCAGGAGCGGATGAAGGCGCTTGTGCCCTTCGCCGGCACTCGCAACCCTCTGGACGTGACGGCGCAGTTCATCAACGACGCGACGCTGATGGAGACGATGTACGGCGCCCTGCTGGACGAGGGCGACTATGCAAGCGCGGTCTGCTTCCTGGCGGGCGTCGGCCTGAACCCGCTGATGATGAAGGAGCTGGAGCCGAGTCTGGACGCGGTGCGGCGGCGGTTCCCGGACCATCTGCACATGCTCGCTATCCTGACCACGCCCGAGCGCCGGGCGCGCCTCCAGGCGATGGGCTATCTCTGCTACGAGGATCCGAGCCGGGCGATCCACGCGCTCGGCGTGCTGGCCCGCTATTCGGAGGCGTTGAAGCGGGGAGCGTCCGCGCCGCCGCCCGGCCTGCCGGCCGATGCGCCGAGGCTTGCCGCCGGAACGGACATCAACGAAGTCGAAGGCAAACGCATTCTCGCGGCCGCCGGCGTGCCGGCTGTGCCGGAGCGGCTTGCAGGCTCTGCCGGCGAGGCGGCCGAAGCGGCCGAAGCAGCCGGGTTTCCGGTCGTCATGAAGATCGTATCCCCCGACATCCTGCACAAGTCCGAGATCGGCGGCGTCATCCTCCATGTCGCGTCGCGGGAAGCGGCGGAGACAGCCTATCGCGACCTGCTTGCGCGGGCCGAAACGCATGCGCCCGATGCGCGGATCGACGGTGTGCTGGTGGCGCCGATGGTGTCGGGCGGCGTCGAGACGATATTGGGCGTCGTCCGCGACCCGGTGTTCGGTCCCGTCGTCATGTTCGGGCTCGGCGGCATCTTCGTCGAGGTGCTGAAGGATGTGACGTTCCGCATCGCGCCGTTCGGCATCGACGAGGCGCGCAGGATGATCCGCGAAGTGCGCGGCTATCCGATGCTGCAGGGCGTGCGCGGCGCGCCGCCTTCCGACGAGGAGGCGCTGGCGGAAGCGCTGGCCCGGCTGTCGGCGTTTGCGGCCGCCAATGCCGATGCGCTGGAGACCATCGACGTCAACCCGTTCATCGTGCTGCCGAAAGGGGAGGGCGCGCTCGCCGTGGACGCTCTGATTGCCGTGCGGGAAGACGCCGGGGGATGAGCCGCAGCCCGGTCATTGTCGGCGTTGCCGACGCGCCGACGCAGGAGCGGGGCCGGGCGCTGCCGGGCGCCACGGTGCTCTCCATACAGCGCGATGCGGCCCATGAGGCTTTGGCCCAGGCCGGGTTGACCGTGCGCGATGTGGACGGCCTCGCGGTCGCCGGCATGTGGGGCATGCCGGGGCCGGGCGCCATGCAGCCGGTGCTGCTGACGGAATATCTGGGCCTCGAATGGCCGCGCTATCTGGACGGCACCAATATCGGCGGCGCGGCCTTTGTGCTGCATGCGGGCCGGGCGGCGGAAGCGATCCGCTCCGGCCAGGCCGACGTGGTGCTGATCGTTTACGGTTCGCTCCAGAAAAGCCAGGCGGCGCGGGCGCTGGGCAACAGGCCGGCGATGTTCTCGAACCAGTGGGACATTCCGGCAGGGCTGCCGCTCCCGGTCGGCGCCTATGCGATGGCAGCGCAGCGCCACGCCCATGTTTACGGTTCGACCCGCGAGACGCTGGCCGAGATCGCCGTGGCGACCCGCGCCTGGGCGGCGCTCAACCCCGCCGCCGCCTTCCGCGAGCCGATGACGATGGACGATGCGCTGGACGCGCGCCCGATCGCCTCGCCGCTCGCGCGCTACGACTGCTGCCTGGTGACCGACGGCGGCGGCGCTGTGGTGATGACAACGGAGGAGCGCGCGCGCGACCTGCGGATGCCGCCGGTCCATGTGCTGGGGCACGGCGCCTCCGCGTCCCATGCCAGCATCGCGCATATGCCGGACATGGCGAAGCTGGAGGTCGCCGAGCGGTCCTCGCGCATGGCCTATGCCATGGCAGGCCGGCGTCCGGCGGACATCGACCTTGCCATGCTTTATGACAGCTTCACCATCACCGTGCTGATGACGCTGGAGGCGCTCGGGCTCTGCGGCTACGGCGAGGGCAAGGACTTCGTAAAAGGCGGGCGCACCGGTCCCGGCGGCGCCTTTCCGGTCAACACCAATGGCGGCGGGCTCTCCTATTGCCATCCCGGCATGTACGGGCTGTTCACCATCATCGAGGCGTCCCGCCAGCTCTGGGGCCTTGCGGGCGGGAGGCAGGTCGGGGGCGTGCGCACCGCGATATGCCAGGGCACGGGTGGCGTGCTGTCCTCGGGCGCCACGCTCATCCTCTCGACCGAAACGGGATAGAGTCCGGCCCATGACCTACGACAAGCCGGTCCCTGCCATCGACGCCGAGTCCGAACCCTACTGGACGGGCGCGCGCGAGGGCCGCCTGATGATCCAGCGCTGCGGCGCGACCGGCCGCTGCTTCCTCTATTCGCGCCGCCTTGCGCCGGGCGCAGGCGATGACGATGTCGGCTGGATCGAGGCCAGGGGAACCGGAACCGTCTATTCCTTTACCGTCTGCCATGTGCCGGCCGGGCCCGCTTTCCGGGACGAAACGCCCTATGTCGTTGCCTGCGTCGAGCTCGACGAAGGCGCGCGCATCGTGACCAACCTCGTGACCGACGACCCGGACGCGGTCCATATCGGCCAGCATGTCGAGGCGTTCTTCGACAAGGTCTCGGAAGACCTGACGATCCCGAAGTTCCGCCCGACGGGCTGAAAGGCCCGTGCAGAAGCGTTTCTGGCATTACGCGGGCGTCGTCGCCGCCGTCGCCGTGTTCGCCGCCGCCGTCTGGGCGCTGACATGGCAATTGCGGGACCTTCGCTGGGACGACCTGCTCCGCCAGCTGGAGGCGATCCCGCTGTACCGCATCCTGGCGGCCGTGGCGGCGACCTTCGCAGCCTATCTGGTGCTGGCGGCCTACGACCACACCGCCTTCCGCTATATCGGGCGGCGCATGGCGTTCGGCCGGGTCGCGTTCGTCTCCTCGATTTCCTACGCCTTCAGCCACAATCTGGGCTTCGGGGCCCTGACCGGCGGGGCCGTCCGTTTCCGGTTCTACACCGATTGGGGCGTCCCGCCGGGAGATATCGCCCGCGTCGTGCTCTATGCCGGCATCGTCTATTACCTCTGCGCCCTGTCGGTCGGCGGGCTGTTGATGCTGCCCAATGCGGCGGCGCTGGCCGATGCGCTGGAGCTGCAAACCGGCCTCGTCCGGGCCGTCGCGGCTGTCTGGGTGCTGTCCGGCGTTCTCTATGTGCTGTGGTGCCTCTGCGGCAGCCCGGTCGTCCGCCTCGGGGAGCGCCGGGTGACGCCGCCGAAAATCAGGCACGGGTCGATCCAGTTCTGTGTCGGCATCCTCGAATGGGCGTTCACAAGCGCCGTGCTCTACCTGGTTCTGCCGCCGGATTTCGGCATGTCCTACTGGCATTTCGTGGCCGTTTATGTGCTGGCCTACATGGCCGGCTATATCAGCCATGTGCCGGGCGGGCTCGGCGTGTTCGAGACCGTGCTGCTGTTGCTGATGCCCGAAACCGTGCCGACCCACGTCGTGGCCGCGGGCATCATCACCTACCGCGTCATCTATTTCCTCATGCCGCTCGCCCTCGCCCTCGCCCTCTTCGGCGCCTACGAAGCCGCCCGCGGCCGCTTCTCCCGCAAGGGGTAGGGCGTTGTCTCGCACCGGAGCGCATGATAGCCCTTGCCGGCACCCGCACCCGGCTTCGGAGCCACCGGAATGACGGCCCGCTTTTTCGACGGTCCGATCCTCAACTCGCCCTACGAATATCCGTCCCGGCATTGGGAGCTCGATGGGACCGGCCAGCCCACCGACCGGGTCCTCGAACGCCGCCGGGACGTTTCTTTCGTCACGCCGATTCCCGTGGCTAGGAAACGCAAGGGGACGCAACTCGAACTGGTCGCGGACGAAACGGCGCAGCGGCTTGCAACCGGGGACCGGCAATACAGGCTGGTCGAAACCATCGCCAGCATTCGCCGGCAAGTCGATAGCTGGCGTGCGCTGCCGGAGTCGCAATGGCGGGTGACGCCGGAGACGGCCCGGCTGCTCAAGCACTGGCGCCACCACAGATTCAACGAAATCCGCCCGTTCTTCTGCCAGATCGAAGCAGTGGAGACGGCGATCTGGCTGACCGAGGTTGCGCCGGGGCTCGGTAATGCGGGGCGTGGGTTCCTGGAGGAACTCGAAAGGGCGAACGAGGATGCGAATCCCGGCTTGTCCCGGCTGGCGCTGAAACTCGCGACGGGCGCAGGCAAGACCACCGTCATGGCCATGCTCATCGCCTGGCAGACGGTCAATGCGGTGCGCCGGCCCGGCAGCAGCCGCTTCACCCGGGGCTTCCTGGTCGTCACCCCCGGCATCACCATCAAGGACCGGCTGCGCGTCCTCCAGCCCAACGACCCGGACAGCTACTACCGGGAGCGGGAACTGGTGCCCGCCGACATGCTTGGCGATCTCGGCAAGGCGAAGATCGTCATCACCAACTACCACGCCTTCAAGCCGAAGGAGACGATGACGGTTTCCAGGGGCGGCCGCGCGCTTCTGCAGGGTAGGGGGCCGGACCTGCATACGCTGGAATCCGAAGGCCGGATGCTCCAGCGTGTGATGCCCGACCTGATGGGCATGAGGAATGTCCTCGCGATCAACGACGAGGCGCATCACTGTTACAGGGAGAAACCCGCCGACGAGGACGATGAAGGCGTCCTCCGGGGCGACGACCGCACGGAGGCTCAGAAGAATCGGGACGCCGCCCGGCTCTGGATATCGGGCCTGGAGGCGGTCGACCGCAAGCTCGGCCTCGCGCGCATCGTCGATCTATCGGCCACGCCGTTCTTCCTGCGCGGGTCGGGTTACGCGGAGGGCACGCTGTTCCCGTGGACGGTCAGCGATTTCTCGCTCATGGACGCTATCGAGTGCGGCATCGTCAAGCTGCCGCGCGTGCCGGTGGCGGACAACATTCCCGGCACCGAGATGCCGACCTTCCGCAACCTCTGGCGGCATATCGGCAAGGCCATGCCGCGAAAGGGCCGGAGCAAGGCGGCCGGGCTCGACCCGCTGCAAATCCCCGTCATGCTCCAGACGGCTCTGGAGGCGCTCTACGGCCATTACGAGAAGACCTTCGGGCTCTGGCGGGAACAGGGCATCAAGGTACCGCCCTGCTTCATCGTCGTCTGTAACAACACCGCGACTTCGAAGCTCGTCTATGACTATATCGCCGGTTTCCATCGGGAGAACGCGGACGGCTCGAAGACTCTGGAGCACGGACGCCTGCCGCTCTTCAGGAATTTCGACGAATCCGGCGCGCCGCTTTCTCGCCCCCGCACGCTGTTGATCGACAGCACGCAGCTCGAGTCCGGGGAGGCGCTCGACAAGAACTTCCGCGCCGCGGCGGCGGACGAGATCGAGCGCTTCCGCTCGGAAATCGTGGCGCGCACGGGCGACCGCCAGCGGGCCGAGAAGCTTTCCGACGAGGACCTGCTGCGCGAGGTCATGAACACGGTCGGCAAGGAAGGCCGGCTCGGCGGCGAGACCCGCTGCGTCGTCTCGGTGTCCATGCTGACGGAAGGCTGGGACGCCAACACCGTCACCCATGTGCTCGGCGTTCGCGCTTTCGGCACGCAGCTTCTCTGCGAGCAGGTGGTCGGCCGGGCGCTGCGCCGGCAGTCGTACGACCTGAACGAGAGGGATCTGTTCGAGGTGGAGTATGCCGACGTGCTCGGTATCCCGTTCGACTTCACCGCCGAGCCGGTCGTCGCGCCGCCGCAGCGCCCGCGCAAGACCGTGCAGGTCCGCGCCATCAGCCCCGAGCGGGACGCCTGCGAGATTCGGTTCCCGCGCGTCGCAGGCTATCGGGTCGAATTGCCGGAAGAGCGGCTCGAAGCGAAGTTCGACGAGGATTCGACGCTGGTGCTGACGCCGGACCTGATCGGCCCGACAAGGACCCGCGTCGAAGGCATTATCGGCGAAGGCGTGGACCTGAACCTTGTGCATACCGGCACGCTGCGGCGCTCGACGCTCCTCTTCCACCTCACGAAGCGTCTGCTGGAAACGAAATGGCGCGAAGCCGGAGAGGAGCCGAAGCTGCACCTGTTCGGCCAGTTCAAGCGGATCGCCGGCGAGTGGCACGACCGCCACCTCGTCTGCAAGGGCGGGACCTGGCCGGCGCAACTCATGTATCTCTCCCTGGCGGACATGGCCTGCGAACGCATTGCGCGGGCCATCGACGCGGCTCATGCCGGCGAAAAGCCGGTGAGGGCGGTGCTGGACCCCTACAACCCCTCAGGGTCCACGGCCCATGTGCGGTTCGCCACGACGAAGCAGTCTCTCTGGGAGACCGACCCCGGCCGCTGCCATGTCAACTATGCCGTCTGCGACAGCGACTGGGAGGCGGAGTTCTGCCGTATAGCCGACGCGCACCCCCGCGTCCGCGCCTGGGTGAAGAACCACGGCCTCGGCCTGGAGGTGCCCTATCCATCCGGTTCGGAGACCCGGACCTACATTCCCGACTTCGTCGTGCTGGTGGACGACGGGCGCGGCGCGGACGACCCGCTGCACCTGGTCGTCGAGATCAAGGGCTTTCGCGGCGAGGACGCAAAGGACAAGAAGGGGACCATGGACACCTACTGGGTGCCCGGCGTGAACGCGCTTGGCGCATACGGCCGCTGGAAGTTTGCGGAGTTCACCGATGTCTATGGCATGGAGGACACGTTCCACCGGATGATCGAGCGGTTGCGCGCCTTCGCCGAAGTCGAAGCCGGAAAGGCGGCCGGTAGGCAGCCGGCAGGCAGGGAAGAGGTCCTGGCGCTGCTGAGGGCCCACAAGGAGGAAATGGCGCGGCGTTTCCATATCGTCGATCTGGCCGTGGCCGGCTCCATCGCCCGCGACACGGCGACCGCCATCAGCGATGCGGACATTCTGGTGCGGTTCGACGGCCCGGCGGACTGGCGGCGGTTTTTCGGCTTGCAGGCCTATATCGAGGACCTTCTCGGTCGCCCCGTCGATCTGGTGACCGACACGGCGTTGCGCGCCGAAATCCGCCCCTATATGGAGCGGGACGCGATCCGTGTCTGACGCCGGCGAACCTCCGCGCGAATGGCGCTTCTACATCGCGGACATGATCGAGTTCGGCGAGAACGTCCTGTCTTTTGCCGACGGCATGGACCGGGACGCTTTCATCGGCGACGCGCGGACCTATCATGCCGTTCTGCGCAACCTGGAATTGATCGGCGAAGCCGCAACCAACATCCCCGCCGCAATCCGGGAAGCTCATCCCGACATTCCCTGGCATGCGATGATCGGAGCGCGGAACCGCCTGGCTCATGCCTATCGGCATATCGACGACGACGTGATCTGGACGATGATCGAAGACGCCGTTCCAACACTGCTTCCTGTACTGAGGCAGCTTCTGGAAACGGCGGAGAGGGAAGGCGAATGAGCGTCAGTAAATGAAGTTATATACGAAGGCGGATTTGGCTACCCTGCAGTCGATGCAGAAGCGAGTCGTCAATCCGGGCGCCCGCTGGCTGGAGAAGCCCAAAACGCGGCCGGTTCACCGACAACGCGCCTTTCAGGTCTCCGGAGACTCCGATGGCGAGTCCCGCTTCCTGATCTACCAGCGCGAGAACCTGCTCGACGGGCTCGACTATTCCTGCGGTATTCTCTACCTCCCGCGCGGCGGGCTTTCCCTGACGCTGGCGCGTTACAACGGACCGAGCCACGAACACCGTGAAATCGTCTACCGCCCGCACATTCACCGCGCTTCGGAGAAGGCCATCGCCGCCGGCCTGAAGCCGGAGTCCGACGCTGAAGAAACGGACCGGTTCGAGACGCTGGAAGGCGCGCTTGCCTGTCTGGTAAACGATTTCAATGTAACCGGCATCAGGGTTCAGCACGATAACGAACCGAGGTTCCTTTGATGGCTATCGACCCGGCCTCCCTTCAAAATCTGCTGTGCGAGCGCCTCTGCGAAGAGGTGAGGATCGACCGTCGGCCCGACGGCGCGTTGATGCTGCGCGCGCATTTCGAGTTTCCCGACGGAGACCGGTACCCGATTCACCTCTCCGAACCGGCGTCGGGCGGACTGCGCCTTTCCGACCGTGGACATACTCTCATGCACCTCAGCTACGAGCATGAGATCGACTCATTCATGGACGGGACCCGGGGCATGCTTCTCGAGCGCGTCATGGGCGAAACCGGGCTTGGCTGGGATGGGGATACTGGGGCGCTTTGCCTCGACACGGCCCCCGAGAACCTGCCGCAGGCCCTGTTCGCCTTCGGGCAGGCGTTGACGAGGGTGTACGACCTGACCCTGCTTTCGCGCTCGAATGTCGGCTCCACTTTCTACGACGACCTTGCGGACCTCCTGTTCAGCTTTGTGGACGAAGCCAGGATCGAACGGGACTTCCAGCCGGATATTCCGAACGCCGACGCCTACCCAGTGGACTATCGCATCGACGGGAAAGGCGACGTTCCGCTTTTCGTCTATGGTGTGCCCAACCGCGAAAAGGCGCGTCTGGCCACGATCATGTTGTCGTATTTCCATCGGCAGGCGTTGCGTTTCGAATCCATTCTCGTCTTCGAGGACCAAGCCCAGATTCCGAGAATGGACCTCGCCAGGCTATCGGATGTCGGCGGCGACATGATCTCGTCTCTGGCGTCGCACGAGGACTTCAACCGCAAGCTCCTGCAGCGCGTCGCGGCGTGAACGCTCTCGGCGCATACGGCCGCCGGGGGGTCGCGGAGTTCACCGATGTCTATGACACGGAGGACGGTTCCGGCTGCACGATCGGGCGATCCCGTCTGTCCCCGGAAGTCGGGGCCGGCAAGCGTGCTCAACGGCCTGTCCGGGCCTGAGACCGGCATCGCATGAAGACGACGCGGTATTTCGATGAACAGGTTCGACGAAAGCGACCCTATATCGATCCGGTGTGGTGCGCCGACATTATTGCCGCACCGCTTCGGCGCGAGGAACAGCCTGACGGCAGGATCCGCTTCTGGGGAGAAGTCATCCCTTCGGGGGAGGATATGCCGCGCATCCTGCGGGTGGTTACATTGGCCGATGGAGAGACGGTCCATAACGCCTTTTTCGACCGTCGTTTCAGGAGGGACCTGACATGAAGCTCCATTACTATCCCGAAACCGACAGCCTCTATGTCGAGTTCAAGGCCGGGCCCGGCGTGGAGACGCGCGAGGTGTCCGACGGGCTGAATGTCGATCTCGATGCGGAGGGCGGCGTGGTCGGTTTCGACATCGACCATGCGTCCCGGCATCTCGACCTCTCCACGCTGGAGACCGAAGCCCTGCCTGTCCGTTCGATCAGGGCCCGTTGATCCATGGCCCGCCGAACGAGAAAATCGCCCAAATCCATCGAAACCCTCACCCACGGTGAGGCGTCCCGGCGGAACATTCCGACGGCGGAGTTCCATCCCGTCATGGCGGAGGAGGAGAAGGCGCCGCGCCCGGTGGTCTATGAGCGCAACCGGGACCTCGACCCGCAGCTTGTCTGGCGGGGGAAGGAGACGCAGGACGCGGCGGACCTCACCGTGCAGGCGCCGCCGCTCTATATCCAGGAGAAGGTGCATCCCAAGGCGCTGGTGGACGACCTGCTGCGGCAGACGAAGGCGCGCCGCGACGAGGAGGCGGATGCGGCGCCGGACCTGTTCGCGGATTTCAACGGCCTGCCGAGCGAGGACGCGCGCACCGAGTTCTACCGCCACGACGCCAACTGGTCGAACCGCATGATCCTGGGCGACAGCCTGCAGGTCATGGCGAGCCTTGCCGAGCGCGAGGGCCTGCGCGGCAAGGTGCAGTGCATCTATATCGACCCGCCCTACGGCATCCGGTTCAACTCCAACTTCCAGTGGTCCACCACCAGCCGCGACGTGAGGGACGGCAACGCCGCCCACATCACCCGCGAGCCGGAACAGGTAAAGGCCTTCCGCGATACCTGGCGCGACGGCATCCACTCTTACCTGACCTATCTCCGAGACCGGCTGACCGTGGCGCGGGAACTGCTGACGGAAAGCGGCTCGGTCTTCGTGCAGATTGGCGATGAGAACGTCCATCGCGTGCGAGCATTGATGGAGGAGGTATTTGGAGAGGAGAACGCTGGTCCTGTTGTCGATTTCAAGACAACCACAGGGCTTGCAAGCGGATTTCTGGCCAGTTCTACTGACCATCTGATATGGTTCTTTAAGGATAAGTCAAGAGCTAAATTTCGTAGATTATTTAGCAAAAAGAAGTTGGGAGATGAGGGAGCTACTCAATATAACCTTATGCAAGATTCTTCAGGGTTTGAAATTAAATCTATATCCAAAATAGACAATTATAATGAGCTTATTGAAGATGGATGGAAGTGGTTGGCTCATGACAATTTTACTTCGACAGGTTTCGCAGAAACGACTAATTATGAATTGCATTTTGAGGGAAATTGGTTCCGGCTTCCGTTCGGAAATGTTCGTTGGAAATCGCCTCCAGAAGGTGCAGAGAGACTTGCTCGGTCCTCTAGACTCATGCTTGTAGGTAGAACACCACGATATCGTCGGCTGTTCGATGATTTTCCGGTTTTCCCAATAGTGGACCTTTGGACCGATACTGGTATATCCGGTTTTGCAGATAAGAAGATGTTCGTGGTACAGACCAATCCGAGAGTCGTCCAACGTTGTATTCTCATGACAACCGACCCCGGCGACCTCGTGCTTGACCCGACGTGCGGCTCCGGCACCACCGCCTATGTTGCAGAGCAAGGGGGGCGGCGTTGGATCACCATCGACACCTCCCGCGTGGCGCTCGCTCTGGCGCGGGCGCGGGTCATGGGCGCGCGCTATCCCTGGTATCTGCTGGCCGACAGCCCGGAGGGGCAGCGCAAGGAGGGCGAGGTCACCCGCCGCGCGCCTTCGGAAGCGCCGACCGGCGGCGATATCCGGCAGGGCTTCGTCTATGAGCGCGTGCCGCATATCACGCTCAAATCCATCGCCAACAATGCCGAGATCGACGTGATCTGGGAGAAGTGGGAGGAGCGGCTTGCGCCGCTCCGTGACCGGTGTTCAGTGGCCAGTGGCCAGGAAAGGACGCTGGAGGAATGGGAAATCCCCCGCGAGCGGCCCGACCACTGGCCACCGGCCACCGACCCCTTGCTCACCGAATTCTGGGAGCTTCGCATCGCTCGCCAGCGCGAGATCGACGCCTCCATCGCCGCGAAGGCCGATACCGAATATCTCTACGACAAGCCCTATGAGGACCGGTCCCGCATCCGCGTCGCCGGCCCCTTCACGGTCGAGAGCCTGGCGCCGCACCGGATGCTGGCCGTGGACGAGAACGACGAGCTGTTCTCCACCCTCGGCGAAAAGGGCGGCCACCATTACGGCGAGGCGCCGGACTTCGCCACCATGATCCTGGAGAACCTGAAGACCGCCGGCGTCCAGCAGGCGCGCAGGGAGGACCGGATCGCCTTCTCTTCCCTCGCGCCCTGGCCGGGCCGCTACGTCTGCGGCGAGGGCTACTTCGCCGGTGACCAGTGGCCAGTGACCGGTGGCCGGGAGCGGACCGCTGGACACCGGACACCGGACACCGGCCACTCCTATCGCGCCGGCATCTTCATCGGCCCGGAGTTCGGCACCGTCTCCCGCCCCGACCTCTCCGCCGCCGCCCGCGAGGCCGCAGAGGCCGGGTTCGACGTGCTCATCGCCTGCGCCTTCAGCTATGACGCGCATGCCAGCGAGTTCGAGCGGCTGGGCCGCATCCCGGTGCTCAAGGCGCGCATGAACGCGGACCTGCACATGGCCGACGACCTGAAGAACACCGGCAAGGGCAATCTGTTCGTCATTTTCGGCGAGCCGGATATAGAAGTGGCCAGTGGCCAGTGGCTGGTGACCAGCGGGGGGCGGATTGTTGCCGACTACGAATGCGCCAAAGAGCTATCGGGACTTGGAAGTCTGGAAGAAATCAATCGAGTTGGCGGAGAGCGTCTATCGGCTCTCGTCGCGGTTTCCGGCGGAGGAAAGGTTCGGCCTGACCGGGCAGGTCCGGCGGGCGGCAGTGTCGGTAGCGGCGAACATCGCGGAGGGAGCGGAGCGCCACGGGACGGGGGAGTATCTGCAGTTTCTCGGGGTGGCGAGCGGGTCGCTGGCGGAGGTGGAGACACTCCTGATTCTGGCCCGGCGTCTGGAGATAGCCGCGCCGGCGGAGGCCGGCCCGGTGCTGGACCGGGCGGCGGAAGTCGGCCGGATGCTCAACGGTCTCAAACGCGCGCTGCGCTCCAGACGCTGAGCGCCGGCGACTTCCCGCTCTCCCTGACCACCGACCACTGGACACAGGTCACCATTCGCGGCGTGGACGTCTTCCACCCGAACTCCGGCGAAGTGCGCAGCGACGGGCCGGACGGCATTGCCTGCTGGTTCGTCGATACGGACTACAACGAGGAGAGCTTCTTCGTCCGCCACGCCTATTTCCTGGGCGCCAACGACCCTTACAAGTCGTTGAAAACGACGCTCAAGGCCGAGATCGACGAGGACGCCTGGGCGACGCTCAACAGCGACACCTCGCGCCCCTTCCCGCGCCCTTCCTCCGGCCGTATCGCCGTCAAGGTCATCAACCATCTGGGCGACGAGGCGATGAAGGTGTTCCGGGTGTAGCAGTGGCCGGTGACCAGTGACCGGTGGTCGGCGGGGACGGTTGCAGGCCGGCTTCGGCCGGACTATCCACTAGCCACTGACCACTAACCACTGGCGGCCGCCCATGGACCTCAATTTCGCCCCCGAAGACGAAGCCTTTCGCAATGAGTGCCGTTCCTTCCTGGCCGAGACGCTGCCGGGCGATGTGGCGCGCAAGGTGGAGCTCGGCGTTCAGCCGACGCTCGACGAGGTGATGGCATGGCACCGCGCGCTCTACGACAAGGGCTGGATTGCGCCCAACTGGCCGACGGAATGGGGCGGGCCCGGCTGGACGGTGACGCAGAAATATATCTGGGACGAGGAGCAGGCGCTCGCCAATGCGCCGCGCCCGATCCCCTTCGGCCTCTCCATGTGCGGGCCGGTGCTGATGGCCTTCGGCACCGAGGAGCAGAAGCGGGACAACCTGCCGCGCATCCTCTCCGGCGAGCGCATCTTCTGCCAGGGCTACTCGGAGCCCGGCGCCGGCTCCGACCTCGCCTCGCTCAAGACCCGCTGCGAGGTGCATGACGACCGCTTCGTCATCAACGGGCAGAAGATCTGGACGACCGCCGCCCATCTCGCGAACTGGATCTTCTGCCTTGTGCGCACCTCTACCGAAGGCAAGCGGCAGGAGGGCATCTCCTTCATCCTGATCGACATGGCGACGCCGGGCATCGAGGTGAAGCCGCTCATCACCATCGACGGCCTCCACGAGGTCAATGAGGTGTTCTTCACCGATGTCGTCGTGCCGCGCGAAAACCTTGTCGGCGAGGTGAACCAGGGCTGGACGATCGCGAAATACCTGCTCGGCCACGAGCGCATGGGCGGCGGCGCGCTGGGCACGCAGAAGAACGGCCTGCGCTCGCTCAAGGAGATCGCGGCGGACCGGGGGCTGGAGGAGGATACAGGCTTCATGCGCAAGGTGGCGGAGGTCGAGATCGAGCTCCAGACGCTGGAGATGCAGATGCTCCGCATGCTCGCCGCCGTGTCGGCCGACCGCGAGATCGGCGCGGAAGCCTCCATGATCAAGATCCGCCGGACGGAAATCCAGCAGCGCCTCTCCGAACTCAAGATGGAGGCGGCGGCTTACGACTCCGCGCCCTACCGGATCGAGGCGATGGAGCATGGCTGGAACGAGGAGCCGGTCGGGCCCGACTACGCCAATGCGCTGGCCGCGAAATATTTCAACGACCGCAAGCACACGATCTTCGCCGGCTCCAACGAGATCCAGCGCAACATCATCGCGAAGCGGATGCTGGGGCTTTGAGCCGCCCTTGCCCCTCAAGCCCGCCGGAGCTGTGTATCGGCTCCGACGGGCTTGAAGAATTAATTCCTCATATCGGCTTGATTGAGGGCACATTTGTCCCGAATATGAGGCATGCAGGATACGGACGGTCGCAGGATATGACCTTGGCGCATGCGGATCGCGACGAAGCATGACATTTCATGACATCCTCCCGGGGGTCTCCCGGCCGCTCGTCCCTCGATACGCCGCTTCGCGGCTACTCGGGATGAGGAGGGGACGGTCGTTGCGCGGCTGCTCGGGATGAACGTTATGCCCGCCAGCGCCGCCATGCCCCCCTTCGCCCTGAGCAGCGGCGCCAGCCGCGTATCGAAGGATGCCTCCTTGAACGACCCGAAGCGGCGCGAACGGCCAGGACGCAGACCGGACCATGACAAAACATGACATTTCATGACACTTTGCCGGGGGGCGGTCCGGTATGAGCGATCCGCGACCCAATCTCGATCTCGAACGGCTGGCTGACCGCCATCGGCGGATGCACCGCATCCGCGCCTTCGAGGAGCAGGCCGTGGCGGCGCTGGAGGAAGGGCTGGTGCTGGGCGCCATCCACCCCTCCTTCGGGCAGGAGGCCTGCGCGGTCGGCGTCGTCGGCAGCCTCGCCCGCGACGACCTGCTGCTCTCCACCCATCGCGGCCACGGCCACACGCTGGAGAAGGGCGCGTCCGCCGCCGCCATGATGCGCGAGCTGTTCGGGCGCGAAGGCGGGAATTGCGGCGGCAAGGGCGGCTCCATGCATATCGCCGACTTCTCGGTCGGCATGCTGGGCGCGAACGGCGTCGTCGGCGCCAATATCAATATCGCCGCCGGCGCGGCCCATGCCGTGCGGCTCAAGGGCGAGCGGCGCATCGTCTGCTGCATTTTCGGCGACGGCGCGGTCAATCGCGGGCCTTTCCTGGAGGGGCTGAACTGGGCGCGGGTGTTCGACCTGCCGGTGCTGTTCGTGTGCGAGGACAACGCCTATGCCGCCACGACGCGCACCGAAACGATGACCGGCGGCCCCGGCCCGGCGGCGCGCGCCGAGGCGCTCGGCATTCCGTCGCGCGCGGTGGACGGCAACGATGTGGACCGGGTGGCGGAGGCGGCGGCGGATTTGCGCGAGCGCGTCCTCGGCGGCGGCGGGCCGCAATTCCTCTGGGCGAAAACCTGGCGCCTGAAAGGCCACACGGCCGTGGACAAGGCCGCTTACCGCGATGCCGGGGAAGCGGCGGCGCGCTGGGAGGACGACCCCGTCGCCCGCGCCGCGGAGACTCTGCGCTCGCACGGCATTGCCGAAGAGGCGCTTTCCGGCCATCGCAAGGCGGCTGTCGAGGAGATGCGGGCCGCCTATGAGGAGGCGAAAGCCGCGCCCTGGCCGGAGACCGCCTCCCTCTATGCGGATGTGCAGGATGCGGGCGACCCGCGGGAGGCCGCCTTCCGATGGTGACGACCACCTATATGGAGGCCGGCCGGCGGGCGCTGGCGGAAGAAATGCGCCGCGACCCGACGGTCTGGGCCGTCGGCGAGGACCTCGGGCGCGGCGGCGTGTTCGGGCAATATGCCGGCATGGCGGAGGAGTTCGGGCCGCTCAGGATTTCGGATGCGCCGATCTCCGAGGCGGCGATTCTCGGCTCCGCTGTCGGCGCGGCGCTGGCGGGCACGCGCCCGGTGGTGGAGATGCGCTTCGCCGATTTCGCGCTCTGCGCCGTGGACGAGCTCGTGAACCAGGCGGCCAAGGCGCGCTACATGTTCGGCGGGCAGGGCGGCGTGCCGCTGGTCGTGCGCGAGCCGATGGGCATGTGGCGGTCCTCCGCCGCGCAGCATTCGCAGTCGCTGGAAGCCTGGTATGTGCATATTCCGGGCCTGACGGTGGTCGCGCCGGCGACGCCCGGGGACAATCTGCGCCTGCTGAAAGCGGCGATCCGCAGCGACGACCCGGTCGTCTATCTGGAGCACAAGGATTTGTGGGGGCTGGAGGAGGAACTCGGCGAGGACGAGCCTCCGGGCGAGTTGGGGCGCGCGCGGACCGTTTGCGAGGGCGGCGACGCCACCGTGGTGTCCTGGTCGGCGACGGTCCACAAGGCGCATGAGGCGGCCCGGGCGCTGGCGGAAGAGGGCGTGTCGGTGGAGGCGATCGACCTCCGCACGCTCTGGCCCTGGGACCGCGAGGCGGTGCTGGCCTCGGTGCGCAAGACCGGGCGGCTTGTGGTGGCGCATGAGGCGGTATCTGTAGGCGGTTTCGGGGCCGAGGTCGCCGCGACCGTCTCGGAAGCGCTGTTCGGCACTCTGAAAGCGCCGGTGAAGCGGCTCGGCGCGCCGCGCGTCCCGATTCCGTACGCCAAGCCGCTCGAAGACATGCTGCGCGTGGGTCCGGACGCCATTGCGGCCGCGGTTCGCGCGCAGCTATAGACCCTTCTCCCGGAGAGGATATGCAGTGATGACGGATTGGCAGGAGGACCTTTACCGGGTCCTCAAGGAATTCGATGTCAGCCAGGTGAGCTATGTGCCGGACGCCGGCCACAGGGTGCTGATCGACAAGTCCCTCGCGGACCCGGAGATGCATTCCGTGCCGCTGACCACGGAGGAAGAGGGCATCGCTATGCTGGCCGGCGCCCATCTGGGCGGCGCGCGCGGCGTTGCGGCCATGCAGTCCTCCGGCATCGGCAATTGCGTCAACATGTTCTCGCTGGTGAAGAACGGGCTTTTCCCGATGCTCGTGCTGGTGTCGATGCGCGGCGATTTCGGCGAAGGCAATCCGTGGCAGATGCCCATGGGGCAGGCCGTGGAACCGGTGATGGAGGCGATGGGCTTCATCACCATGCGGATCGACCGGCCTGAAGATGTCGAGGGCGCAATGCGCGCGGCCTGCACCATGGCCTTCCGGTCCGGGCAGGCGGTCGGCGTGCTTCTGACACAGAAACTTATCGGCGCCAAGGCGTTTTAGGCAGGAGAGCCGAAGCGATGAATGAAGCATTCCGGGCCGGAGTTGCGGCCGAAATGAGCCCTGCCGGCACGCTCGACAGGCGCGAGGCCGTGCCGGCGCTGGTGGGCGACCCGCAGGACTGGCTGATCGTCGCCGGGCTCGCCGGCACGGCCAGGGATACGGCGGCGATGTGCGAGCCCGAGGCCAATTACTTCGCCTGCGCAGGCGTGATGGGCGGCGCGGTCGCCATGGGGCTCGGGCTGGCGCTTGCGCGGCCGGACCGCAGCGTGCTGGTGCTGACGGGCGACGGCGAATTGCTGATGAATGTGGGTTCGCTTGCGACGGTCGCGATCCTGAACCCGCCCAACCTCTCCATCGTCTGCGTCGATAACGGTCATTACGGCGAGACCGGCTACCAGAAGAGCCACACCTCCCTCGGCGTGGACCTGGCGGCGATGGCGTCCGGAGCCGGAATTCCGGCGGTCCGCTCGGTGGCAGAGGCAGGCGAGATCGAGGATGCGGGCCGGCTGCTCCGCGAGGCCAACGGCTCGTCTTTCGTGCTGCTCAAGGTGACGCCCGATGCGGGTCCGCCCGCCGTCAAACGTTCGCTGGACGCCGCGCTGGCAAAGGACCGTTTCCGCGCAGCGACGCTCCCGGCGGGATAAACCCGCCTGTCGCCGGGGGCGTCCGTCTACGATTTGTCGGCGCCCGTGATCCTCGGGCGGAAGGGGTAGGGCGTTCGGCCGGAGCCGAGGCCGGGGATGGGGCGCGCGCTTGCGCCTTCATGCGCGGCTTCCATGAAATCGCGCCAGATGCGCGCCGGCAGGCCGCCGCCCGTGACTTCGTCCATGGGCGCGCCGTCGTCATTGCCCACCCAGACGCCGGCGACCAGATTGCCGGTGAAGCCGACGAAAAAGGCGTCGCGGAAGGATTGGCTGGTGCCCGTCTTGCCTGCGGCCGGACGGTCAGCAAGGCGCGCAGCCCTGCCGGTGCCCCGGGTCACGACGGCAGCCAGAAGGTCGTTCATCGAAGCCGCCACGCCGGGCGCCACGGCTTCTCCCGCTCCGGCGCCGGAGCGCTCGAACACGCCTTCGATCCGCTGCACCCCATAGGGAATGACTCCGGCGCCGCCATTGGCGAAGGTGGCGTAAGCGCCCGTCAGTTCGATGAGCCTGACCCCGCTCGACCCCAGCGCAATGGTGAGGTCGGGCGCGAGGTCGGATGTAATGCCGAGGCGGCGTGCGGCTTCGGCGACACGAACGCGCCCGGCCCGGTCGGCGAGCCGAACGGCGGCGGCGTTCAGCGATTGCGCGAAGGCGTCCCGCATGGTGACGGAGCCGCGGAAACGGCCGTCAAAATTCCGGGGCGTCCATCCCCCTATATCGACGCGCGCGTCGGTTACGGTGTCGTCCGGATGCAGGCCCCGCTCCAGCGCCGCCAGATAGACGAACAGCTTGAAGGCGGAGCCCGGCTGACGGAGCGCCTGCGTTGCACGGTTGAATTGGCTCGCACCGTAGTCCCTGCCGCCAATCATGGCCCGCACCGCCCCGTCGGGCGACATGGCGACGAGCGCCGCCTGAGACGGGTTCGACCTGTCCGCCAGCGCGTCGGCTACCGTTTCCGCCGCAAGCCTTTGCAGGCCGGGGTCGAAGGTCGTCGTGATGCGAAGATCCCGGTCCACCATGCCCAGGCGCCTGTCCACCTGGGCCAGCACCCAATCGGCGAAATAGCCGCGCCCGTCCGGCTCCGTCGCAGTCCGCAAGGTCGACGCGGCGGCCTCCGCCGCCTGCTCGGCGGATATGAAACCGGCATTCGCCATTGCCTGCAGAACAAGCCGCCCGCGCTCGGCGGCGCCGGCGGGATTGACCGCGGGCGAGAGCCGGCTCGGCGCCTTGAGCAGGCCGGCAAGCACGGCGGCTTCCCAGAGATCAACCTCGGCCGCTGGCTTGGAGAAGAAGCGCCGCGCGGCGGCATCGATGCCATAGGCTCCGGAGCCGAAATAGGTCCGGTTCATGTAAAGCGAAATGATGCGGTTCTTGTCGTAGCGCCATTCCAGCCAGAAGGCGAGCAGCGCCTCGCGGATCTTCCTCTCTATGGACCGCTCGGGGGTCAGGAAAATGTTTTTCGCGAGCTGCTGGGTAATCGTGCTGCCGCCCTGGCGCACGCCGCCTTCGACGATATTGACCCACAAGGCCCGCGCGAGGCCGATCGGGTCGATGCCGCCATGCTCGAGGAAGCGCCGGTCTTCGATGGCGATCACGGCGTGCGGCAGATGGGCAGGGAGCCGGGCCGCATCCACAGGGTCGCCGTAAAGGTCGCCCTTCGCGAGGACAGGATTGCCGGCCACATCGTTGAGGAAGATGCCGGGCCGCCGGCCGCTTTCCGCGATCCGCTCGATGTCGGGCAGCGTGTAGGAGAAATAGGCGAGCGCCGCGATCAGGGCGACAAGCCCCCAGACGCCGACGACCGCAATCCCGGAAAGGAGACGCCATAAAACGGGCCGGCGCGCGCCCGATGAGCCGCCCGTCTTTCGTCTGCCGCGGTGGCTTCGGCGCGGCGGTTTCCGTTTGGCTCCCCCGGCCCCGAGGTTACTACCGGGCGAATGCGATGCTTCCGGTGCCGTTCCGGACGTGCCGCCCGACCCTTTGCGCAGGCTCGGCCCGCCCCGGCGCCGTTGCCCCGCGCCTCCCCTGCCTCTTTTTTCGCTCTGGCGCGTCATGGGGCCATATAGGCCCAAGCTTCGTCCCGTTTCTAGACCCCCGCGCGGTGGGCCTGACTCCTCGGCAGGATGAGCAGGCCGCCGAGAAGCTGCATGCCCTTGTCGTCCTCGCCGGCCGCTCGTTCGCGGAGCGCAAGCAGCGCCCCGCCGGCGGCCGTCTCGCCCCAGAACCAGTCGGAAAGATCCTGCGAGGCCGCCCCTCCGGGCTGCGCCGTGGCGGCCTCGGTGTAGAACGCCATCAGGTCGTCGCAGGCGAGCTTCAGCGAGCGGGAGAGTTTGCGTTGGGGTTCCGGATCGTCCGGTTCCGCGCCGTCGGCATATCGGGCCACAAAGCGGGCCGCTTCTTCGACATCGTAGCCGCTGGCGCCGACCGTGGTCCGCCCGCGCCGTTCCTTCGCAAGATCCCACCAGGGCCGCAGGCGGGCGATTTCATCTGCAACGCGCCGCTCATGAGTACCGTCCGGCGCGGCTTCCGGGCGGGGCAGGGATACCGGGCAGGCCCAGCCCTCGTAATCGGCAGGCGCGGGAGCCGGGTCCGGGAACTCCTCCAGCACCGGGCCGGCGGGCCGGTCGAGCAGCGCGAGGGCGGCGCGCAATATCCGCAATTGGAACTCCGGATTGTCCGGCGCGCCGAGCGGCCGGCCGAGCTCGAACGGCACCGACAATGTGCGCGGATTGCCGATCGCCTCGGCATGCTCATGGACGAGGGCGACAGCGACCGTCGCAATGCCCTTGCGCTCCAGATAGTGGGCGAGCGCGCACACGGCGCGCGTGCAGTTGGGTCAGACAGGCACCAGAAGCGCCGTATCGACGCCTTCGGCCAGCATGGCCGCCGCCGCATCCTCGGCGAAGGGCTGCATCGGCGCCGGGTCGCTGGCGCCCATGAAGGAATAATGGTGGGCGGCGACGCCGCCGATCTCGCCCGCAGCCGCCATTTCCTTCAGGCGCTGGAGCGGATAGACGACATTGAGGTCCTGCTGGAAGCCGGTCCGGTCGTAATTCACGGAGATATGGCTCATCACGATGTCGTTGGCATCGGCGGGCAGCACCCGGTAATCGACGGCGCCCGGGCCGAAGGGGCGGTCTCCCCGCCTGCCGAGGCCGGCGGAGGAAACGAGCGCGATCCGGCGTTCGGACAATGGCGGCCCGGACACAAAGGCGCCGCCTTCCATCTCGGGCAGCGGCAGGCGGGCCAGGTGCCGGGCCACGCTCTCGGGCATGTCGGCGTAACGGGTCATGGATGCTCCTTGCGGAATCTGCGGCGATGCGCGAAACAACGGACAACGCTAGATAATGTGAGGCAAGATGCAGGTCAAAGCCATCCGGATCGACAAGCCGGGACCGCCATCGGCGATGGAGTTGCGCATGGTGACGGTCGGCGATCCCGGCCCCGGCGAAGCGCTGATCCGCCATACCGCTGTCGGATTGAACTATATCGACACCTATCACCGGTCCGGACTTTACGCCCTGCCCATGCCGAGCGGGATCGGCACCGAGGGCGCAGGCGTCGTCGAGGCGGTCGGCGAGGGCGTCGAGCATATCGCGCCGGGAGACCGGGCGGCCTATGCCATGGGCCCGCCGGGCTCCTATTCGGAAGCGCGCATCATGCCCGCCGACCGCCTGGTGAAACTGCCGGACGGGATCGACGACAGGCAGGCCGCGGCCATGATGCTGAAGGGCATGACCGTCGAATATCTGCTGCACCGCACCTTCGAGGTGTCGGCGGGGCAGACCATCCTGTTCCACGCCGCGGCAGGCGGCGTCGGCCTCATCGCCGGGCAATGGGCCAAGGCTCTCGGCGCAACCGTGATCGGCACGGCGGGCGGGCCCGAGAAATGCGCGCTCGCGGCGAACTATGGCTACGACCACATGATCGACTACAGGGAAGGCGGCATCGCACGGCAGGTGCGCGAGCTGACCGGCGGCGCTGGCGTCCCGGTGGTCTATGACAGCGTCGGCAAATCGACCTGGGACGAGTCGCTCGACTGCCTGGCGCCACGCGGCCTGATGGTGTCCTTCGGCAATGCCTCCGGCCCCGCCGAGCCGTTCGCACCCGGCGTGCTCGGGGCCAAGGGCTCGCTCTTCGTTACGCGCCCGTCGCTCGCGCATTACGCCGTGACGCAGCAGGAAGTGCAGGACTCCGCCGGCGCGCTGTTCGACATGGTGACGTCGGGCAAGGTCCGGATCGAGGTGAACCAGACCTATGCGCTCGCGGACGCCGCCAAGGCGCATGAGGACCTTGAGGGGCGCCGGACCACGGGTTCGACCGTCCTGCTGGTGGAGTAACCGCAAGATGTCCGCAGATAATGTCCTCTACGAGGTCCGCGACGGTCTTGCCCGTGTAACGCTGAACCGTCCCGATGCCGCAAACGCCTTCGACCTGGAGTTAGTCCGGGCGTTCCATCGCATCATGATCGACTGCGACAAGAACAAGGCGGTGCGCGCCGTGTTGCTGACCGGTGCCGGCAAGATGTTCAGCGCCGGCGGCGACCTCAAATTTTTCCTTGAGGCAGGCGACGGGGTGGCCTCAGTACTGGCCGAGATGACCGCAAGCCTTCACACGGCGATTGCGGTGATGAACCGGATGGACGCTCCGGTGGTCGTCGCGGTCAACGGCATGGCGGCGGGTGGCGGCATTTCGCTGGCGATGACGGGCGATATCGTTTTCGCGGCGGAGAGCGCGCGCTTCACCATGGCCTATACCGCCGCCGGCCTCTCGCCGGACGGGAGTTCGACCTGGTTCCTGCCCCGGCTTGCGGGTTTCCGCCGTGCGAAGGAGCTCGCACTGACCAACCGGATGCTGAGCGCAGCCGAGGCCATGCAGGTTGGTATCGTCGACCGCGTGGTTCCCGACAGCGCCCTGATGGCGGAGGCGGAACAGCAGGCGCGCATCTTCGCCGAGGGACCGACCGGGGCCTATGGCGCGGTCAAACGGCTGATGATCGAGAGTCTCCAGAACGGCCTCGAAACACAGATGGAGTTGGAATCCCGGGCCATTGCGGCCCGCGCAGCCAGCGCCGACGGGCGAGAGGGCGTCGGCGCCTTCGCCGAGAAACGCAAACCGTCCTTTACCGGGAAATAGCCGCAAATGAATGCCGCCGAACTGCCGAAGTCCTTCATCGAGGTAAAGGGCAAACGGATGGCCTATGTCGAAATGGGGGAGGGCGATCCCGTCGTCTTCCTCCACGGCAATCCGACGTCGTCCTATCTCTGGCGCAACATCATGCCGCATGTTGCCGGGCAGGCCCGTTGCCTGGCGCCCGACCTGATCGGCATGGGCAACAGCGACAAACTCGACGACCCCGGACCGGGCAGCTACCGCTTCGTGGAGCATCGCGAATATCTGGACGGTTTCCTCGATGCGGTCGGCCTCGGCGGCAATGCCGTGTTCGTCATCCATGACTGGGGTTCGGCGCTCGGTTTCGACTGGGGCAACCGGCACCGCGACCGTGTGAAGGGCTTTTGCTACATGGAAGCGCTTGTCCGCCCGGTAACCTGGGAGGAATGGCCGGAGGCGGCGAAAGCGGTGTTCCAGGGCTTCCGGTCGCCTGCGGGCGAAAGCATGGTGCTGGAGAAGAACGTGTTCGTCGAGCGCGTCCTGCCCGGCTCGATTCTGCGCAGGATGTCCGAAGAGGAAATGGCGGTTTACCGCCGGCCCTTCGCGGCGCCGGGCGAGGACCGCCGCCCGACGCTGACATGGCCGCGCGAGATCCCGATCTCCGGGGAGCCCGCCGATGTCGTGGAGATCGTTCGGTCCTATTCCGAGTGGCTGGCTGCCTCCGATGTCGCCAAGCTCTTCATCGATGCCGAACCCGGCGCCATCCTGACCGGCCCGCAAAGGGAGTTCTGCCTGGGTTGGCCGAACCAGACCGTAGCCAAGGTCAGGGGAAGCCACTTCATCCAGGAAGACTCACCCGACGAGATCGGCAAGGCGCTCTCGGACTGGCTGAGCGGCCTGCCGCGCTGATTGTGCGGACGAGGCCGGTCATGAGCGCTGTGCGAGCCGTTCTGCGAGTTCGAGCTTGCGGACCTTGCCGGTTGCCGTGACCGGCAGGGCGGCGCGCTCGACGAGCTCGATGCGCTGCGGCGTCTTGTAGGCGGCGAGTTCCGCCCGGCAGGCCCTCCTCAGCGCGTCGGTATCGAGGATCGCTCCCGGTTCCGCGACCACTACAGCCACGGGCACTTCGCCCTTCGCAGGGTCCGGCAGGCCAACGACATAGGCTTCCGCAACGCCGGGCCGGTCCTGCAGGAACAGTTCGACTTCGCGCGGCGCGATGTTGATGCCGCCCGATTTCAACATTTCCTTGAGGCGGCCCCGGAACAGCAGTCGGCCGCCATCGTCCCAGGCTCCGAGGTCTCCGGTTTTCATCCAGCCGTCTGCGGTGAAGATCTCGGCGTCGCGGTCCGGGTCGTTGTAGTAGCCCGGCATGTTCCGGCCGCGCAGCCAGATTTCGCCGCGCTCGCTGTCGCGGCCGGTTTCGGGATCGACAAGCCAGACCTGCTGTCCCGGCAGCGGCCGCCCGCATGTCGAATGCCGGACTTCTACCGGATCGTCGAAGTCGCAAACTGCTGAATTTCCATAGGCTTCCGTCAAACCGTAAACTTGCAGTATTCGTTCGACGCCGAGCCGTTCGATCAGCGCCATATCGCCGGGCGTGCCTATGGAAAGCCCGGTGCGCAATGAGGACAGGTCTCGCTTCGACCGGTCGGGATGCTCCCACATCGCATGGGCCATGTTGGGCATGCCGTAGAAGACGGAGCAGCGTTCCCGCTCGATCAACGCCATCGCCTCGCCCGGCTCGAAGGCGTGCTGCAGGACGATCGTCGCCCCGTGGGTGAGCGCGGCCCCGAGGGCATTGGCGGCGGCGAAGCTCCAGAAGAGGTTGATGGCGAGCCAGACCCGGTCTCCGGTTCCGAGCCGCATGCGCTCGCCGATGGCGCGCATGTTTTCGACGATGCCGCGATGAGTGAGCTGCGCGCCTTTCGGCATGGCGGTGGTGCCGGAGGTGAACAGGATTTGCGCGACATCGTCCGGTTCCGGGCCGGGGAAGTCGCCGGGCGCGCGGCGGAGAGCGGCGTAGGGCAGGGCGCCGGACGGCGTGTCGCCCAGAATGACGACGGTTTCCACCTTTCCGAACGCGCCCGCCTCGCGGAGCAGGGCGATATAATCCTGGCGGAGATAGCCGTCGGCGGCGACCAGAAGCTTGATGTCCGCCCTCGCGAAGACATGGCGAAGTTCGTGGGTGCGGAACCAGGTATTGACGGCGACTGCGCGCGCGCCGAGGGAAAGCGCCGCGAACATGACGGCAAGCCACTCGACGCAATTGCCCATCAACAGGCCGACATTGTCGCCCCGCCGGACGCCATGCGCATGGAGCCCGGCGGCGATCCGCGCGGTCTCATCGCGGAATGCGCCGTAAGTCCACCGTTCGCTGCGATAGATCAGGAATTCGCGATCGGGCGCGCTGTCGGCCAGCGCGTCCAGAAGGCCGGGAAGCGTGCGAGCGGCTCGGACCGCCGTCATCGTCCGCGCGCCGCCTCTACGAGAGGCACAGCGCGTCCGTTATAGATATCCGGCTTGCGCACCCGGACGCGGCACCAGGCGACCTTCGGATCCTGCAGGCACAGCTCCAGCAGTTCGTCCACCAGCGTTTCCAGAAGGTCGGTATGCGGGCGGTTCGGCCACTCGGAGGCCACATGCGCATAGACGCGGTCGTAGTCGATGCAGTCCTCGATACTCCGGGCCGCCTCCCATTCGGGCCGCGTCATCTCGACATCGACGAGCAGGCGCTGGCGCCTGTCGGGGTGGCGTTCCCAGTCTGCAATGCCCACCCTGGCCTCGACGGCAATGCCTTCGAGCGCCACGCGCTGCCAGTTCCGCGTCATTCCTCGATCATCGCCGCCTCGACGTCCTCATAGTCCTGAAAGCGGAATCCGGCGTCAACATAGAGCGTCTCGCCGGTCACGCTTTCCGTCTCGACCAGATAGCGCACAGCCCTGAACAGGTCGTCCAGGGCGATCTCGCGCTTGAGCAGGGTGGAGCGGATGACAGCCCGGTATTCGTCGGCGCTCTGGCCGCCGCTCGGCAGCACCACGCCGGGAGCAACCGCGTTGACGCGCACCGTGGGCGCCAGAGCCTGGGCCAGCATCGTCGTGGCGTTTTGCAGCGCGGTCTTCGCCAGCGTGTAGGAGAGGAAGGACGCGCTCGGCCGCCAGACCTTGAAGTCCAGGAAATTGACTGCAACCGCCGGACGGCCGCGGGCGGCGACAGCGCGGATGAGATTGACCGGGGCCACCAGGTTGACGGCGATATTGCGCGCCCAGGTCCCGGCTTCCAGCGTTTCCATGTCGTCATACTCAAAGGTGGACGCGCAGTTGACCAGCACGTCCACCGGGCCGAGCGCGGCTTCGCAATCGGCGATCAGGGCCTCGGCGGCGTCCCAGTGCGAAAGGTCCGCCGGAAGCAGGGCCGCTCGTTCGATTCGTGCCGCGAGCGTCTCCGCCTCCCGCCGTGAGCCGTTGTAGTGAATGCCGACCGAACGACCCGCCTGGCCGAAGCCGAACGCCAGATGACGGCCGATCCGCCGCGCCGCGCCCGTTACCAGCACGACTGTCATGACGCGAGCCAGGCTTCCAGGTTCTCGACCCGGCCGGTGCTTTGGGCGGTCCGGAATGCCTCGTTGGCGCGGGCGTTGGCGGCGAATTCCTTCCGGGCCGCCGCGGCGATTCCGGGCGTGAGGTCGAGATCGCCCGCGTCGATGGCGGCGATGATTGCGGCATAGCCGCGCGCCGCCCGGTCGGCCGTGTCCGGCGACTGGGTGATGGAGCCGTCGCGCTTGACGTAGTCATAGCCGGTCCGCGCAAGGCCGCGGAATTCCGGGCAGCGGCTCAGCACTTCGAGGTTGAAGACGACATCGCTGCAGAAATCGAAGGCGCGCCAACCTTCGCCGACGAACTCGCGGCGGACGAGCGCGTTCATCGGCAGGCGCGGGCCGAGGATTGCGTCCGCCGTCAGCCGGAAGTCGGCCGGGGCCGGCGGGAACGCCGTCTTGGCCGGGCGCCCTTCGATCCAGAGCGCCGTGTTGTCCACCACCGCGCCATAACGCTCCGCGAAGGGCAGCATGAAGGCGAGGCGGTTCGGGCGTATGGTGTCGTCGGCGTCGAGATTGGCGACGTAGCGCCCGCGCGCCGCCGCAAGGGCGGCATTGCGGGCAGGCCCGTCGCCGCTTCCGGTCCGTCCGGTGGAAACCTGCCGGAGCCGCGGGTCGGCGCAGCCCAGTGAGGCCGCGTAATCCTCGCCGTCGTCGGAGGCCAGGATCACCTCTATATCCTCGACTGTCTGGGCGAGCGCGCTCCCGACCGCCTTGCCGATCGTTTCGGCGGCCTCGAAACACGGAACCAGAATACTGACGGTCGGTGCTAGACTGGGCGCCAGGGAGCCGTCCTCCGTCGGACGGCGGCACATTAGCAGCGTTGGAGAAAGCCCGCATGACCGGTTTACCGTCCTACGATGTCCTGGCGATTCGCTACGGCGAGCAGAAAGAGCGCCCGGAAGGCTCGACCTTTATGGGCGGCGATCCGGCGAAGACGATCCCGGGCCTCGATTTCTTCACCTATGTCATCGCCGGCGCCGGGCGGACCTGGATCGTCGATACCGGCTTCAATCCCGATATTTCCGGCGAGGGCGGCCGTATGTTCCTGCACGACCCGGCGGCGGTGCTGGGCCGGCTCGGCATCGATGCGAAGACAGCGACCGACGTGCTGCTTACCCACGCGCATTTCGACCATGTGGGCAATCTCGCCGACTATCCCGCCGCCAATTTCCGCATGCACGCCGAGGAAATGGCGTCGATCACCGGGCCGGACATGACGCATCCGGCCTTCCGCCACGCCTATCACCTCCGCGACACCCAGGCGCTCGTGCGACTCGTCTATGAAGACCGCCTGCGTTTCGACGCCGAGACGGTCGTCGAAATCGCTCCGGGTCTCGAGTCGCACCTGATCGGCGGCCATGCGCGCGGCCAGACGGTGCTGCGCGTCCACAGCAAGCGCGGCTGGATTCTGCTGGCCTCGGATGCCGTCCACCTGTTCGAGGAAGTCACGGATGAGCGGCCCTTCGCGATCTTCTACGACCTGGCGAAGATGGTGGAAGGCTATCGGCGCTGCCTGACGCTGGCGGGCTCGCTCGACCGGCTCGTGCCCGGCCACGACGGGTTGGTGACGGCGCGCTATCCCGCCCCGAGCGCCGATCTGGAAGGCGTCGTGCTGGACCTCGGCGCCGAGCCTTCGGCCTGATCCGTCCGGGGCGCTTGCGCAGGCGGCATCTGCGGCTATAGTCGCGCGTCCTTTCGGAGGGGCCTTCCCATGCTGATCTCACCGGCCTACGCGCAGTCGGGCGGGGGCGGCGGCGATATGCTGACCGGCCTGTTGCCGATCGTCCTCATCTTCGTCGTGTTCTATTTCCTGCTGATCCGCCCGCAGCAGAAGAAGGCCAGGGCGCATCGCGAACTCGTGGCGGCGCTCAGGCGCGGCGACAGGGTGGTGACCGCCGGCGGCATCATGGGCGTTGTCGCACGGGTCAGCAACGAGCACGAAGTACTGGTGGAGATCGCGGAGGGCGTGCGGGTGCGCATGGTCCGCTCGCAGATCACCGATGTGCTGAGCAAGCCCAACCCGGGCCAGGCTGCAGCGCCTGCCAATGACGGCAAGCCCGCCGGCGGTTTCGGCGGGCTTTTCGGCCGTTTCGGCAAGGGCAACTAATTCACCGATGCTCTACTTCGCCAGGTGGAAGATCGTCGTCATCCTGGCGATCTGTGCGCTCGGCCTGATCTACGCATCGCCGAATTTCTGGCGGTCGGACAATCTCGGCACGGACCTGCCGAGCTGGATTCCTCACAAGACCGTTAATCTCGGCCTCGATCTCCAGGGCGGCGCGCATCTGCTGATCGAGGTACAGACGAGCGCCGTGCTGCTGGAGCGTCTGGAGGCGGTGGAGGACAATGTCCGCCGCAGCCTGCGGGACGCGCGCATCGGTTATCGCGGGCTGGGCGTGCGCGACAAGGCCGTGGTGTTCGCCTTGCGCGATGCCGGGGATATCGCCGGCGCCCGGGGGCTTGTTGTCGAAGGCGACAATCTCGTCACTGTGGAGATCGACGATACCGGGGCCGCGCGGCTGGAATATCCGCCGGAAGTGGTCGTCGATATCGAGAGTGCCGCGGTCGAGCAGACGCTGGAAATCCTGCGTATCCGGCTGAACGAACTCGGGCTCCGGGAGCCGACGATCCAGCGCCATGGCGCGGACCGCATCATCGTGCAGCTTCCGGGAGTGGACGATCCGGACGCGATCAAGGCGCTCCTGACCCAGACGGCCAAGCTCACCTTCCACCTCCTCGACCAGCGCAATGCGGACCCGGCCGCCGCAGCCCCGCCCGGCGCGCGCTGGCACAAGGGCACGGACCCGCTCGGCCAGGTCATCGACTATCTCGTCGAAAAGCGCGTCAGGGTTTCCGGTGAGCGCCTTGTCGATGCCCAGCAGACCTTCCAGGACGGGCAGCCCGTGGTCAGCTTCCGCTTCGATTCGGTGGGCGCGCGCCAGTTCGGCCGCACCACGAGCGAGCATGTCGGGCGGCCGCTGGCGATCGTGCTCGATAACGAGGTCATCAGTGCGCCGCGGATCAACGAGCCGATCCTGGGCGGCTCTGGCATCATCTCCGGGTCATTCACGCTCACCGAAGCGCAGAATCTGGCGCTGCTGCTGCGTGCCGGGGCCTTGCCCGCGCCGCTGGTCTATCTGGAAGAGCGCACGGTGGGACCGGGTCTCGGACAGGACTCCATCGACGCCGGCAAGGCGGCGAGCATCATCGGCATGGTCGCCGTGCTGGTGTTCATGGTCGTGGTCTACGGGCTCTTCGGCCTTATGGCCAACGTCGCGCTGGTCTTCAACATGGCGCTTATTTTTGGTGCGCTGTCGCTGCTCCAGGCGACGCTCACCCTTCCCGGCATCGCCGGCATCGTGCTGACCATCGGCATGGCGGTGGATGCCAATGTGCTGATCTTCGAACGTATCCGCGAAGAAGCGCGGGTCGGACGCGGGGTGATCGGGGCCATCGACGCCGGCTACGACCGGGCGCTCAAGACGATTATCGACGCCAACCTGACGACCCTGATCGCTGCGGCGCTGCTGTTCTGGTTCGGCTCCGGACCGGTCAAGGGTTTCGCCGTCACGCTCGCCATCGGCATCCTGACCTCCATGTTCACGGCCATCTGGGTTACGCGGCTGATGGTCGTCCTATGGGTCCGCCGCCGGCGCCCGCAGCTATTGCCGATCTGAGAGGCGTCATGCGACCGTTGCGGCTCATTCCACCGGACACCAGTTTCCGCTTCATCGCGTTGCGCAAGCGCGCTTATGTCGTCTCGGTCCTGCTGATCCTGGCCTCTCTGGCGTCGCTGGCGGTGCAAAGCCTGAATTTCGGGATCGACTTCGTCGGCGGCACGCTGATCGAGGTGCGCACCAGGGGCCCGGCCGATATATCGGCGATGCGCCAGACACTGTCCGCCCTCGACCGGGGCGAGGTGGGCCTTCAGGAATTCGGCCAGCCGACGGATGTCCTGATCCGCATCCAGCAGCAGCCGGGCGGAGACGCCGCCCAGCAGGCCACCGTCGCCGCTGTGAAGGAGGCGCTTGGCGACAGTGTCGAAGAGTATCGCCGGGTCGAGGTCGTAGGGCCGAAGGTCGGCGGCGAGTTGATCGAGGCAGGCACGATTTCGGTGGCGCTCGCCTTGCTCGCGATCATGGCCTATATCTGGTTCCGGTTCGAATGGCAGTTCGGTGTAGGGGCCGTGCTGGCGTTGGCCCACGACGTCATCACGACGGTGGGCGTCTTCTCCCTTCTGCAGTTGGAATTCAACCTCTCCACCGTGGCGGCGGTGCTGACCATTGCCGGTTATTCGATCAATGACACAGTGGTCGTCTTCGACCGGGTGCGCGAGAACCTGCGCCGTTACAAGACCCTGCCGATGACCGAGTTGCTGAACCGGTCGGTCAACGAAACCCTGTCGCGCACGGTTATGACTTCCGCGACGACGCTTCTGGCCCTGTTCGCCCTGTTCTTCCTCGGCGGCGAAGTGATCCGCGATTTCGCCTTCGCCATGATCTGGGGCGTCATCATCGGCACCTATTCCTCGGTCTGGATCGCGTCAGCCACGCTCCTGTGGATGGGGGTGCGTCCGAGCGCGACGGACGACCTGCCCGACGACGCTGAAGTCGCACGCACGCTCGGCGACCGATGACCGACATCAGCCCTGTCGTCCCCCAGGGCCGGCAGGTCGTCGAGAGCTACGGCGACGGGCGCTTCCGGATTTCCGGCGCTATGTGGACCGGCTCGGTGCTGTTGCGCCCCGGCATGACCTTGTCCTGGCCGGTAGCCGAGTTCCGGGACATCACGTTAGAAAGCCTCATGCCACTGAAGGAGGGAGAGGTTGCCCCCGAAATCCTTCTGGTCGGATGCGGCCGCCGGGCGGAATTCCTGCCCCGGGCGTTGCGCGAGGCGATTCGGGCGGAGGGCATGGTCGCCGACGCCATGGACACCGGCGCGGCCTGCCGCACCTACAATGTGTTGGCGGCGGAAGACCGCCGCGTCGCTGCCGCGCTTATCGCCGTCGAATGAGGCGGTTTCTTGCCCCGGTCCGCCCTCGCAAGCGGAAGAAGAAGCGGATAGATAATTCCGGCATCGACAATTGCCCCTTATTTGTGAATAAATTCATAAATAAAGACTGACTCAGCGACACCAGCAGCCTATATGGAACGACAGGGCGGGATGGCCTCGTGGAGCCCTTCCCTGACTTCCTCTGTGTCGACACGGGCACGCTCATGATTGCACGTAATTAAGGTCTGCCGTTCCAGAGGCTGGACGATAAAAAGAACATAATAAATATAAACTGAGAGGGGAAACCCATGACGAAAATGCAAAACCCGGGAAACGGGGCGGAATACCCGGAACCCGGCCGGAAACGCCCACGCTATGCCAGAGCCGGCAATGAAACATGCCTAATGCGCATGCAGATCATGACATCTCATGACACCTCCCCAGCCTTTCCCGGGACCGGGCGGTGCCTGCGGCCGTCACAATCCCTGGCGCACCCTGGGGAACACGTCCTCGGCCAGCCGCTGCAGGGTTTCGAGCGCCAGGCTCTGCGGCATGCCGGACCACTGAACGCTCATGACGACATGGTTGACGCCGGTGGCGCGTGCCAGCGCGATCATCTGTTCCGCCACTTCGTCCGCGGAGCCGACAAGGAAACGGTCGCGGGCGAGATCGTCGAAAGCGGCGGTGAGATCGGAATCGCCCGCCGGCATGGCCTTGTCCTGGCCCCAGGAGGCATAGACGGCATATTTGCCGGCGAGATGTGGCCCGCAAAGCCGGACCGCATCCTCGCGGCTGTCAGCGACGAACACCTCGCGCCGGATCGGCAGTTCCTCCGGCATGGGCTTGCGGAGTTCGTCGAGGGCCCGGCGATAGACGTCCAATTGCTCCAGGATCGTCGAAATCCGGTTGTGGGGATTGATGTACCAGCAGGTGCCGATGCGGGCGGCCCGGCGGATCGCGGCGTCGGCATTGGCGCCGACCCAGATCGGCGGATGCGGCTTCTGCACCGGCTTGGTCGGGCAGGACGCCTCCCGGAGCGCAAAGTGCGATCCCTCCATGGTGACGGTCTCCTCAGTCCAGAGCCGCTTCATCGCTTCGAGATTCTCCTCGAAGCGGCGTATGCGCTCCGCCTGCACCGTGCCGAAGCCTGCGAATTCGACCTCCCGGTAGCCGAGGCCCGCACCGACGATCACACGCCCGCCCGACATCACGTCCATGGTCGCCAATTGCTCGGCCAGATCGAGCGGCTTGTGCAAGGGCAGCAAGATGATGCCGGCATTGAGTCGGAGATTGGGCGCTTCCGCCATCATCCGGGCGAGATAGGGAAGTTGCTGGAAGTCCTGATAGGGCCAGGCGCTGTAGTGGGAGCCCTTGGTAAGGGATGCGAAGCCGAGGCGATCCGCCAGCCGCACTTGCTCCGCCAGCTCCGCGAAGCGCTGCTGCATGTCGTCGCCCAGCTCGTACTGGCCGCGCGTCATCAACCCGAATTGCATGGCCTACAACCCCTGCTCCACGAAGGGAACGACTTCTTCCGCCATCACATGCATCTGCTCCAGAACGAGTTGCTGGGGCATTCCCGGCCACTGGATCGGCAGGGAAAGCTGGTTGGCGCCGGTCGCCTTCATCATGCCGACGATCTGTTCCGCCACTTCGTCGGCGGAGCCGAACAGGAAGCGGTCGCGGGCAAGCTCGTCGAACTCCTGGCCGAGATCGTTGTCGCCTTCCGGCATCGCCTTGTCCTGGCCCCAAGCGTGATACGCCTTGTATTTGGCCTCCAGATAGGGCCGGGCGAGCCGGATCGCTTCGGCGCGGGTCCGGGCCACAAACATCTCCCGCGCCAGCGGCAGAGTCTCCGGCCAGGGCTTGCCCGCCTCGTCGAGACCGCGCTTGTACACCTCGATCTGACGCAGGATCGTGTCGATCCGGTTATGCGGGTTGATCATCCAGCTGTCGGCGATGTGCGCGGCGCGGCGAATCGCCGGGTCGGCATTGGCGCCGATCCAGATGGGCGGCGGGCGGCGCGGTTTCAGCGAGCAGACGGCGCCGTCGAGTTCGAAATGCGAACCCTTCATCGTCACCTCGTCCTCGGTCCACAAGCGCCTGATCGCGTGGATATTCTCTACCAGGCGCGGCACCCGCTCCTCACGGCTGGTGCCGAAGGCCTTGAACTCGACATCGCGGTAGCCGATGCCGACGCCGAGGATAAAGCGCCCGCCGGTGAACAGGTCCAGAGCTGCCGTTTGCTCGGCAATCTCCAACGGTTTGTGCAGGGGCAGCAACACGATCGAAGTGATGAAAGTGAGGCCCGGCGCTTCCGCCGCCGCGCGGGCGAGAAACGGAATTTGCTGGATTTCCTGCCAGGGCGAAGAGCTGTAGTGGCAGGACTTCGCGATGCCCGTGAAACCCAGCCGTTTCGCCAGGCGGACCTGCTCCATCAGCTCTTCGAAGCGCGCACTCATATCGTCCCCGGGCGGAAACTGGCCCCGAATCGCCAGAACGAACTGCATGGAAAGCAATCCCCCGATTTGCGTTGCCGGCATTATGCACCAATTGCCGGCCGCGGCCGGTATGGAAGGTTAGAGATGACGCGCGGCGCGGCGGCGCTCCCGCCAGATTGCGAAGAGCCCGCTAGCGACAACGACAGACGCGCCGGCAATCGTCCAGGAGTCGGGGAATGCGCCGAACCCGACCCAGCCCCAGAGCGTCGCCCAGACGAGCAGCGTGTAATTGAACGGCTGCAGGACAGCGGCAGGGGCCTCCCGCGCGGCAAGGATGAGCAGGCCGTGCGTGACAATTCCGAGCGCTCCGATGGCGCCGAGAAGCGCCCAGCCATAGGCGTCCGGCGGATGCCAGGCGAAAGGCACGGATGCGCTCCAGACTGCCGCTCCGACGATCGCGGTGTAGAGCAGCGTCGTCTCGGGAGGCTCCTCCCGCAGGCGGCGGAGCAATATCTGGTAGTAGGCCCACCCGAAGGCCGCAACGAGCGGCACCAGCATCAGCGGGTCGAAGACGCCGATGCCGGGCCGTATCACAATCAGTGTGCCGACAAAGCCTGCCGCCACCGCGGCCCAGCGCCATGGGCCCACCCGCTCGCGCAGAATCGGCACGGCGAGCGCGGTTGCAATCAGGGGAGACACCGCCGCAACGGCATGGACATCCGCCAGCGCCAGCTTCGAGATCGCGTAGACGAACAGCCACATCTCGAGCGCCAGGACGAGGGACCGGAAGACCTGGAGGCGGACGTGCCGCGTGCGCAGTCTCCTTCGGACGCCACCGCGCCGGGCGGCAAGCGCCAGCGCGAACGCGAGGAACATGGCGAAACGCAGGAACAGGACCTGCGAGACGGGATAGGTCTGGGTCGCAAGCTTGCCGACGGCGTCGAGGCCGGCCAGCATCGCCATTGCCACGATCATCAGGGCGATGCCGCGTCCGGGCCGGTCGGGCCTCACGGCGGCGGAGACGGCGCGAAGCGGGAACGCGCGCGGCTCATGCGGCGGTTTCGCACGATCCGGCTCGGTTGTGTCGCCCGGAAGCAGCGGGCAATATCCGCCGCTTCCTCTTCACCGGACAAGGTATGACCCCCGAACAATTGGAAAAGCTGGAGTCCATCGAGCGCGTCCGCGAAGGCTATGCGGAACTCGGCTATATCTGTTCGCGTCAGATTGCAACGGCGATCTATGTGGCCAGCCATCTGGGCAAGCCTGTTCTCGTCGAAGGTCCTGCCGGCGTTGGCAAGACCGAGCTTGCGAACACGACGGCGGCCTATCTCGACCTGCCGCTCATCCGGCTGCAATGCTACGAAGGCCTCGACGAGGCCAAGGCGCTCTATGAATGGCGCTACGCCAAGCAGCTTCTCTACACGCAAATCCTGCGGGACAAGCTGGGCGAGGTGCTGGGCGAGGCGCAGGGGCTCAAAGAGTCCATGGACCGACTGCATGCCCATGCGGATGTGTTCTTCTCCGAGCGCTTCCTGGCGCCGCGGCCGCTGCTCAAGGCATTGCGCGAGCCCGGCGGCGCCGTGCTGCTGATCGACGAGGTGGACAAGTCGGACCACGAATTCGAGGCCTTCCTTCTGGAAATCCTCTCCGAATTCCAAGTCTCGATTCCGGAGTTGGGAACGATCAAGGCCGCGCGCCGCCCGGTCGTGTTCCTGACTTCCAACAATACCCGTGAGATGAGTGATGCGCTCAAGCGGCGCTGCCTGCATCTTTATGTTCCGTTCCCCGATGCGCCGCTCGAACGGGAGATCATCCAGGCCCGTATCCCGGAAATTCCACGCCATCTGAAACACCAGCTCGTGTCCTTCGTCCAACAGGTGCGCGAGCTCGACCTGAAGAAGCAGCCGTCGGTCAGTGAATCCATCGACTGGGCGCGCGTGCTGCTATTGCTGCATGCCGACGAACTGGACCCCGACATGGTGCGGCAGACGCTCAATGTCTTCCTCAAATTCGAGGAGGACATACAGTCTGTCGATGCGGAACTCTACGGGTTCACGCGCCAGGCGAAGAAGGCGGACGGCGCGCGCGCCTAATGGAGCGCACCTTCACTAATTTCCTTTCCGCGCTGCGCGGAGCCGAGATCCGGGTCTCGGTCGCCGAGACGCTCGATGCGATGGAGACGGCCGAGCTTATGGGCTGGTCCGACCGGCAGGGGCTGCATGATGCCCTCTCCATGGCGCTCGCCAAGACGGCTGAAGAGAAAACGGGGTTCACCCGCATCTTCGACGAGTTCTTTGCCTTCGAGAGTTTTCATGATCACCAGGAGGGCGAAGCGCCGGAAGGAAACGGCCAGGCCGAGGGCGGCGACCTGCTTGCCATGCTGGAGGCCGGCGACCGGGCAGCACTTGCGCTTGCCATGCAGGAAGCGGCGGTGGAGGTCGGGGTGGAAAACATCCGCTTCTTCACCCAGCGCGGCCTCTATACCCAGCGCGTGCTCCAGCAAATGGGCGTCGAAGGCGTGGATGCGCAAATCCAGGCGATGGGCGGGCAGGGCGGCGGCGGCAGCGCCGGGCAAGCCTTGCAGGAAAGCCGTGCCTGGCTGTTCGAGCAGGTGCGGAATTATGTGGAGCAGCAGCTTTCGCTCCAGGGCGCGGCGACTTCGCAGGAGCTTCGGGAAGACCGGCTGCGGCGGTCCCGGCTCGGCAATCTAGACCGCCGCGACCGGGAGCAGATGCGTCGCATCGTGGAGAAGATCTGCCGCCGGCTGGTAGCGCTCCACTCCCGCCGGCGCAAGATGAAGAACCGCGGCCAGCTTGATATCCGCCGCACCATGCGCCGCAATTACGGCAATGACGGCGTACTGTTCGAGTTGGAGTGGAAGAAGCGTAAACTCGACCGGCCCCGCGTCATGGCGATCTGCGATGTCAGCGGCTCCGTGGCGAGCGTCGCGCGGTTCCTTTTGCAATTTCTGTACGAACTGCACGAGCTCCTGAACGACATCCGCAGCTTCGCCTTTTCCGGTTATCTCATCGAAGTCTCGGAGCACTTCAAAGACAACATTGCGGACAAGGCGGCTGACAAGGTGATGCAGAAGGTCGGCTACATGCCCACGGACTATGGCGAGTCGCTCACCAATTTCCGTGAGAGCTTCCTCGCCGACGTGGACCGGAATACGACGATTATCATTCTCGGAGACGCCCGGTCGAACAACACGGATCCCAAGGCCGGATACCTGAAGGAAATGCACGAACGCTGCAAGCGACTCATCTGGCTCAATCCGGAGCCGCCGCCGCTCTGGGGCACGGGAGACAGCGAGATGCGCCGCTACCGGCCCTATTGCGACCTTCTGCGGGAATGCAACACACTCAACCACTTGGAGCGTGTCGTTAACGACCTTCTCGAGACGACACAGAGAGCCGCCTGAAGCCGGGATGGGCTAGTCACTCTCGGTGGATTCCTCGACCCAATGACGGCGGAATACCGTTATCTGGGTCAGCGAAAACGCGAATGTCAGGCCGATCGTGCCGAACAGCTTGTAGTTGACCCAGAAATCCGTGGATTGCGTGCGCCAGACAATTTCGTTCAGCAGTGCCATCGCGACGAAGAACAGCCCGAAACGCAGCGTCAGCTTCCGCCATCCGTCGTCGTCGATCTTCCAGACGGCGCCGAACAGCGGCTTCAGCAAGGGTTTGCCGAAGGCGAGACCGCCCAGCAGCACGGCGGCGATCAGCGCCTTCACGATGGTCGGCTTCATCTTGATGAAGGTCTCGTCCGCCAGCAGCAGGGTCAGCCCGCCGAACACCGCCACCAGACCCGCCGTGATGAGCGGCAGCGGCGCGAGGCGGCGCTCGAAATACCAGGAGACGCCCAGCATGACGGCGGTGGCCGCCATGATCGCCGCCGTCGCCCACATGATGCCGGCGGCGTAATAGGCGATGAAGAAAACCAGAAGCGGCCCGTAATCGACCGCGAAGCGAAGGCCTTTCGGTGCGGCATTCGGTTCAGACATTGTAGATATCCAGAGCCACATCGACGCCATCGTTCAGGAAAACGACCGTCTTGGCGGCGATCCGCCATTCGCCGGCTTCGAGGCGGAGCAGGTAGCGGTAACGTCCGCCATGCACGCGCGCGCCCTTGAGCGTGGCATATTGATGCACCGTCCAGGATGCGACTGCCTCGACCTCGCCGTCGCCTGCGGAAAGGATCAGCACATTGCCGACCACATGGCATGAGCGCGGAAGAGGCAGGGAGGCGTAACTGTCGCGTGTACCGATGCGAAACACCCGGTCGTCGAGGCCTGCCTTGCCCTGGATGTAGATGAGCGCCAGTTCGATCTCGGGATCGCGGGCAAGCGTTTCCTCGCCGGTCCATGCCGGGACCCAGAAAGCCACGTCATCGGTGAACAGTTCCAGCCATTCCTCGAAGCGGCGTTCGTCCAGCAGCCAGGCGTCGAGATGAATGACGCGCTCTATGGCGAGTTGCAATTCCGGGTCGATCTTCACGCGGCGGCCTCGTCCGCATGCGCTATCAGGCGGCGCCACTGGCGGTATTGCCCGTGATAGAGCGTTTCGTGGTCCCAGCGCGGACTGGTCGAAACCGGGCGGATGCCGAGATCGGACGCTGCATCATCGCCGCCCTGCTGCATGGCCGCGATACCCCGCGAGAGGTCGTTCCAGCGGTCGAGGCGGCCTTCGCAACCGGCCTGCGTGTCCTCCAGCGCCGCCGAATCGTCCGGCGTCGCAAGGCCGCTCATCAGGAAGAAATCGCGAAACTTGGAAAGGCGGGCCGCGCGCGCCGCCCGGCTCTCGCCCCGGGGCGCAATGCAATAGACCGTGACTTCCGTGCGGTTCGGCGAGATCGGGCGAATGACCCGTATTTGCGTCGAGGACTGGTCCATCAAAAAGACATTCGGAAAGAGCAGCAGATTGCGACCCCGTGCGCACATCCAGGTCCATTTGCGCTCGCCAACCAGCGGCAGCACGCGCTCGCGCGCTTCCCAGAGCGGCGCTGATTCCGGCATCCCGCGCTCGGTCCAGATCAGGTTGTGGCCATTGCCGAGGTCGTAGCAACCATTGCGGGTCGCGCCCATGAAGCGGCTGTTGTCCGTCCGCCTGGTGCCGCTCGCCTGTGATTTCAGATCGCGGCGCTGAATAGTGGTGACGAAGTTCCGGTGCACGGTCGAGACATGGTAGCCGTCCACGCCGTTTTCGGTCTGGAGCTTCCAATTGCCGTCCACGACATAGCTTGCCTGCCCCGGAACGACTTCCATACCTTCCGGCGACTGGTCGGCGAGCAGGTCGATGACGGGCAGGGCTTCGCCCAGATGCTCGGCGAGCGACGGCGCGCCGGGATTGAGTGAGCCGAAGATGAAGCCCTTGTAACTGTCCACCAGCGGCACCGTCTTGAGGCCGAAATCAGCGCGCGATGCGCCGGGCGGCAAGGCGGAACTGCGCTCGTCCTTGATTTTCGTGCAGGCGCCGAATGTGTCGTAGCACCAGCCGTGATAGCGGCATACAAAGGTCGTCGCCTTGCCCTGGCGGGTAGGCGTCAGGCGGGCGCCGCGATGGGCGCAGGCGTTCAGCATGGCGCCGACCGACCCGTCGGCCCGCCGGTTGACGATCACCGGCTGGCGGCCCATCCAGACGGCCAGATAGTCGCCGGGCTCCGCGATCTGGCTCTCATGCGCGAGATAGATCCAGTTGCCCTCGAAAATCGTCTCGATTTCGGCTGCGAAGACGTCCGGGTCGGTATAGACGGCGCGGTCCACCCGAAAGACGCCCTCGCCGGCGCGGTCGTCCACGAGCGATGCAAAGGCGCTCATTGCATTGCGTCTCCCCTGCGTATGACGCTCTATACCGCAAAACGCCGACCGCAGGGGAGGGAGGCCATGGCGCTCCGGCTCGAAGAGGGACTGAAGCTCGGTATCCAGACGATCCACCGCCAGGGGGATTCCGAAACCGGCCCGTGGCAGCCGCGCATCGACGATCTCGTGTCGTTCGTCGAGGACGTGGATGCGAAAGGCTTCGACGAGATCTGGCTGGGCGACCATGTCTCCTTCGCCATTCCGTTCCTCGATCCGCTGCTGACGATCGCACAGGCGGCTGTGGCGAGCCGGCGGATGGTGTTCGGCACGGGCGTCTATCTGCTGCCGCTGCGCCATCCGGGACCGGTCGCCAAGATGACCGCGACGCTCGATCATCTGACGGAAGGCCGCTTCATCTTCGGCGTCGGCGTCGGCGGCGAGTTCCCCAAGGAATACGAGGTCTGCGGCGTGCCGCGCGAGGAACGCGGGCGGCGCTTGACGGAAGGCATCGAGGCGGTCCGCGCGCTGTGGTCGGGACGGCCGGCGAGCTATCGCGGGCGTCATGTTTCCTTCGAGGACGTGCCGATGCTGCCGCCGCCCCGGCAGTCGGGCGGCCCGCCCATCTGGTGTGGCGGCCGGCGTCCGCCGGCATTGCGGCGCGCAGGCCGGCTGGCGAACGGCTATGTCTCCTATGTCGTGACGCCGGAAATGTTCGCGCGGGCGCTGGACGAGATAGGGCAGGCGGCCGAGGCGGCGGGGCGTGTCGAGACGCCGTTCGGCACCGGCCATCTGCTGTTCGCCCGCATCGACGACAGCTATGAACGCGCGCTCGACATTGCGAGCGAGTCGCTGTCCCGCCGCTATGCGATGGATTTCCGCAAGGCCGCTGCGCGCTATGCGGCGCTGGGTACCGGCGAGCAGGTGGCCGAACGGATCCGCGATTTCCACAAGGCGGGGGCGCGGCATGTTGTGGTCGATCTCGTCGGCCCCTACGACCGGCGCGCGGAACAGGTCGAACGCTTCGCCAGCGACGTCATGCCGCTTCTCGCCGACCTCCGGCGCTCCACGGCTAGTGTCATGGGATGTCATGAGATGTCATGATCCGTATGCGGAAGGCGCATGGGCGGTTGTCGGTTTGAGCATGAGGCTGGCGGCGCCGGGTTGCGCTTCATGCAGGATGCCGCCCCGCCGCCCGCGCGATCAGGAGTCTCCTTCGATACGCGGCTGGCGCCGCTACTCAGGATGAGGAGAGCGGCAGCGATGCGGGCAGACAAGTCGCGCATCCCGAGCCGCGGCGCAGCGGCCGTTTCCCTCTCCATCCCGGGTGGCTGCACGACGGCCGTTTTCCTTATCCCGAGTAGCGGCGCAGCCGCGTATCGAGGGACCGGTGTCCGGAAGATCCCCCACCGGTAGATGTCATGCGATGTCATGTTTCGCATGCATGTGGCGCATATCCTGCGGTCATTTCAGGCATAGAGCTGCCGGTTCGGACACCGGCTCCGGACATTCCGTCCGATGTCCGCGGCCTTGCATCCCGGTCATCACGAATCTTTCCTTTCGATCCCCAGCCTTGGATTTCCTGCGCAGAAAAGCCAAAAGGCGGCCCCGCGCGGATGCCGCCTTCTCACTACTGTCTCATTGCAGCACAGATTTTCTGAAGTCAAGCCTTTGCAAGGAATTATTTCAAATCAATAGAAAAGAGCCTCACCATCCCCAATCATCATTCCGGACGTCACGCCAACAGCCTGGCTCGCCCCCCTTTCGTCGCCCGATGCGCCTGCGGATCAAACTAGGGTCAGTCCCGGACCGCCTCGGTGACGGAGAGCGTGCTGCCGAAGGAAGGAATGACGCACGAGTGGCGTCCGGCCCCGCCGGCGACCATGACCATGAGTTGCTCCCGCTCGCTGACGATGCGCACGCCGTCCCTGCCATCGGGCCCGACGAAACGCTCCGGCACCTGCTGGCGATAGAGTGCCATCTGCGCCTTGCCGATATGCCAGCGCGGAATGATCGCGCGCTCGATGATGAAGCGCTCAACATCCTCCTTGGACCAGCCCTCGCGTGCGATGACCTCCGCATGCTCGGGGCCGATCACGACCAGATATTCGCCGTGGAAATAGGAGTTGTTGCAGCCGGGCGTGGCCATGGTGCCACAGATTGTCAGCAGAACGTCTTCAGCGGTTTCGCTGTAGTGGTCGTTGACATTGTGCGGCCCTTCGACGCCGCACAGCGTGACAGCGTTGTCTTCCACCTCGAAGCCGCGCCCGGTCTGGAAACAAGTCCACGGATTGGCTTCTTCATTCTCCGCGAAGCAGTAGCTGTATTTCGCCGGCGTGCCCATGGTGGCGCGGTCGAGCACACCCGGCTGCGCGCCGCCAATATTGTTCAGCACCAGCCGGACGGCGCGCCCGATGGCGGCGTTGGCATGGGCGCCCTGGCCCATGCAATTGGTGCCGGAGGCGATGTCGAGCTCTTCCGCTATCGGTCCATGCACGACGGTCAGCAGGCCGCAGGGATGGGTCGTGGACTGGAGCGCCTTAAGGTTCAGCCGCTCGACGGTCATGGCCCGGGTTGCAGCCAGAATGACCGGCATCATGGCCGGCGTCGCCCCGGCCATCACGGCATTGGCCGCAACCTTGCCGACCGTTGCAAGGCCGAGGCGCGGCTCGATCAGGCCGATCTCCTCGCCGGGGTCGCGTCCGCCCAGCATGGCGTCCCAGCGCTCGGGCGTGGGCGCGACAAAGGGCAGGCCGTCGGTCCAGCCGCGCTGGTAAAAGACGCGGTTCAGCGCCTCCGGCGAGTCGGGACCGGAAATCCGCTCCGGCGCGCCGGGCGCGTTGTAGTCGCCCTCGAACAGCGAGCGGTAGCGCATCCGGCCGCGCTTCGGCAGCGGGCGGTTGCGGCATTCTTCCGCGAGCTCTGCGGCATCCGCCTCCAGCATATGGACGATCTGGTCTATCGCCTCGTCGGCGATCTCCTCCACGCCGGCGGGCGGAAGCTTCGCCACCGGATGAGGCACGACCGCAATAGGCAGGCCGGCCATACCGAGACATTCGGCCTCCGCCTTGCCGAGGGCGAAGAACTCGTCCGTGCAGGTGACAGCTACCGGAATGCCGCGCTCCTCGAGTTTGATCGCGTCATGGATACACCACGACGTGCAGGAGCCTCAGTCCCCGAAAGCGGCGGCGACGGCGTGGACCCGATCCAGCCATTGCTGCGAGAAATCCGCAGGCTCACTCGCAATCTTCCGGAAGAACTCGAACTCGAGATGCGGATAACGCGCCTTCAGCCGGTGCGACACCTCTTCCAGATAAAGGTCCGCATTCGCTTTGAGATTGGAGAACAGGCCGACGACCCTGACATCCTCCAGCGGACGCCGCGACGCCAGCGCGCCACTATTGCGCTGGTAGATGCCGCAGGGATTGATAAGCTCTTGCACCATGGGCGCAACCCTAGCGCCGGGACAGGGAGGAAGGCAAGAGATGGGACGCCTTGAGGGAAAAACCGCAATCATTACCGGCGCCGGATCGGGGATTGCGAAGGTGGCCACCGCAATCTTCATTCGCGAGGGCGCGCGGGTGATGGTGGCGGAGATCGACGAAGCGGCGGGCGCTGCGACGGCGGCGGAGACCGGCGCCGCGTTCCATTGCACCGATGTGACCGACGACGCCTCGACGGCGGCCTGTGCAGCGGCGGCGATGGCCGAGTTCGGGCGCATCGACATCCTGTTCAATTGCGCCGGCGGGTCAGTCGTCGAGGACACGAAGATCCATGAGGTCGATCTCGATGTCTGGAACCGTACGATCCCGCTCGACCTCAAGGGGCCCATGCTGATGTGCCGCCATGCCGTGCCGCACATGATTGCGGGCGGCGGCGGGGCTGTCGTCAATATCTCTTCCGTGGTGGCGCTGCGCGGCAACCATCCGGCGCATGTCTATTCGGCCGCCAAGGGCGGGCTTATCTCTTTCACCCGCTCGCTTGCCGGCTCCTATTCGGACGAGGGCGTGCGCGCCAATGTCATCTGCCCCGGCCTCATACTGACCGAGCGCATCCGCGCCCGTTACCGCCAGCCCAACGAGGAGCGTCCGCGCGAGGGATCGGTCTCCACCTTCGAGAGCTATCCGTTCGGCGTCGGCCAGCCGGAGGATATCGCCAATATCGGGCTCTTCCTGGCGTCCGACGAGTCGCGCATGGTGAATGGCGCGGTTATCCCGGCGGAGGGCGGCATCTCCGCCTATTGACGGGATGCCGGAACAGAGAGGAGCGCAGGAAGATGGGACGGCTCGAAGGCAAAACTGCGATCATCACCGGCGCAGGAACCGGAATCGCTAGGGCGGCCACGGGCATCTTCATTCGCGAAGGCGCGAAGGTGATGGTGGCTGAAATCGAAGAGGAGACCGGGTCCGCGACGGCGGCCGATACCGGCGCGGTCTTTCATCGCACCGATGTGACCGACGAGGCTTCGGCCGCCGCCTGCGCGGCAGCGGCGATGGCCGAGTTCGGGCGCATCGACATCCTGTTCAACTGCGCCGGCGGGTCGGTCCCCGAGGATGCGAAGATCCACGAGGTCGATCTCGAAGTCTGGGACCGCACCATTCCGCTCGACCTCAAGGGGCCGATGCTGATGTGCCGCCATGTCGTGCCGCATATGATCGCGGGCGGCGGCGGGGCCGTCATCAACGTCTCCTCGGTGGCGGCGCTGCGCGGTTTCGTGCCCAGCCATGTCTATTCGGCAGCGAAGGGCGGGCTGATCTCCTTCACCCGCTCGCTTGCAGGCTCCTATTCGGACGAAGGTGTGCGCGCCAATGTCATCTGCCCCGGCCTCATCCTGACCGAGCGCGTCCGCGCCCGATACCGCCAGCCGAACGAGGAGCGCCCGCGCGAAGGCTCGATCGGCACCTTCGAGAAATATCCGTTCGGCGTCGGCCAACCCGAGGACATCGCCAATATCGCGCTCTTCCTCGCATCGGACGAGGCGCGCATGGTGAACGGCGCGGTCATCCCGGGAGAGGGCGGCATCTCCGCCTATTGACGGGCGGCGGCAGCGAGAGGAGTGCAGGATATGGGACGGCTCGAAGGCAAGATCGCGGTGATTACCGGGGCTGGAACCGGAATCGCCAAAGCGGCTACCGGAATCTTCATCCGCGAGGGCGCCAGGGTGATGGCGGCGGAGATCGACGAGGCGTCGGGCGCTGCAACGGCAGCGGAAACCGGCGCGGTCTTTCACCGCACCGACGTGACCGACGATGCCTCTGCCGCGGCCTGCGCGGCGGCGGCGATGGCCGAGTTCGGGCGCATCGACATCCTGTTCAACTGCGCCGGCGGGTCGGTCCCCGAGGACACGAAGATCCACGAGGTCGATCTCGAAGTCTGGGACCGCACGATCCCGCTCGACCTCAAGGGCCCGATGCTGATGTGCCGCCATGTCGTGCCGCACATGATCGCGGGCGGCGGCGGCGCGGTCATCAACATCTCCTCGGTCGCGGCCCTGCGCGGATTCGTGCCCAGCCATGTCTATTCGGCGGCGAAGGGCGGGCTGATCTCCTTCACCCGCTCGCTCGCCGGCTCCTATTCCGACGAGGGCGTGCGCGCCAATGTCATCTGCCCCGGACTCATCCTGACCGAGCGCATCCTTGCGCGCTATCCGGGGCCCGACGGGGAGCGCCCGAAGGAAGGGCCCTTCGCGACTTTCGAGAGCTATCCGTTCAGCATCGGCCCGCCGGAGGACATTGCGAATATCGGGCTCTTCCTGGCCTCGGACGAGTCGCGCATGGTCAATGGCGCGGTCATCCCGGCGGAAGGCGGCGTCTCCCACTACTGAGCCACCCGCCCGGCCGTTGCCGGCATCAGCAGCCGGAACGGAATCAGCATGGCGAGGGCGAAGGCGGCCTTCCAGAAGAAATCCCCGATCCCGAGCGTGACCCAGGGCACGTCCGTGCCATAGAAGGCGATCGAGAAGAACAGCGCTGTATCGACCGCCGAGCCGAGCATCGAGGATACGAGCGGCGCCTGCCACCAGGCTTGCTCCCGCATCCGGTCGAAGATCGTGACGTCCAGCAGCTGGGCCACCAGGAACGCCAGGCCTGAGGCGACCGCGATTCGCGGCGTCGCCAGAACGATGGACAGCAGGACAGCCGCGGCGAAGCCGACATAGACGACCCGCCGCGCCGTCGCCGCACCGTGCATCCGGTTGGTGAGGTCCGTGACTAGGAAGCAGACCGGGTAGGTGAACGCGCCCCAGGTCAGCCAGTCATTGATCGGATACTGGACGAGCACATTGGAGAGCGCGACCAGCCCGGCCATCGCGGCCAGCGGCAGGAGGGGAAGGCGCATGGCGCGGGGTCCCCGCGCCCTCAGTGCACGTCTTCGGGGCCGAGCATGGCGCGTTTCAGCTTTTCGAAGGTGAAGCCGGAGCCGCGGCAGACATCCAGCACGATTTTCTCCTTGGCCGCCACCTCGGCCGCCGCCTTCGGCACCTCGCGCGCCTGGTCGATCGGAATGACCGCCGCGCCGTGCTGGTCCGCATGCACAAGGTCGCCGTCGTTGACGACCATGCCGGCGACGCTCACCTGCCCGCCATAGCTCACCACATGCACATGGGCGTGCGCGGGCTTGATCGAGCCGGCTACGGCCTGGAAGCCGTCCGCCCAGTCCGGAATGTCGCGGATGCAGCCGTCGGTGACGACGCCGAGGCAGCCGAGCGCCTTGTGGATGTTGGAGTTGACCTCGCCCCAGAAGGCGCCGAAGCCGGCCCTCGGGCCGTCGAGGTCCTGCAGCACCACGATCTGCGGCGCGGGGCCGCCATGGGCGACATAGTCGTAATAGGAGACGCGCAGCTTCGCGGCGTCGTCGCCGCCCACGGCGCTCGGGAACTGCGAGCGTATGG